>SECN01000315.1 GCA_004173515.1 Myxococcaceae bacterium | reverse complement strand
GTCCGGGGGGCAGGGGGGCGACCTTGCGCGGCGGCCACCTGCACCCCACGTGCGCACCCTTCCCGCAAAGCCCCTTTGCCAACGAGTGAGGACGCGGATGCCGATGGAACGAGCGCAGCGGTTCGTGGACGCCCTGTTGAAACTGGAGGCGGATGGCGACGTCGAGTCGCTGCTCGCCCTCTTCGCCGATGACGCCCAGGTGAGCAACGTGGCCTCGCCCAGCGTCTTCAAGGGCATCGACGGCGCCCGCCGCTTCTGGACCGAATACAAGGCCACCCTGGGGGACGTGAAGTCCACCTTCCGCAACGTCATCGAATCCGGTGACCGCGTGGCCCTGGAGTGGGAGACGCAGGGCCAGTCCCACAATGGCGCCGCCATCGCCTACGAGGGCGTCTCCATCATCGAATGGGACGGCGACCGCATCCGGCGCTTCTTCGCCTACTTCGATCCGCACGCCCTGGGCCAGGAGCTGTCGCACGACACCGCGCCCCGCTCCGAGGTCCCCGCGACCACCCCGGCCTGAGCCGCCACGAGACTTTTCAGGGGCCCGGGGGTTCCAGGGGATTCCACCCCCCGGGCGACTTATCACTGCCGCAAGAGCTTCCGGGACCCGGTGTGCACTCCCGTGCACCCGGGCCGCGAGCCGGGGTAGCGTGGAGGGGTGGCCTCCCCCATTTCGACGGGCCGCGTCGTCCCCCTTTCGGGAACCCCATGATGACCCGCGTCATTGCCCCCCTCCTGGCCGTCCTGCTCCTGGCCGCCTCCCCCGCCAGCGCGAATCTCGCGTCGGACGCCCCCGTGCTGGTCGCGGCGACGAAGCGCAAGTCCAAGTCCACGAAGCGCAAGCCCGTCCCTCCGCCGCCGCCCGCGCCTCCTGCCCAGGAGACGGCGCCCGCCGAGTCCGCGCCCGCCGCGCCCGCGCAGGTGACGCCGGACGTGACGCCGCCGGTGTCCGCCACCCCGGAGTCGCAGCCCTCCACGGGCTCCTCCACCCCGGAGCCCAGCCTGGACTTCGACCTGCTCGCGCCGGAGGCGGAGGCCTCGGCGGGCCTGTTGGATCCGGAGCTGGACAGCCAGCTCAAGACGCGGCGCACCATGCTCCTCTTGCACCAGGGCCTGGGCCTGGGCATGGCGGGCGGCCTCACGGCGGCCACGGTGCTGGGGCAGATCCAGTTCAACCGCTCGTTCCGGGGCGGCGGGGATGACCGGACGCTGCTCGCGTGGCACCGGGGCGTCGTCATCGGCACGTCGGTGCTGTTCGCCACCGTGGGCGCGCTGGGGCTCCTGGCGCCGGATCCGGTGGAGCGCGCCTTCCAGTGGGACACGGTGACGTTCCACAAGATCTTCATGAGCCTGGCCACCGCCGGCATGGTGGCGCAGGCCGTGCTGGGCATCCTGGCCACCCACAGCTACGGCGAGCTCCAGGAGCCGAAGTACGCCACCGCGCACCAGGTGGTTGGCTATGCCACGCTGGGCTGCGTCGCCGCGGGCATCGTGACGCTCACCTTCTGACCTCAACCCCCCTGCCGTGAATGTCTCCGCGCGCCGGCCGTTGTGCGGAGGCAGAGCCGTACCCCCTCTGGAGGACGCCGTGATTGTTCGACGACTCGCCACGCTCGCCGCCCTGATGCTCGCGCTCCCCGCCGTCGCGCAGGACGCTCCGCGGCTGTACTCGGTGAAGAAGGACGCCAGCTCGCTCACCTACAAGCTCATCCACAAGCTGCACGAGGTGTCCGGCAAGGCGCCCCCCAGCGAGGGCAAGGCCGTGCTGAAGCCGGACGGCACGCTCCAGGTGGCCGTGCGCGCGCAGGTGAAGGACTTCGACTCGCAGAACTCCAACCGCGACACGCACATGTTGGAGGTGACGGAGGCGGCGAAGTTCCCGCTCATCACGCTCCAGGCCGTGGCCACGGGCGTGAAGGCCCCCGCGACCTTCCCGGGCTCCGTGCCGGTGGTCCTCAAGGGCAAGCTGACCTTCCACGGCGTGACGAAGGACGTGGAGGTCCCCATGACGGTGAAGTTCGAGTCCGCGAAGAAGGTCACCGCGGACGGCACCTTCGAGGTCAGCCTGGAGGGCTTCAAGATTGAGCGCCCCACGCTGCTGATGGTGAAGGTGGACGACAAGCTGGTGTTGGAGCCCCACCTCGTCTTCCAGGAGGGCACGTGAGCTCGTCGCGTCGCGACTTCTTCAAGAAGCTGTTGGGCACGGGCGTCGCCGTCGCGGGGATTCCCGCGTGCGCGCCGGACATCGACCCCTCGCCGCTGTTGGACGTGCCCGCCCCGGGCGAGGACGGCATCGTGTCGCTGGTGGTGCAGCGCTACCCGGACCTGTCCCGCGTGGGCGGTTCGGTGACGCTGCGCTTTCCGGGCGGCTCCGGGCAGGAGAACCTGCTGGTGGTGCACCCCTCGGACAGCACGTACGCGGTGCTGTCCGCCACGTGCACCCACGTGGGTTGCCCCATGGGCTTCGACGGCAAGGAGGCCGTGTGCCCCTGCCACCTGTCGCGCTTCGACCTGACGGGCGCGGTGACGAACGCGCCCGCCACGGTGCCCCTGAAGGCCTACGTGGCCACGTACAACGCGGGCACCCAGGTGCTGAGCATCTCGCTCAAGTCCGGTGATGACGCCTTCCCGGCGGTGGTCGGCGGGACGCTGACGCTCTCGTTCGCCCAGTTCCCCGCGCTCCAGGACACCGGCGGCATGGTGAGCGGCAGGCCCACCGGCTACGGCAAGACGGTGTTCATCTTCAAGCTGGAGGATGGCACCTATTCGGCGGTGGATTCCGTCTGCCCGCATCAGGGGTGCGAGGTGGGATTCGAGTCGAGCGTGGACGGGCTGCTGTGCCCTTGCCACGCGTCGACGTTCACCAAGACGGGCGCCCGTATCGAAGGGGTGGCCACGTCCGACCTGAAGAAGTTCACCGCGACGTCGGATGCGTCCGGGGTGGTCGTCGCCATCGCGTGAGGCGCGGGCTTCGTGCGCCGCGCCTCACGGGTGCGGCTAGCGCAGCCGGCTCCAGAACGAGCGCCGCGAGGAGATGCGTTCCAGCGCGTCCTGCAACTCCTCGTCCTGATCCGCGCGGCTGGCGATGTCCCCCAGCGCGATGATGCCCACGAGCCGGTCGTCGGGCTCCACGACGGGGACGCGGCGCACCTGTTTGCGCCCCATCAGGTCGATGACGCCGTGCAGGTCCTCCTCCGGCAGCACCGCCTCGATGTCCTCCGTCATCACGTCCGCCGCGCGCAGGCCGTCCACCGCTCGGCCGCCAGTGAAGGCTCGCAGCGCCAGGTCCCGGTCCGTGACGAGCCCCAGCAGCCGCCCCTCCGCGTCCACGATGGGCACGACGCCGCAGTCCTCGTCCTTCATCAGTTGCGCCACCTCGCGCAGGGTGCTGTCGCGGCGGGCGGTGCGCACCGCGCGGGTCATGATGTCGCGCGCGGTGAGCGGCTCGCGCTGCCACCTGCGTCGCGAGGTCGGGCCCGAGGTGGGGCTCGGCGTCGAGCGTGCGGGTGTTTCACGGGGCGCCTGGGGGCGGCGGTCGCGCAGCAGCGGCTCCTCGCCGCCGTAGCCGGTGCGGTCCCAGTCGCGGTAGTCGGCGCGTTGGGGGTGCATCTCCAGCTCCTGATCCCCCATCACCCGGCGGGCGACCTGCCCGGAGGAGCGTTCGCTGCGGTCATCGACGCCGTAGGCGCCCTGCTCGCGGGTGGAGGTGGCGCCGCCCCTGTAGGGATTCTGGACGGCCACGGGGCGCACGTCTCCCATGTCCCGAACGGAGGGGCGCTGTCCCGAGGCGGAGCGCATGTCCCGGTCGGAGGTCTCCTGTGCCCCGGCGGAGCGCGCGTCCCGGCCGCCAGGGGAGCGCACGTCCCGCTCCTCGCGCTCCCGGGGCGGCTGTCCGGTGGCGGAGCGCACGTCCCGGTCGTCGCGGCCATAGGGGCCCACGGCGCCGCCGCGCTCACCCTCGCGGTCCTCGCGCCAGGCGCCGGTGTCGTCCACGTCGGTGCGCACCTGGCCCAGACGCCACGCGGCGGCGCGGTGGAAGCGTCCCTGGCGCGCGGCCGGCTCCTCGTCGCGCGCGGGGCTCCACCCGCTCACGTCGGATTCCGCGCGCTCCCGCGAGCCCGGAGGGGCCGTGTCCGGTGGACGGTGCGTGGCCATGGCGTCGGTGGGCGGGGTGGACCGGTCCGAGCGCCCCAGGTCCTGCCGGCCGTTTCCGTTGCTGTAGTCCTTGGTTCCCATGTGCGTCGCAAGCCTCCTCGCCTGACGAACATGGGAAGCCGCCGGGAGCGCGCAAAGCTCCAGCCGACCGGGAGCGGCGACGGTCGCCCGTCCGCCCTGCCTGGGGCGCGCGAACACGCACCGCCCGGACGTCAGGCGACGGTGAGCGCCTCGCCCAGGTGCACCAGCCCCCGGAAGTCCTCCAGGTCCGCGCCCGCGTCCGGCGCGGCGATGGCCATGGCGCCCAGGGGCAGCCCCTCCGCCAGCCTCGCCAGCAGCGAACGGTGGGCGTCCGCGCGCGCGTCCTCCACATCCGCCAGGTGCTCCAGCGCGAGCACGGCGTCGGTGTCCACGGCGTTGTGGGCGTGGGACTTCAGATTGGCGGCCGGGGCGAGCCCGTCCTCGCGCGCCCAACTGCGGTTGAGCACGTAGCCCGCGAAGGGCAGGCCGCGCGCCTGGAGCGTGTCCTTGAAGAAGGTGGCCTCGCGCAGCGCCGCGGCCTCCGGCGAGGTGACGAGCAGGAAGGCCGCGTCCTTGGACGACAACTGCGCGCGCAGCCGCTCCGTGTGCAGGCGGATGCCGGCGAACAGGCCGCCGAAGGCCCCCACGAAGGTGCGCATCTCCTGCGCGAAGCCTCCGCCGAAGACGCCGTCCAGCACCTTGCCCACCAGCGCCTGCGCGCCCTGCCACAGGCGGCCGGTGCGGCTGGAGTCGGGGCCGAAGAGGGAAATCACCCGGTCATCCAGGAAGCGCGCCAGCCGGCCCGGCGCCTCCAGGAAGTCCAGCGCGTGGCGGCTGGGCGGGGTGTCCAGGAGGATGAGGTCGTAGTGGCCGTCCGTAAGGAAGCCGTCCAGCGCCTCGGCGGCGGCGTACTCCTGCACGCCCGCCACCAGCTCCGACAGGAAGCGGTACAGCCGGTGGTCCAGGATGGCGCGCGCGGCGCTCTCCGTGGCGGACAGCTTGCGCACCATGCGCTCGAAGACGACGCGCGGCTCCAGCATCCACACGTCCAGCCGCCCCTCGCCCCGGGGACCGTCCGCGTAGAGCCGCTCCGGGGGCACCGTGGTGGGCTCCGGGCCGTTCTCCTTGAGACCCATCGCCTCCGCCAGCCGTCGCGCCGGGTCGATGGTGAGCACCAGCACGTGGCGCCCCGCGCGCGCCGCGGCCACGCCCAGCGCCGCCGCCGTCGTCGTCTTGCCCACCCCTCCGGCGCCGCACAGGACGATGACCCGCTTGTCGCGCAACATGGCGTCCAGGTTCATGGCGTGGCCTCCCGACCGCCGGGATGGGCGGCCTGCTCGAGTGTGGGCACCAACAGCTCCGACAGCCGCTCCACCAGCGCCGGCCCGGTGAGGGCCAGGTCCGGCAGCCCCCATTGTGGCACGGCCGTGCCCGCCTGGAGCCGCTGGCGGGCCTCCCGGGCGCGCTCCAGCCGCTCCAGCGCGCGCTGTCCCCGGTGCGGCCCATGTGTCTCCAACAGCCGCTCCAGCGCCGCGCGCGACTCGGGCGTGAAGGGGTCCTCCGGCAGCCGGTTGAGCACCGCGACGGACAGGGGCAGGCCCACGTCCTTCAGCTCCTTGGCCAGCGCCAGCGTCTCGCTCACCGGCAGCGGCTCCGGCAGCGTCGTGAGCACCACGCCGGTGCGCGCGGGGTCCTGCAACAGGTCGAGGCCCTCGCGCATCGCGCGGCCAATGGGCCCGCCCGGGATGAGCGACAGCAGGCTCCGGGGCAGCGTGGCCAGCGCCATCGCGTGGCCGGTGGCGGGCAGGTCCAACACCGCCAGCGGATACAGCGGGCGGCCGTCCGGGTGCGTGCGCCGCACCAGCGTCAGCATCTGGTACAGCAGCCCCATCTCCTTGAGCGCGGGCCCGGCCTCCAGGAAGCGCCTGAGCGCGCGCGAGCGCAGCGCGGCCTCCGCCAGCCACTTCGCCGGCAGCGTCTCCTCCAGGAACTGGCGGTGGCCCTCGGAGGCGGACAGGCGCACGAAGGACAGGTTCGGCCGCACCGGGACCACCTTCGCCCCGGCCTCCTTCGCGCCCACCAGACCCGCCAGGGTGGACGGACCGCCCTCGTCCGGCGACAGCTCCGCCAGCAGCACCGCACGGCCGGAGCGCGCCGCCGCCACGGCCATCGCCGCGGACAGCGTCGTCTTCCCCACGCCGCCCTTGCCCGACACGAGCACGGCGCGCTTGTTCCACAAGGAGTCCAGCACCACGCCCCCATCCACGCGCGCCTTCGCGCGCGACTCTTCACAGTGAGCAAGGAGGCCCGCCCCGACAACCGGTCGGCGGCGCACCCACCGGCGACCGTCCGCACGGTCGCCCGCCGGCAATCATAGCGGCTTCTGTTCACCACCCGGCAGACCCTCCCCCCACGGAAAAACCCCGGCGGCGGGCCCGGCGTTCACCCGGCGCCGTTGTCGCGCGCACGAGTGTCCACGACGCGACGGGACCGCGAGCACCCATCCCACGGGGCCACCCCCGGGAGCGCGAGCGCGGGACCCGTGAGGTCGCATGGCGGTCCGTCACCCGGGAAAGAGGGCGTCACGGACTGGTGACGTTGCTCCGGTTTTGAGTACCCTCGGAGCCTCTGCGTGGGAGAGAGGGTATGGCAGCACTGCGGGAATGGGTGTTCGGGGCACAGCGGGTGTCGCTGGAGTCGTCCGACGTCCTCTGGGCGACGATCCGCGGCAGCTTCTCCCAGGAGGAGGTGCGCCAGCTCATGGACGTGCTCCAGGAGCGGTACGCGGAGCTGGGCGGGCCCTTCTACCTCGTGGTGGACCTGGGCAGCTCCATGGGGCCCATGACGGACGGCACCGCGCTGCCGCTGGCGCCGCGCAAGTACCTGGCCCAGCACGTGCGCCCGGAGTGGTTTCGCGCCGTCATCTTCTTCGGGGGCAAGCGCTCCCAGCGCGAGGTGCTGCGCGCGCTGGTGGTGGCGCTCCAGTTCACCGGGCGCACGAAGTTGAACGCCCGGTAGCCGGCGGATGTGCGCGCGCGGCGCGACGAACAGCGACCCCGCGAACACGTCCACCACGGTCATCAGCCGGTGGTCCGCCGGGCCCAGCCGGCACAGGTGCTGCTCCGCGAAGCGCTGCAACAGCGTGCCGATGTACTGCCCCGACCGCTCATCCAGCGGCTGCGTCTTGGAGAAGTAGAGCTTCATCAACCCCACGCGCGGCTGGCCCTGCTTGTCCAGCCGCTGCACCACCACCTCCGGGCGCACGCTGATGGTGACGCCCGCCATCTCCAGCACCGGCGGCTCCGCGCCCACCGCGCTGATGATGGCGTCGTCCAGGTCCAGCCACGGCACCAGGTCCGCGAAGCGCTCCAGCGCCTCCGAACACAGTTGCATGCGCTGCGCCTCGAACTCCGACGTCGGCACCGCGCAGGCGAACCGGCGCTGGGCCTCCTTCAACACATTCATGTCCAGGCCGCGGCACAGGAAGTCGGTGACGGCGTAGGACGCCTCCGGGTAGCGCAGGTACTGCGCGTCCGGCGGGTGCTTCTGGTCATGGATGATGCGCTTCCTGCGGGCGGGGTATTCGCCCAGCTTGTTGACCGACACTCGCGGCAGTTCACGGGTTTCCGGCACGGTGATTCCCCCTCTGGAAGGCTGTCGGAATGGGTACACAGTACAGAGGGGGTCTGACATCCAAAGGACAGGCAGGACCTGCCCTGAAGGGCAGGTTCGCGGGCCGGCTCTTCCCTCGGGCGGAGGGGGTCGGCGTAGGGTGGAGGCAGGCCTGAACGGGGGGAGTACTCAATGGATCAATCACGCGAGTGGACGTGCGGCGCGCATCGCATCCGGATGCTGGCGCCGGACGCGTTGCATACGCAGTACGTGGGTCTGGTGGGATTGCAGGACGCGAAGTGGTGTCTGCGTGTCTACGAGGAGATGGCGGTCAACGGACCGTTCTACCTGGTGGCGCAGGTGCAGGGCTCGGAGCTGCCCACCGAGTCGCGCAAGTACCTGGCGAACAACGTGCGCGCGGAGTGGATGCGCTCGGTGGTGTACGTGGGCTCGGACCTGACGCAGCGGGTGGTGGGCAAGGCGATGTCGGTGGCCATGCTGCTCACCGGGCACGCGGCCAGCTTCGACACGGTCTTCGTGGACACGATGACGCAGGCGCAGGCGTGGGTGGACGCCCATCGCCTGGAGCACGCGCCGCGCCGCGTGGGCTGAGCGTGGGCTAGCGACGCGACACGGGCCAGGACGGGGCGGTGTGCCCCGGTTCCTGGCCCGGCGGTCCGTCGGTGTCTGTCTTTCCCGCCCCGGCTGTCAGCGCTCGCGGTCCGGCGAGCGGTCCGGGTGGCCGTAGCGGTACACGTCGGAGAGGGGATTGGTGCCCGCGTCGCTGCGAGGCCCATCGCCGTCCGGGATGTCATCCAGCGAGGCCCCGGGAGACCGCTCGCGAGGGTCGTAGGGGTGCAGGCCGCTGGCGTCGCGGGGCGTGAGGTCCCGGTCGTCCGTGTCGCTGGCGTCGCGGGGCCGGATGCCCTTCTCGTCGGCCTCGGTGAGCTCGCGGGGCGGGCGTTCCTCGTCATCCGTGTCCGGACGCGGGTGGGCCTTGCGGTCCGCCTCTTCGTCGCGGGGAGAGGAGGAGGTGGAGCCCTGGCCTTCGCGGGGCGCGGCGTCGTCCTGGGGCGCGCCGGTGGGGCGTCCGTAGAAGTCCTCGGCGGGCTGCGGGGGCGTCTGACGCGGGTTGTTGTCGGCCATGATGTATTCCTCCGTCCGACTGACGTTCGTAACGGTCGCCCGGTCCTGCAAGCGGCGTCGGTCCCCGTCACGCTGAGGCCGAAGGGCAGGCGGGCAGGCGTCATGGCCCTCCCGTGAACGGTGTCAGGGCGACACGAGGAGGATGCTCCCGGCGAGCGCGGGCGCTTCGTCATCGCCGATGGCGCGCACGTGGCCGTACCCCAGTTGTCCGGTGGCGTTGAAGCCCCAGCACAGCGCGCGGCCGGTGGAGAGCACGGCGCAGGTGTGTTGTCCCCCGGCGGTGAGGAACACGGCGGGAGCGCCGCCCACGTCGACGCTGGCGGCGCCGGGCGCGGACAGCGAGCGGACGTTGGCTTGGCCCAGCCGGCCCCGGGCGCCGTTGCCCCAGCACTTGAGCTGGCCGGACTCCAGCAGGGCGCAGGTGTGCTGGGCACCGGTGGCCACCTGCACGGCGCGCAGGCCGGAGCCCAGCTCCACCTGGGTGCGGGGCGTGGCGTAGTCGGGGTTGCCGCTGCCCACCTGGCCCGTGCTGTTGGCGCCCCAGCAGCGCACGGCGCCGGAGTCCAGCAGGGCGCAGGTGTGGTTGCCGCCCAGGGCGAGCTGCACGGTGGTGCCGCCCACGTCCACGTCTCCGGCGGTGGAGGGCAACTCGGTGTCACCGACATCATCGTTACGGCTGTAGCCCAGTTGTCCGAAGCTGTTGGCGCCCCAGCAGCGGATGTGACCGGAGAAGAGCAGGGCGCAGGTGTGGTTGCCGCCCGCGACCAGGTCCTGCACGGGAGCGCCCACGGGGACGTCGTCGGCGGGCGGGGCCTCGTCGTCGCCCAGGTGGAGGAGGTTGCCGTATCCCAGTTGTCCGCGGGCGTTGGATCCCCAGCAGCGCACGCGGCCGGAGGTGAGCAGGGCGCAGGTGTGGTTGTCGCCCGCCGTGATGCGCAGCGCGCGGGCTCCGCCCAGGTGGACGGTGCCCACGCTGGCGATGGGTTCATCGTCGCCGATGGAGCGCACGTGGCCCAGGCCCAGTTGGCCGAAGGCGTTGGCGCCCCAGCAGCGGACAAGGCCGGTGGAGAGCAGGGCGCAGGTGTGGCCCAGGCCGGTGGCCAGCTGCACGGCCTTCTCGCCGGGGGCCAGGGGCACGGGGCCCAGGGACGCGGGCGTCTCGTCGTCACCGACGTTGGCGGTGCCGGTGTAGCCGAGCCGTCCCTGCGCGCCGCCGCCGAAGCAGCGCACGGAGCCGTCGTTGAGCAGGGCGCAGGTGTGGCTGTCCCCGGCGCGGAGCTGGGCGACGTCGGTGGGGCCGCCGGTCTGCACGGGGGCATCCGGGAACTGCAGGGCGCCCAGGCGGTAGGTGGCGGTGGTGCGGCCTCCGGCGGCGTCGGTGACCTGGAGCGTGAGGCGGCCCTGGAGCGACGTGGCGTAGTGCTGGAGGACGGTGGGGTTGGCCTGGGTGGTGAAGCCCGGGGCGGGGGTGACGGGGGCATCCGGCGCGAAGCTCCACGCGTAGCCGAGCGTCTGTGCGGGCTGGTCGTCGGAGACGGACGCGGTCCACGCGACGTCGGAGGTGCCGGCGAGGCGGGACGCGGACAGGCCCTTGATGACGGGGTTGAAGAGCACGCGCACGGTGGTGCCCAGCGAATCGGTGGAGCGGTCCGCGGGCAGCACGCGCGTGACGAAGGTGGCGCTGACCGAGTGCCCCGCCGGATTCGTGACGGTGAGCGCGTGCGTGTAGTCGGTGGGGCTGGGGAGGCCGAAGGGGGGCAGGTAGCGGGCGACGAAGGCGCCGGACGTGCCGGTGAGGGTGAACGTGCCGCTCGAGGGCAGGAACGTGCCCCCGTCGGGGGCGGCGGTGAGGGTGAAGCTCAGGGCCTCGCCGGAGGTGGCCTCGACGAAGAAGGTGAGGGTGGCGGGCTGGCCGAAGAGCAGCTCCCCGGGAATCTGGATGCGGGGGATGCGAGGCAGCGTGATGGGTGCGCCATCCGGAGGGGCGAGCGTGATGGCCACCGTCTCCCGGTCCGCGACGAGCGTCTGCGTGGTGCTGCCCTGGAAGAGCAGCGCGTCGCCACCGCCGAACGCCCGGGCGATGAACGTGAGCGCGCGGTGGCGCGGTAGGGACGGCATCGTGCCGGACCACCCGGAGGGCGAGGGCACCAGGTCGAAGTTCGTGAACAGCGCGCTGTGGCTGGCCGCGTCCTCCACGTCGATGCGGATGCGGGCCACGTCCGCGAAGGTGGACCCGAAGGGACGCAGGCGCAGGGCGCCCGGTGTCTGGGATTCGGAAGTGACGGTGTCCGCGGCCACGGTGAACGTGACGGAGGCCGTGGGCTCCGGGGCCGGTTCACCGGAGGGAATCGGCGCGGTGCACGCGGACGCGGCGCACAGCAGCAGGGCGAGTACGAAGCCGTGACGTGCGCGGAGGAGCGCGCGCCGTGACGATGTGTTCGAGCGGGTGTCTGGCTTCGTCATGGGACCGGGATGTGTCGTCTGGGAATGCGCACGGACTCCCTGGAGGAACTCATGCGTCGGGGTCGGAGAGCACGAACGGGATGCTGCCGGCGCTGATGGGGTCGAGATGGCTCCCACGTTGGATGTGTTTCCGTAGCCCGACTCCCGGGCCCACGCGGAGCAGGACCCGCGACAGGCCCACGAAGAGCGAAGGGATGCCGCGCATCAAGAGGGCTCCGGGTGACTGCGTGAAGACCGCGAGGCGGGCGCCCCTGCATGACGGGCGCCGCCTCAAGAGGGACGACGGTTACGGCACGGGCGCCGAGGGCAGCGTGATTTCGATGTTGCCGCCGGTGCTGGCCGAGTTGGTCGCGCCGAGGGTGTCCTTGTTCCCGTAGCCGAGCTGGCCCGTGCTGCCCAGGCCCCAGCAGCGGGCCGCGCCCGTCGACAGCAACACGCAGGTGTGAGCGTCACCGGCGGTGACCTGGTAGGCGGTGGATCCATCCAGGTCCGCGGCCCGGGTGGGCACGTTCGTGGCCGGGGGCGGATTGGGGCCCAGGCCCAGCCGGCCGTTCTGGATGGCGCCCCAGCACTTCACGCTGCCGTTGGAGAGCAGCGCGCAGGTGTGGTCGTAGCCGGTGGCGATCTGCAGGGCCGTGCCACCCAGGTCGACGGTCGTGGACTGGGCGAGCGTGCGGTAGGTGCACCCGTAGGGCGACCAGTCACGGCAGCTGCTATTGGTCGCGTCCGTGGTGGACACCACGGCACCGAGCTGACCCTGGTTGCTGGCGCCCCAGCACTTCACGGCGCCCTGCTTGGTCTGGATGCAGGTGTGGTAGGCGCCCGCGCTGAGCTGCGCCACGTCTCCGACATTCACGGGGGTCTGCAGGCTGGGGTCGAACACCTGGGTGGTGTGTGGGTAGCCCAGCTGCCCAGCGCCGTTGCGGCCCCAGCACAGCATCCTGCCCGTGTCGAGCAGCGCGCAGGTGTGGTTGAAGCCGGCCACGATGTCCTTGGCCGTGACACCCACGCCCAGGTTCACGTCGCCCTGGACGAGGGGCTGCTCGTCATCGCCGATGTTGAGGTTGTGGCCGTAGCCGAGCTGGCCGAAGTAGTTGTTGCCCCAGCAGCGCACCTTGTTCGTGTCCATCAGCGCGCAGGTGTGGTTGCCGCCTGCCGTGATCTTCGTCGCCAGACCGCCCAGGTTGACGTAGCCCGACTTGGTGAGGTCCGTCGTCGCGCCCACGGTCGCCGTGTTGCCGTAACCCAACTGGCCCGAGGCACCATTACCCCAGCAGCGCACCCAACCCGACTTCAGCAGGGCGCAGGTGTGGTTGGCGCCCAGCGCCACCTTGGAGCCCTTTTCCAACAGCTTCACCGCGAGCTTGCTGGAGGGCTTCTCGGTGTCACCCACGTCCGCGGCCTCGCCCAGGCCCAACTGGCCGTGGAAGTTGTAGCCCCAGCAGCGCAGCGCGCCGTCATTGAGCAGCGCGCACGTGTGGTTCTGCCCCGCGCGCAGCATGTTCACGCCTGTGATCTGCCCCGAGTCCACGGGGGTGTCGGGGAACTGATCGGGTGTCAGCACATACGACAGGGTCGTCGTGCCGTTGTCCGCGTCCGTGACCGCCAGGGAGAGGGTGCCCTGCAGGGTCGAGGTATAGTTCTGGAGGGTGGAAGGGTTCGTCTGGCCGGTGAAGGCAGGCAGCGGATCCGGCAAGGGGCTGCCAGAGGCGGTGAAGCCCCATGCGTAGGTGAGGGTCGCGGGGAGCCCGTCGTCGCTGACCTTCGCGGTGAAGAGGACATTGGAGGTCATGTCACCTTCGGCATCGCGAAGGCGTTGACCATCGAGGCCCTGGATGACGGGGTTGAAGAGCACCTTCACGGTCGTGTCGACGACACCGCTCGTCGTCTCCCGGGGCTGGACGGTGGTGCTGAAGGTGGTGGAGACAGAGTGGCCGGCCTCATTCTTCACCGTCACCTTGTGGCGGAAGACGGTGGTGTCCTGGACGCTGTCGGGCGGAGTGTAGAGGCTGACGAAGGCGCCGGTGGTGGCCAGCAGGGTGATGTCTCCCTCCACCGGGGTGAAGGTCCCGCTCCCCGCAGCGGGGGTGATGGTGTAGTGCAGCTTCTCGCCGGTGGAGGCGGAGACGGCGAAGGTGAGGTTGCCGCTCTGGCCGGAGGCGAAGGCCGTGGGGATGCTGATGCGCTCGATGCGGGGCAGCTTGATGACAGCGTTGTCGGTGGCGGGCCCCAGGGGGATGGTGAGGGTCTCGAAGTTCTGGATGAGGGTGACGTCGAGCGTGCCGTCGAAGATCTCGAGGGTGGCGGAGGTATCGCTGTAGGCCTGCGCGTAGAAGGTGAGCGCCAGGCCCTTGGGCAGGAAGGGCAGGGTGCCGGCCCACTTCTTCGTGGTCTCGTTCTGGAGCAGGTCGAAGTTGACGAAGAGGGGCTCCCCCGGGCCCTTGCTGGTCTCCCAGACGGTGACGCGCAAGCGCTTGACGTCGTTGTGGGAGAACTCCATTGCGGAGACGCGGCCCTTCTTCGCCGCCTGCGTGAAGTCCTGAGAACCCATCGCCAGCGTGACCTGGGACTGCGTCTGCTCGGCGGGAGCGGAGGTGTCCGGGGCGGAGCTACAGCCGGCGACCCACGGCGCGGACAAGGACAGCAACAGCGCGCCCAGGATGCCGCGCGAACGGAACCAACGGGGAGACGTTCTCTGCACAGGGACTCCTGCTAGGACAGCGGGGTATCGGGAAGACGGACGAAGACAGTGAAAGAAGGGCCCCAATGGCACGCATCGGGGACACGCCAGCCTGACGTGCCCGGGGCGGGTGCCCGGAGACACGTTCCCCGTGCCGGGCTCCTTGGGAGCACGGTCGGGTTGCGTCACGGAAGATGAAGGGATTGGGCGGACGACCGTCGCACCGGGGGGACACCCGGTGCTTCAGCGTGTGTCTGTACAGCGGGAAGCGGAAACGACAGTGGCAGCGGCTTGAATGACTGTCACGCCTTTTATTGGTTTCCGCGAAAGCGTGTCAATGTCTGGGTTTGCGCTGACTTGGGGGTGGGAAAAATGCCAGTCGCCCAGGACCCGCGTGGTGACGGGATTTGTCAGCCCGGGGCGAGCCGCCTCGGAACACGACCCAGCGGGGCGGGTCGGCGGGGGGATGCACCGGGTTGCTGAGGGAATGGAAAAAGGCAATTCACGGAAGCTTCGTGAAACGCATTGAAGGTTGACGGTGCATTGGCCCGCTGCATGCCCGGGTGCCGCCCGGAATGGACAAACGGCGGCACCTCGTCGGTCTGGGAAGACTCGGGTAACCGGCATCCCAGCGCGGCCGGGTTCACACCGGTTCGTGCCCGTCGTCGTCCTCGTCCGGCGCCTCCTCGTCCGGTCCGGCCAGCTCGTCCAGGCCCTCCAGGTCCACGGGCAGGGGCTCGTCGTTCACGTTCGGGGTCACGTCGTCCCCACCCAGGAACGGCGGGGGCACCACCGGCTCGGAGGCCATCGCGGCCTCGTCGGACGTCAGCTCCGCCGGGTGCAGGCCTCCCTCCAGCAGCTCCGCCTGGTTGCGCCGGCCGGTGGCCTCCCTCGCCGCCTCGGACACCTCCTCCGCCGCGGCCTGCCGTCCGTACCCGGGGGCGTGTTCACGCAGCCACTCGCGCAGGGCCAGGGCCAGGTCCGCCGCCGAGTCGAAGCGCTCCGAGGGCACCTGCCGCAGCGCCCGGACGGTGGCGACCCGCAGCCCCTCCGGCACGTCACGCGCCAGGTGCTCCACCTCCCGGGTGCCCACCATCGCCATCCGCGCCGCCACCTCCGTCAGCGGCATCCACGTGGGCCCCTGGGCCTCCACCAGGGGCAGGTCCGGCGGAGGCGGGGGCGCCGCGTCCCCCAGCGTGAGCGGGTGCGTGCCCGTCAGCACCTCCAGGAGCACCAGCCCCAGGGAGAACAGGTCGCTGCGGGCATCCAGGGGCTCGCGCCGGAGCGCCTCCGGGGACGCATACGCCACGTCCCCCTTCACCAGCGGCCGGCTGGTGATCTCCCGGCCGGGCAGCGTGGAGAACGCGGCGGTGAAGTTGGTGAGCTTCACCTCGCCGTGCACGCCCAGCCTCAGGTTCCGGGGGCTCACGTCGCGGTGGATGATGTGGAGCGGCCGGTTCCACTCGTCGCGCAGCGTGTGCGCGTGGTGCAGGGCCTCGGCCACCTCGGAGACCACCCACGCGGCGAAGGCCGGGGACATGGGCTTTCTGCGCATGGCCACCAGGTTCAGCACCGTGTCCAGCGACCGGCCCTCCACGTACTCCATCACCACGTGCGGCACGCCCCGGTACGCCTTCAGGTGGTAGACCTTCGCGATGCCGGGGTGGTTGAGCCGGAACGTCAGCTCCACCTCCTCCACCAGCCGTCGGCGCTCCACGAAGCCGGACGGGTTGCGCAGCCGCTTGATGACCACCGGGCCGCCCAACCCACCCCGGTAGCGCCGCCGCGCCAGCATCAACAGCTCCCCGGTGGCGCGCACCTCCAGCTTGCGCACGAACTCGAAGGCCGTGCCTCCCACCGTGAACAGCACCCGCGGCCGGTGCGGCACGCCGGGAATCTCCTCCGTCGTCGTATCGGGGGTCTTCATGTCCGGAATTTCAACCTCCAGGGTCGAGCGGAAAATGCTCAACCCTGGAGGTAGCACAAACCCGGACGTGGGGAAAACCTCCAGGGTCGTCAGGAAGCCTTGGGACCCTGGAGGTTCAGCGGCCCCGCCGCAATCCCAGACGCCGGGCCCAGCGCTCCCACAGGCGCCGCAAGGCGAGTCGCCGGGCCACGCTCCAGGGCATGGGGGGCGGCAGGGGCGCGATGAGCCCCAGGG
>SECN01000783.1 GCA_004173515.1 Myxococcaceae bacterium | reverse complement strand
AACAGCGCCGCGATGCGCGCCTCGTCCAGGAACATCTGGAGGAACTCGTCGTCCTCCGACAGGTGGGGCAACAGCCGCTTCACCACCAGCAGCTTCTGGAAGCCCACCGGCCCCTTCTGCCGGGCAAGGTAGACGGCCCCCATGCCGCCGGTGGCCAGCTTGCGCAGCAATTCATAGCGGCCGAACGTTTCCACTCCGGCCGTGACGATAGCCGCGCCCGCGCGGATCTCAAAAGTCCGTCAGTCCGGAAAACGCGAACCGGGCCGGCCCTCCTGGAGGACCGACCCGGCGCGGTGCGTCACGAAGTCGCCTGCCTGCTACGGCGTCGGGGCGCAGATGCTGCGGTAGCGGATCTCCACGGACTGGCCCGGGGTGGGCACCGAGCCGTCGTTGAAGATGACGGCGTTGCGGCCCGCGTCGTACAGCCACTGGTTGCTGGGGATGACGCGGCCATTCACGCGCACGCTCAGCTCCCCGGTGCCGTCCGGCTGGGCGGTGAGGGTGAAGTCGGCCTGCGGCTCACCGGCCTGCTGGATGATGGGGTCCAGGAACCCCCGGTAGTCGCCCTCGCAGATGGAGCCCACGGTGCCGCCCGTGCCCCGGGCCACCGCGGCGAAGCGCTCCGCGTTGGGGCCGGCGGTGGTGCACGCGGCGCTGGTGGGCACGAGCGCGTGCAGGTTGCTGCGCTGGGACATGCCCGTGCCCTTCAGCGTCTGGAGGAACTGGATGTAGCTGTCCGGCTCGAAGCCTGAGTGGTCGTCCTCGTCCGCCACCACCACCACGGCCATGCGGGCCGCGGCGCGGGTGAAGCCCAGGTTGCCGTCGTTGGGCTGCGGGGTGCGGACATCGTCGGCCTGCTCGGACAGCGGGGCGGACAGGCCCTGGCGCATCGTCTCCAGGCCCTGCACCAGGTTGTGGCAGAGGCCCACGCCCAGGTTGGACTGGATGGTGGGGGCCGCGTTGGCGCTGGTGCCGGACACGACGCGGGCGCGGCTGCCGTCCACCGGGAAGAGGCGTCCGGCCTCACCGCCGTTGGCGCCGCCGCCGCACACCCCCGTGCGCTGCACGAGGCCCGTGCTGGTGACGCCCACGCGCACGTCCACGTTCAGCTCCTTCGCGCGCTCCAGCCAGCCGGGAATCGCGGCCTTCAGGCGCTGCTGGTAGGTGTCCATGGTGGTGGTGTTGGAGACCACGAAGAGCACGTCCAGCTGGCTGTCGGTGCCCTGCGTGAAGCGGTCCACCTGGATGCCCTCGTGGTTGGTCTCCGCGAGCAGCGGGACGAGGAAGCCGTTGGGCTCCGTGTCCGCCCGCAGGTACATGGGGCTGAAGTGCTGGCCCAGCACGTTGCGGGCGTAGTTCACTTCCATCTCGAAGCCCTGGCCCGGCCCCAGCGTGACGGGCGCGGTGACGGGCGTCATCAGGGAGAACTGGTTGCTCGTGCCGTTGCCGATGACGGCGTCCGCCACGGTGAGCGGCTCGCTGCAGCGGTTGGAGATGAAGGTCTTGCGAGGCTTCGCGGCGCAGTCGTAGCGGATGGGCCCGAAGTCCACGAAGGACGGCGTGGCCACGAGGCAGGACGCCTGCGACACGGCGTGGATGGGCAGCGTCACCGTGGGGAACGCGGGGTTGTTCACCGTGAGCTGGAGCTCGCCGTTGAACTCACCGCCCGTGGTGGGCGCCCGGAAGGAGATCATCGAGCTGAAGGCCGTGTCGTAGAGCACCACGCCGCCGGTGATGGGACCGCCGGGCATGGTGAACACGCCGCGAGCTGAAGGCCGTGTCGTAGAGCACCACGCCGCCGGTGATGGGACCGCCGGGCATGGTGAACACGCCGCCGCCGTCGTTGGACAGGTGCACGTTCTTGATGGCGCACTCGGCCCGGCCCGGGTTGCGGAAGTAGAAGCCCAGCACCGCGCCTCGGCCCGGGGCCACGTTGCCGAACTCCAGCGAAGGCTGGGGCAGCAATTCGTACACGCAGGGGCCGCTCGCACGGGCGCGGCCCGTGAGGGTGATGGCGCGCTCGGGCGTGAACAGGTCGTTGGACTGCACGTAGAGCGTCGCGGTGAAGGGCCCCTCCGCCTTGGGCTCGAAGTAGACCTTCAGCTCCAGCGCGTCGGCGCCCGGGGCGATCTGCAGGCCGTTGGCCTCCAGCGTGGGCCAGGTGCCGCCCTTCCACGGGTAGTTCTGCATGCCGCGCGTGGGCGTGCCCACGGTGAACTGGGCCGCGTCGCCGTCGGCGCGCACGCCGGTGAAGGTGAGGGGGCCGTTGCTGCCGGCGTTGGTGATGCGGATGACCTGCTCCACCTTGCCGCCCACCGGCAGCTCGCCGAAGTCGAGCGCCACCGGGGCCACGGCCAGCGTGGGCCGGCCACCGCGCGCATC
>SECN01000782.1 GCA_004173515.1 Myxococcaceae bacterium | reverse complement strand
TGGAGCCTACTTCGTGGGCGTGTGCGCCGGGGACTGCGGCGCGGGCGTCGGCTCGGGAGCGGGCGTGGGGGCCGGCTGCCGGGCCTTCTCGGCCTCGGACGTGACGACCTGGTCCATGGCCTGGTCGATGGTCTTGTGGGCCGTGATGCCCGGCTGGTCGCCCCAGCCGTTCTTCAGGGCCTGCTGCTGGCCGCCCAGCTTCTCCACCGCGCGCCAGTCCTGTTCGAACAGGCGCTGGTTCACGATGCCGATCTCATACTGGCCCACCGCGGCGGGACGCGGCG
This sequence comes from Myxococcaceae bacterium, assembly GCA_004173515.1. Lineage (GTDB taxonomy): Bacteria > Myxococcota > Myxococcia > Myxococcales > Myxococcaceae > Corallococcus. The sequence continues at coordinate 3,043 of SECN01000782.1, read as the reverse complement.
GAGGACCGTTCGGCTGGGCCTCCTCTGTCGTCACGACCTGGATGCGCCAGGCCCAGATGGCACCGACCAGGAAGAGGACCATGGCGCCGACACCGACGCCCACGACCTTCCCCATGACGATGTGGTCTTCCTCGGCCGCGACGCCATGCGCGCCGACGATGACCCGGGACTCGATTTCGGACTGGGTCTTCTTCATGGCTGCACGTACCTCAGGGACTCCGCGATGTAGGGGTCCTTCACCGGCAGCGTGTACCGACCGCGCGCCCGGAACAGGGCGAAGCCCACCGCGACACCACCCACGCCCACCCAGGCCGTGACGAGCGTCCAGTGGAACGTCGGGCCGGCCTCACCGGAGAACGCCGGCCAGATGAGCCAGTACAGGTCCACCGCGTGGATGAGAAGCAGATACACGGCCGCCACGGCGAGCAGGCGGGGCTTCTCCTTCAGCTTGCGTGACAGCAGCGTGAAGAAGGGCAGCACGAAGTGCAGGAAGAAGATGGCGATGGACATCGAGCGCCACGGGCCGAACATCCGCAGGCCGTACCAGGGCGCCTCTTCCGGGATGTTGGCGATCCACACCAGCAGGAACTGGGAGAAGCCGATGTAGGCCCAGAACGCCGTGAAGGCGAACATGAGCTTGCCCAGGTTGTGGTAGTGCGGAATCTTCACCACACTGCCGTACAGGTCCTTGCCCTGCGCGTTGACGGTGATGAGCGTCAGCATGCAGAAGGCGGCCAGGAAGCTGCCGGCGAAGTAGTAGACGCCGAAGATGGTGGACTGCCACATCGGCGTGAGGCTCATCATCCAGTCAAAGGCCGCGAACGTGATGGTGAGCGCCAGGAAGGGCAGGGCGCCCGGGGAGAAGCGGCGCTGCTTGACGGTGAGCTCCAGCCCGCCCGCCTCGTCCTGCTGCGTGCTCCAGCCGTACAGCCGGTGGCTCACGAAGATCCACACCGCGAAGTAGATGACCTGGCGGATGGCGAAGAAGGTGGGGAAGAGGAAGCCGTGCTGCTTGTGGGCCAGGTGCTCCAGCTCGATGCCGTGGATGTTCGCGAGCAGCGGCGAGCCGGGGAACCAGGGGTAGAGGTACTTCATCAGCGGGATGAACCCGAGGATGAGCACCGCGAACACGGGCACCGTGATGGCCATGGTCTCCATGGCGCGGCGCAGGACGATGAGCCACTTGGCCTTCGCCGTGTGGAAGATGGCCAGCATGATGAGGGGAACCCCACGGCGGTGAGCACGAGGCCCACCACGCCCAGGCCGAACGCGGGCACCATCAGCTTGGGCGTGCCGGTGTAGCGCTCCATGGCAGTCATCGGTTCTCCTGCGGGACGGGCTGGGCCCCCCCGGGGGTGCTACGGGCGGCCTGCAGCGCGCGCACATAGGCGACGACGGCCCAGCGCTCACGCGTGTCGAGCTCACCCGAGAAGGACGGCATGATGCCGTAGCCTTCGTTGATGGCGGTGTAGAAGTGGCCGGCCGGCTTGTCCGCGAGCTCCAACAGCGACGGCGGCAGGCGCAGGGCCATGTTCTCCGCGACGATGCTGTTGCCGTCGCCCAGCACGCCGTGGCACTGCGCGCAGACGATGTTGTACTTCTTCTGACCCAGGGCCAGCAGCGGCTTGTCCACCGTCATGGGGACGTTGGACACCGCGATGCCGTTGGTCCGGCCGGTGCTGATGCCGGGGTTGCCCACGGGGCGCTCGCGCGGAATGGTGCCGGCGGGGGGCACGCGCATGGCGCGGCCGTCCGGCCAGAACTCGGAGGCCTCGTAGTACTCGTACTTGGCCTGCGTCTCCATGCGCTGGAGGAATTCACTGCTGACGTTGCAGCCGGTGAGTGCAACGAGCCCGGCGGCGGGGATGAGCCACCTCATGCGTTCTCTCCCGACACGACGGTCACGTGGGTCGCGCCCAGGGCCGTCAGCTGGTTCTTGACGTCCGCGGCGTCCTGTCCCGTGGGGTGCGGGATGCTCAGCCAGAAGCCGTGCGTGGACGCGCTGCGGAATTCCTCCGCCTCGAAGGCGGGGTGGTAGGGCTGCGGCAGCCGGCTGAGGCCCAGCAGACCGAAGAAGATGCCGAACGCGGCGAACAGCACGCTCAACTCGAACGTGATGGGCACCCACGCCGGGAGGCTCAGCAGGGGACGACCGCCGATGTTGAGCGGGTAGTCGATGGTGTTCATCCACGTCTGCATGGCGAGCGCGGTCACCAGGCCGGTGAGGCCGCCGCCCAGCGCGATGAAGGGCACGCGCGAGGGGGGCAGACCCAGCGCCTCCGACCCGCCGTGCAGCGGGTAGGGGGAGTAGGTGTCCATCCCCTGGAAGCCCTTCTCCCGCATCTGCTGCGTGGCGGAGACGAGGGCGTCCGGGGTGGCGAACTCGGCCAGCACCCAGGAATCGAGGACCTTGGCATCCATGACGCTAGTGCGCTCCGTGCGTGGCCGCGGCGGAATCCGTGCCGTGGTGGCCGTGGGCGGCGTGGGCGGCGTGCTTCAACTCCAACTGCAGTTCCTTCACCTCGCTGATGGCGACGGCGGGGACGAACTTGAGGAACAGCAGGAAGAGCGTGCCGAACAGGCCGAGCGTGCCGATGTAGATGGACCAGTCCACCCAGGTGGGGGTGTAGATGTCCCACGAGGAGGGCAGGAAGTCCTGGGACAGCGAGGTGACGATGATGATGAAGCGCTCGCACCACATGCCGATGTTCACGGCGATGGAGGCCACCCACATGATGGGGATGCTGGTGCGGCACTTTTTGAACCAGAAGATGTTCGGCGTCACCACGTTGCAGGTGATCATCAGCCAGTACACGCCGGCGTAGGGGCCCGTCGCGCGGTTCACGTAGAAGGTCCAGAGCTCGTACTGGTTCTGGGAGTACCAAGCGATGAAGTGCTCCATCATGTACCCGTAGGACACGAGCAGGCCCGTCGCGAGGATGACCTTGTTCATGTTCTCCAGGTGGCGGTCGGTGATGACGTCCCGGAGGCCCAGGTACTTGCGGGCGGGCACGATGAGCGTGATGACCATCGCGAAGCCGCT
>SECN01000781.1 GCA_004173515.1 Myxococcaceae bacterium | reverse complement strand
CAATGATCCGAACGGCTCCAACATCTTCCCCGAGCACATCATCGCGACGGTGCTGGCCTCGGCGAAGCTGGACTACAGCATCACGCGGGTGGACCCGCTGCGGTTCATCCTTGCCTGAGTCTTGATGAGCACTCCCTCCTCGCGTCCCTGGCAGCGCCACGGTTCCCCCACCGTGGCGCGTTTCATCCCCTCCTCGCTCCTGTTCTGCGCCGCGATGCTGTTCGTCGCGTGTGGCGAGGACGCCCCGCCGGGGAGCAACCCGGCGAAGCCCGCTGCGTTCACCGCCACCCAGGTCGCAAGCTCCCAGGGGCTGGCGCCGGCCCGTGGCTTCGCGGACCAGTCCGGTGGTGGCATCTTCGCCACCCCGGAAGGCGGCGCCGTGCGGCTGCGGCTGGACGGCACCAAGGCGGCCCTGTCGCCGCACCCGAAGAACCTCGCGACCCTGGGCAGGGTGGTCGCGACCTTCCGGCTGGGGCCGCACAGCGCCCTGGTGGAGACGGACACGGGCCTGTTCCTGGCGGACCAGGGCTGGCTCATCGAACCGCTGTGGCAGCAGGTGCTGGGCACGGGCATCGTAGCCACCGCGCAGACGGCGGACGGCGCGGCGTGGATCGCGCACCCCACGGGCCTGTTCCAGATTCAAGGCGGCACGCTCGCGTCGCTGAAGCTGTCGGGACAGCCCCTGTCCGGCATCACCACGATGACGGCGGCGCCCGCGGAGGACGGCCTGCCGGGCCTGTGGTTCGCGCGCCAGGGCAAGCTCAACGTCGTGGTGGCGTCCGCGCCGGGCGTCTACCAGGTGCGTGGCACCGACGCGCCAATCACCGCCGGTGAGACGGTGGAGGCGCTCGCGGGCCTGGGCGCTGGCACCGGGGTCTCCGGCGAGGTGTGGGTGCTCACCAGCACCCGCGTATTGCGCCGGAACACGGAAGGATGGACCACGGTGGAGCTGCCGTCGCGGCCCCAGCAACTGATGGGCGCTGGGCGCTTCCTGTGGGCCCGCTCGGACGCGAAGCTCTTCGTCTTCGACGCGGACGCGGGCACCTGGGGCGTGGCCGAAGGCCTGCCGTCCGGCACGCCGACGCTGCTGGCGGTGGACGAGAGCGGCTGCGCCTGGGTGGAGCTGGACGGGCGGTCGCTGGCGGTGAGCAAGGGCGCCGTGCCCCGCCTCCAGGGGCTGCACCAGGGCATGCTGGTGGTGGAGGACGGGATGGTGCTCCGGGCCACGCTGCCGCCGGGCACTCCGCCCAAGAGCGTCGCGTTCCAGTTGGATCAAGCGGAGGAGATCGCCTCCGCCGGTCCCGACTACAGCATGGGCGGCCTGGAGGCGGACGCGGTCACCCTCAAGGCGTTCTCGTTCGCCACCGTGACGCCGGGCGGCCACACGCTGTCCGTGGTGTCCCGCTTCGAGGACGGCACGGAGGCGCGCCGCGCGGTGCCCTTCACGTATCAGCCGCTGACCACCACGCCTTCGTACGCGCGTGACATCCGGCCCATCCACGAGGCCCGGTGCGCCAAGTGCCACACCACCAGCCCCGGCCGGCCGCTGAACACGTATGACCTGTGGAAGTCCAACGCCCAGCTCATCAACGCGTCGGTGCGTGATTTGCGCATGCCGGCGGACGGGCCGTTGGATCCGCAGGGCATTGCCCTCATCCAGCGCTGGGTCGCCTCCGGCGCACTGCCTTGAAGTCGTCGCGGTCCTTTCCCTGACGTTCCGAAGCTTCCTTGAAGGCGTCCCTCCCCAAGGGGAGGGACGCCTTCAAGGAAGCTTCGGAACGTCAGGGAAAGGACCGCGACGACTTCAAGGCAGTGCGCCGG
>SECN01000314.1 GCA_004173515.1 Myxococcaceae bacterium | reverse complement strand
CCGTAGATGCTGCGGGGGTCATGGAGGAGGACGTTCGTGTCGAGGATGAAGTTCTTTCGCATCGAGGGCTTCGCGACCTGACCTGGTTCGGGTGCGATTGCGGACGGCGAGCGACGGACGAGGACGACTGCTCACCCCAATATAGGCACCGAACGAGGGGGCACCACCGGCATTCCCGTCTGGGACGCGGAAGTGACGTCCAAAAAAGCACGACCCCCGTCCACGTCGGCTCCGGGTGCTACCGTCCCAGGGGCTGACTTCAGACGCCCGCGGTGGACCGCAGGGGCGTTGACACGCGCTCCCAGTCAGCGCCCAAGGACGACGCGGGGGACAGCGGATCATACCCGAGCAGCTCCACCACCCTTTCGGGCGGAGGGCCGGGCGGCATCCGGGCCCAGGGGAAGCGCGCCTGCAGGGCGTCCTCGTCCAACGACAGGGACTGCTTCGCGTGGAAGCGCTGCGCTTCATGCCAGCCGCGCGTGTCCAGGCGCCGCGACAGGCGCCGCGACAGGGGGCTGATCATCGCGGAGGGCGCGAAGAGGGCGGGCTGTCCCTGCTCATCCCGCATGCAACCCAGCTCCACGGCCCAGGCCAGCAGCCAGCGCGGCCAGCCCCGTCCGGCACGGCGAAGGGCGCTGAAGCGTCCCTGCGCGGCGCCGTCCACGAAGGCGTAGCGCGGGTCGTAGACGCACGCCGCGGAGAACGTCGCGGGCATCAGCGCCACGGCCTCCGCGCCGATGCGACGGGCCATCAGGTGCAGCAGCTCCAGGATGTCGCGCGACAGGGACAGGCCGGGGTGGAGCTGTCCCGGCAGGGGCGGACGGTTCCAGTCGAAGGGGCGCCCGGGGTGCTGCAGCAGGAGGCTGTCCACGTAGAGCAGCGGGGCCTCCGCGGCCGCGTGCGTGAAGCCCACCTCCGCGCCCATGGCCCGGCGCAGGGACAGGTCCGCGACGGGCGTGTGGTAGCGGCGGCTCCAGAAGGTGAGGCGTGGCTGGAACGGATCCTGACAGGACAGGCGCAGCTCGAAGGGGCCCACCCGCTCCTCCAGCCGCTGGGTGAAGCCGTAGGCGGCCAGGGCGCGCTCCAGGCCCTCGCGGCTGTAGGTGCCGAACGCCAGCGCCACGCGGTCGCCGCCGGACTCCAGGCCCAGGTCGTCCAGGGACAGGGACTCGCCTCCGGAGGAGGACAGGTCCAGGCCGCTCAGGCGCGGATAGGTGCGGCTCAACCGGGGACTGATGGGCGGCGTCCGGGGCATGGGAGCGTCCTAGTCGTAACGAATGTCCACCAGGGTGAGTTCAATCTCTCCCCGGGGGCGCCGCACCTCCACGGTGTCACCCGGGGACTTGCGCAACAGCGCGCGGCCCATGGGTGACTCGACGCTGATGCGGCCACCGGTGGCGTCGATCTCATCCGAGCCGACAATCTGGTACGTGAGCCGCGTTCCGCCCTCGTCCTCCAGGGTCACCGTGGCGCCGAAGTAGACTTTCGTGCGGTCACCCTGTTCCGAGGGGGTGACGATGGTGGCGGTATCCAGACGCTTCGAGAGGAAGCGGATCCGCCGGTCGATCTCCCGCAGGCGCTTCTTGCCGTAGATGTATTCGGCGTTTTCTGAACGGTCGCCCTGGGCGGCGGCGGCGGAGACCTCGGCGGTCACCTTGGGGCGCGCCTCGTTGAGGAGCTGGAGCAGCTCCTTGTGCATGCGCTCGGCCCCTGCCCGGGTGAGGTAGCGGCGCAGCGGTGCCTGCTCACCCTCCTCTTCGTCCTCGGGGGCATCGGGCGGGTCGGGAACTTCCTGGGCCATGCTCCCGTGTATAGCCCTGGACGCTGACAGACGGAGTCCGTTGGCCGGGGCGGATGTTCACCGGGGGGCGGGAAGCAGTGTGTCAGGTCGCGGGGGCTGCGATCGCCAGTGGAAGTCCCGGGGCGCTGCTGGTAGGAAGCGCCTCGCGACAGCCGAGCCGTCCGGGCGGCGAAAAAAAGAATAGCGAGTCGCTAGCTCAGCTGGTAGAGCACCGGCCTTTTAAGCCGAGGGTCGGGGGTTCGAGCCCCCCGCGACTCAAAGCAGTGTGGTTGCAGAGCAGACGTCCCCGTCGTCTAGAGGCCCAGGACACTGGCCTTTCAAGCCGGCGACACGGGTTCGAATCCCGTCGGGGACACAACAAGCCGGGGCCGGAAGCCGCGCATCAGCGGTTTCCGGCCCCGGTGTTTTTCGGGCTCAGTGCGCGTCCCGCAGGTGCATCAGAGGGCTGGCTGTTCCCTCTGCATCTGGCCTTCCACGTGGCGTTGGAGCGCCTGCAAGCGGTCGAGCTTGGCCTTCAACTCCGCGCGCAGCGCGCGCTCGTCCGTGTGGATGGCTTCCTCGCGCAGCTCCCGGATGCTTTCCGCCAGGGAGGCGTGGAGGAGGTGAATCTGCTGCGGTGAGAGTTCCAGGACCATGGGACACCTCTCTGTCAGGAGATCAGTGATGGCACTCCTCCCTCACACCCGAGGAGGCATTCGCGGCTCTCCATGAAGTGTAAGCACGCGCTCGGCCACCGCCCCAGGGCCCGGTTCGACGGCTCCTGCTGGATGTCGGGTGTCCTGCTTGCGTGACTTGAGCTGCTTGCGACGGTCGCACCTCCGCCCGGCGAGTCCCTCCACCGGACAGGTCCCGACCCGTCCGCAGCTCCGAAGCACCGCTCGCTCCCTTGAAGAAGGACCGAGCGGTGCGAGCCGCCGTTCGCGAGTACGGCGCCCCGACATCGAGGCGCCGCCACCACGAGGTACTGACTACCGGAGCGCGATGAGCGAGGCCACGAGCAGCGACACGACGCTCATGACCTTGATCAGGATGGCCACGCCAGGACCGGAGGTGTCCTTGAACGGGTCACCCACCATGTCGCCGACGACGGCGGCCTTGTGGACCGCCGAGCCCTTCGCGTGGCCCGGCAGCTTGCCCTTCTCGATGTACTTCTTGGCGTTGTCCCACGCGCCACCCGCGTTGGCCATGTAGAGGGCCATGGTGGCGCCGACGACGAGCGCGCCGGCCAGCAGACCCGCTAGCGCCGAGGGCCCGAGCACATAGCCCACCAGCGGCGGGGCGACGATGGCGACGAGGCCCGGGAAGATCATCTCGCGCAGCGCGCTCTTGGTCGCGATGTCGACGATCTTCTTGGGGTCCGGATCCGCCTTGAGCTCCATCAGGCCCGGAATCTCACGGAACTGACGGCCGATCTCCTCCACGATGGCGCCGGCGGCGCGGCCCACGGCGAGCATCGTCGAGGCGCCCACCAGGAACGGCAGGATGGAGCCCAGCAGCATGCCCACGATGACGTTCGGGTTGGTCAGCAGCAGGCTCATCTCCGGCAGGCCGGCGGCGAGACGCGTGTGGTTGACCTCCAGGTTGAACGCGGAGAAGAGCGCGATGACGGTGAGCGTCGCCGAACCGATGGCGAAGCCCTTGCCGATGGCCGCCGTGGTGTTGCCCACCGCGTCCAGCTCATCCGTGATGGCGCGCACTTCGGGGCCCAGGCCGGACATCTCCGAGATGCCGCCCGCGTTGTCGGAGATGGGGCCGTAGGCGTCCACCGTCATCACGACGGCCGTGCCACCCAGCATGCCCACCGCCGCCATCGCGATGCCGTACAGGCCGAGCGCGCGGTCCGCGATGTAGGCGACCAGCGCGATGGTGGCCATCGAGATGCCCACGCTCTCCATGCCGACGGCGAGGCCGCGGATGAGGTTGGTGCCGGCGCCCGTGATGGAGGCCTCCGCGATGCGCTTCACCGGCGTGGACGACGTGTAGTAGTCCGTGACGAGGCCGATGATGGCACCGCCAAAGGCGCCCGCGGCCAGCGCCACCGTGATCGCCTGGGACAGGCCGAACACGTTCATCATCACGAACGATAGGCCCACCAGGATGACGGGGGGCATGATGAGCGCGCTGCGCAGCACCTGCGCGGGGTTCATGTGCTTGAGGGCCCGCGCGATGAAGATGCTCAGCAGGCTGACGATGAGGCCCACCGCGGACAGCACGAGCGGAAGCACCACGCCCGCGATCTTCGCGAGCCCCGTCGCCGAAGGGTCCACCACGAGGCGGGACATGTCCGTCGCGCTGGCGGTCAGCGCGATCGCCATCGCGGCGACCAGGGCCGCCACCATGGACTCGTAGATGTCGGCGCCCATGCCGGCCACGTCGCCGACGTTGTCACCCACGTTGTCCGCGATGACGCCGGGGTTGCGCGGGTCGTCCTCGGGGATGTTCTCGATGACCTTGCCGGCGATGTCGGAGCCGACGTCCGCAGCCTTGGTGTAGATGCCGCCGCCCACGCGCGCGAACAGCGCGATGGAGCTGGCGCCCACGGCGAAGGAGTGGAGGATGGGTGCCAGGTGCGCGCTGCCCTGGAAGACGTAGTAGACGCCGCCCATGCCGATCAGACCCAGGCCGGCGACGGCGAGCCCCATGACGGCGCCGCCATCGAGCGCGACCAGGAGCGCGTTCGGCTTCGAGCCGGTGCGCGCGGCCTGCGCGGTGCGCACGTTCGCGAACGTCGCGGCCTTCATGCCGATGTAGCCCGCGAGCAGCGACAGGAACGCGCCCAGCACGAAGCTCGCGCTCGCGATCCATCCCAGCGTCAGGCCGATGATCACCGCGACGACCGCGCAGTAGGCCGCGAGCACCTTGTACTCGCGGACCAGGAACGCCATCGCGCCTTCGCGGATATAACCCGCGATGCGGTTCATCGTCGCGTCACCGTCAGGGAGGCCCTTGACGCGGAAGTAGAAGAACGCAGAGAAGAGCAGCCCCACGGCGCCGACGACGCCCGGTGCGACTGTCCAGAAATTCGACTCGAGACTCGACAACTCCATCCGTTCCTCCAGAGCAGTCGCGGGGGACTGACCTCCCCCCCGGCGGGCCGCTCGTGTGCCGCAAAATTTGGTACGGGGCCTATACGTGATTTCAGCGCAAGCTGGGAGCCTCCTCGGAGCGCATCCGCAGGATGGGCGGCCTGTTTGAGGGTGGGGGCTGACGCAGCGAGGCGAACGATGGGCACCAGGGAGCCCTGACAAACTCCCCTGGAGCACCGTGCACCCCGTGTGCGGTCTCCAGGAGCTCCCAGCGGGAGGAGGCCCTGGCCGGCAGGTGGGAACGGCCCCGTGGATTCGAAGTGCCGAGATTTACTCACGATTCAGCGAAAGACGGACGCCGTCATGCGCTGTGGGCGCTCCTCCCCCACGGTCCGAATCCCGCCAGGGCTGGAACTTCAGCGGTTTCCCGAGACCGGTGCACCCTGGCTCCTTCTCATCTCCGGGTTGTCGAGAAGGGCGCCATTCCAGGCGCAGTACACGACGCAGCCATTGGCGTCGCGGGGGCTCGAATCGATGTGCTTCGGGACCTCGCTGGCGGTGCGCTCCAGGCCTGGAGCGCTGCGGAGACCCCGAGGACCCAGGGCCAGTCAGAGGGGCCGCAACCTGGAGCGGTACTACGCCCATGAAGTCACCGAGATGTCCCGGGCTCCGCAGCAGGTGGGCGGGGCATCGAACAGGAACGCTTCCATGCGTTCTGGACACCGAAGCTGGAGGCCCTCGCCACCGAGGTCGCACGGGGCAAGAAGAAGCGGGGCGACCGCCTCACCCCAAAGGGGTATGCCCTCCCCGTGCAAGCCCTTGCATGATGGGCCCCCAGGGCGCGAAACTCACGCGAGGGTGAACATGAGCAGGCGAAGTGTGCCCAGCGGCCCGGTCCTCGGCGCGATCATCATCCTGGGGCTGTTCCTACGGCTGTTCAACCGGCACTGGCTCGTCTTCGTCGGGTGTGGGGTCATGGTGCTCCTGGGCTGGTTGGCCTGGACGCTCACCCGCAAGATCCGCCCCTCCCAGAACGGACCCCGGACCGCGCCAGCGCCAGTCACTCCGCCCCGTGCGCTGTTGACCATCGATCCGACGGTCTTCGACGACCCGGAGCGGACACGGTCGGCCGCGCTCCAGGTCTTCACCACCTGGATGCAACAGCAGCCGATAGCGCCCATGGCCCCCGCCGCACTCGTGCGAGCCGTGGAGCTGCGCACCCATTATCTCGGCCGGCTCGTAACGACCCTCTCTGAGCGCAGGCTCGAGTGGAAACACGCGCGCCACGACCACCGGGTGCCGGTGAGCGTCTCCAGGATCCAAGCCAATACGGTCGACCCCTGGGCGTACTCGAAATCAGACCTTCGTGATGCCAGCTTCCACATCACGGAGTGCGTCCCCTGCGCCGAGCGGGGAAACGTCCCCTGCCCTTCGTGTCGCGGCAACAAGACCCTCACCTGCGCAACCTGCTCCGGCACGAGGAAGGCGTATGGCATTGCCTCCAATGGCTCGCGCCGCCTGATGAAGTGCAAGCAGTGCGGCGCCACGGGCCTGTTGCAGTGCTCGACCTGCTCGGCGACGGGGACGATCTCCTGCTCGACCTGCAGAGGTACGGGTCGTGCGGAGCGCTGGCTCGAATTCGTGGAGACATCCCGCACCCTCGCGCACGCGGAGTTCAACCCGGAGGCGCTGCGGATGTTCCCCTGGGCCAGCGACGGGCCTCGGGCCTCGCCCGCTGCGATAGAGGAAGACGCGAGGGTCCTGGGCGAACTCACGAGCCGCGGCCCTTTGTCCCGTGAACGCGCCGCGGAGCTGCTCCCGGACGCATGGCTCCAGGAGCATGGCTCCCGGCTCCAATGCCCCCCAGGCCCTGGTGAGCGCATCGAAAGCCAGTCGCTCCGCGTGCTCAGCCTGCCTAGTGTCCAGCTCTCGTACGCGTTCGCGAACGAGCCCCCAACGACGCTGCACTTCGAGGGCCGCCGGATGCTGGCCCCACCCACCTCTGCGGACCCGCGCCTCGAAGCCCTCGCGAACAACCTGTCCCTCGCACGCCGCACCCTCATCGTGCTCGCGGTAGGGGTGCCATTCGCATACCTCGTCCGGGGCTTCTACTTCTGGAACGCACAGGTGCTGGCCCTGGGCCTCTGCCTCGCAGGAGCGGCCTTCTGCGGCGAGCGTTTCCTCAAGCAGCGGATGACGGGTCAGGGCCCGGGCCGCGAATGGGCGGCCCTCACCGGGGCCGCCCTCCTGTTGACAGGGCTGCTGGTCATTGGCGCGGAGCCGACCGTCCGCTCGGCGGAGAGCAATCTGGCGAAGGGGCAATTCGACGAGGCTCGTGAGGAACTCCTCGCGCTCGGAGAGCCCGATGCGCAGGAGTACGCCTCCACCTGGACCGCCCTCCACTTGGCGCTCGCGCTTCAGGGAAGCGACATCGATGGGGTCGTCCAGGAGGCCCTCCGGCTCCACGTCGGGACGTCGGGACGGGACTCCGCGGAGCAGCACCTGCATGACCTCGCCCGGAAGGCCGTCCTGGGCCACCTTGCAGCCAAGGACCCACGCGCGGCCAGGACCGTGCTCGACAAGACGTCACCCGTCGTGAAGCAGACCGCGTCCCTCACCACCAAGGCCCCCTCCCTCCCCCTCTTCGCGGAGTTGGAGGCCCGCGTCCACGAAGCGGACCACGATACCTGCCAGACGGACACCTGCCGTTGGGCGTCCGCGCTCGCGGCCCAACGAGCCGCTTCCACCACCGGGCGTGAACAGCGGCTGGAAGCAGCCCGCGCGAAGCTGATGGCCCACCTCACGGTCCCCGAGCGCGCGAAGGAGTCCACCCCCGAATGGCTGCGGCGACTGGACAGCTTCATCGCGCTCGCCCGGAGCGTCGGCCACGGTTCCGGGGACGCGGATTTGGAAGCACAGGCGCGCACGGCAGCCATGTGGGCGGAGGCGGAGCGGCGCAAGATTCCGCTGGTCGGTGCGGAGCGGGCCGTCGCCCTCAATCTCCTGGGCGTCACGCAGGCGGCTGCGCAGACCGTGATGAAGACCACGCCATCGGCATCATTGTATTGCGCGATGAAGGAGAACCACTGTGCGGGCGTATACCTAGTAGGCAATGACAAGTCACATCGCGTGCTGAATGCGCAGGCCCACATCTCGGATACGACGGAGCTGTTGTCGCTGGCACTGGGGCGGCCCACGCCCCTCCCGACGGCGCCCAGACGCATCCAGGGAAGGTCCGTCACGGTATCGTCCTGGACAGCGGGCGCCGTGACGGTCGTGGCGCGGTGGCAGAACACGGAATTGATCGAGCTTCGCATCGGAGAAGCGAAACCATGACGTCCAAGCCCCCGGGCCTGCTATCCATCGGTTCGGCGTTGCTGGCATTGATTGGCGGGGCCACGCCTTCCGGGCTGCTCTCGCCCCAGGCCACAGCCCTGTTGGATCCGCTCGCGCTCCGGCGTCGCGACGATGAGGACGGAAACGACAAGCTCCTGCTTGTCACTCCCCCAGGCGGCGAGGAACTCCTGCTCGCCGCCCACCGCTCCCATCGCTCGCACTCCTCGCACCGCAGTCACTATTCCGGCAGCAGCGGAAGGAGCTATGGCGGCGGCGGTAGCTATGTTCCACCGCCCCCCGAAACGCCCGCCCCGGTCCGAGTGTCGCCCAAGCGTGTGCCCATGCCGCCCGACATTTCGCTCGA
>SECN01000313.1 GCA_004173515.1 Myxococcaceae bacterium | reverse complement strand
GGGGCGGGAGATTCACCCAGGAGTTCGATTCCCCGGATGACCCGCAGACCTGCGGACGTGGTCTCGTAGGTCACCCGGACCCGGGTCTCAGAACTGAGGCTCTCAGGGGCGAGGAAGTCTTTGACCTCCTTCGGCGTCTTGTCGTCGATCTTGAAGGTCTTCAGCCTGGGTGTCGTGCCCGGTTCCCCTGGCAGTTGGAGGTAGAGGGTGTCGGCCGCCATCATCATGACGGTGCCCTCCTCGGAGGCGGACTTCTTCTCGTCCGGCGGAGGCGCGGGGATCGAGGTGTCCTGCTCCTGGGCGTACGCGGAAAGGCCGGTGGACAAGGTCAGTCCCATGATCGCCAGCAACGTCCATCTCATGCTCATCGCAGGTGCTCCGTGTGTGTCGGGTGGACCCGGGCAATGTGCATGCACCGAGGCCCGACAAACGTCCGCGTCCCGTCCGCGAGGAACAATGCGCACCCCGGGGCGCCTTGGGACGGCCCCCGGGGCAGGGTGCTTCGTTACAGGCCGGTGCTCTTGAGCAGCAGGCGCGCGGGGCCGGGGAAGAAGCCCGGCGTGTAGATGTTCGCGTCGGTGACGAACGCCGTGCTGCCGCTGACGACCAGCTTCGGCCCCGGGGTGGGGCGGATGAACAGGGGCAGGGTCAGCTGCGTCTCCGGCCAGCGCACCACGCCGCCCGTTCCGAAGGACGTGTCCAGGTCGCCGTTGGCCTGGAAGCGGAACAGCGCGGGCTTCGCGCGCACGTTGGCGTAGACGAGGATCTTCCCGTCGGCCTGGAGGGCCAGGCCACTGACGTCCACCACGTCGAGCACGTCCTCGGGGGCGGTGAACTCGCGCACGCCCTCGGGGCCGAAGGTGACGTCGGGCTTGCCCTCGGCCGTGTACGCCACGAGCTTCATCACGCCAAAGCCGGTGCCGCCCACCTGCACGTCCTGCCGCTCGCCCGCGAGCAGGAAGCCGCCGCTCGGGCGGGCCACCATGGCGTGGGCCCGGCCGCCCACGCTCTTCGCGAGCCCCGACGTGCCGAACGTCAGGTCCTGGTTGCCGGCCGGCCGGATGCGCACCGCCGCGAAGTCGTCTCCGCCGCCGATGACGATGCTCGTGCCTTGAATCACGATGGCCTGCGCGGATTCGGCGTTCGTGTACGCGCCGCCAATCCAGCTCCCCGCGGGGCTGCCCGCGGACGTGAACGACGTGTCGAGTGAACCGTCCGCCTTGTAGCGGATCAGCGCGAAGTCCTCGTCCAGGCCGTCCGACTTCGTCAGGAAGCCGCCCACGTAGAAGCGCCCGTCGGAGAGCGGCAGGACGCTGTGCACCGCGCCCCGGAAGTCGACGTTGCCGTCCGCGCCGAAGTGCAGCCGCGAGCGGCCCGTCTTGTTGAAGCTGGTGTCCAACTGCCCGTTGGCGGAGAGCTTCACCACGGCGAAGTCGCGCGAGTCGGACTTCGCGCCGCCCTGGGCGAAGCCGGCGATCAGCAGGCTGCCGTCCGGGAACACCGCCACGGTGTCCGCGCGGTCGTCCTGTTCACGCTGCCCGGAGATGGCGCCCGTCGCCGGCCCCTCGAAGTCGACGACGACCGAGCCCTGCGTGCCGAACGTCGTGTCCAGGGCTCCAGCGGCCGTGTAGCGGCGGACCAGGAGGTCCACGCCGGTGGAGGCCAGGTTCTGCTCGGTGGAGCCCACCACGATGAGGTTGCCGTTGGAGGTCGTGAGCGCACGGCCCTCCTCGGCGGGCGCCGTGGGGCCCGCATCCGTGCCGCCATCCGTCTGGGTGCCGGCGTCGGTGGGGCTCGGATCCGGATCGCCGTCATCGCCGCCGCAGGCCCCGCTGCTCGCGACCAGGGCCCCCACCGCCACCGCCCACACGAGGTTCCAACCACTCCGCACGTTGCGCTTCATTCGAGATGTCCCTTCTGGGGTGACAGGGACTCATCTGGGCACCACCCGAACCCGGGGTGCAAGGGGGCCTGGGGACAGGGCGGCTGGGCTGCACTCAGGCGTTCGCGATCGTCACCACCGAGCGTTCCAGCCATCCCGCCGCCAGGTCTTCCGGGTGGATCAGGACGTAGAGCCAATGGGTTCCCCAATGGAAGCCCGCCGCGTTGTCGAAGTGGATGCGCCAGAGCTGCGCGGAGGGGACGGACGGCGGGATGAGGTCCTCGTGCTCATCCAGCCCTGCGCTCCGGTGGCCTCCCAGCCGGTGCGGCCCCTTTCCACGTTCATCTTCGAGGAAGCCCTCGGGAGCCCAGTCGTTCCAGCGGGCCTGGAGTTCCGCGTCCTCGTCGCGAAGCGGTGCTTCCCAGGCGTTTCCTCCCGGCAGTGACTCGCCTTGCGTGAACGACATCCGCGCTTCCCAGCGACCCACGCCCTGGGGAAGGGGAAAGGAACGGGCACGGGCCTCGGAGGGCTCTGGATACCAGCGGACGCGAAACGCCTGGGACACAGGTCCACTCACCTTCATGTCGAGCGCGAAGAGTCCGTGGCGTGGCAGCTCCGGAGGCAGGTCCGGGATTCGCGCGAAGTGAAGCTGCCCGAGGAAGCGGAACCCCTTCCACGGAAGGTCCGCCTCTTCCACGTAAGGGGTGCCGCCAAACTTGCTGTCGAGGAGCCCGAGCACGGGCTGCGCGGGACGTCGTCCCAACATTCGAAACAGCCAGGAAGGCCGCAGGGGCCGTGCTGAAACCCGCTCCGTCCGGACGTACGTGCACCTGCGCGGGGCGTCGTCGAGGAACCGCTCGACGCGGTCCACCAATCCCTGCGAGCGAGCGCTGAGCGACCGTCGCAGGTCTTCTGGAAGTTCAAGGCGCATCAAGTCTGCTCGAGTGCCTTGATGACGAGTGGCCGGGCCTGCTCACGGATGTGCGTGGACAGACTCTCCTCTGCGGCCGGGTCCAGGGACTGACACGCTGAATGAAAAGCCAGCTCCAGGTCGACCCGGACATCCAGCTCCACTTCGTCCACCAGCAGCTCCGGGTCGCTCCTTCCGCACTTTGAGATCGCGCTGGCGATCCGCGCCGGGTTCACCAGTCGCGAGGCCCAGTCCTTCAGCTCCGACAACGACAATCGTTGCTGGGGATCCCAGGGGGCGCTCTCATCGAAGCGGGCCTCGTTGAACTCCTCGATCTTCCGCTTCACGGCGGCGCGTTGGCCAGGCGACGCGCGTTGTTCGCTCTTGATGACCAGCCCTTCGGCCCAGTTGTCGGGGACAGGTGGAAGGCCCAGCAGTGCAGGCAGACGGGACAGGGAGCGTGTGGGCACGGCCTCCATCTCCGAACGCGTTCCCCGGCGCACGACCGGTGGCGTCAGCACTCCTGCCCTGCGGGCCAGCTCCTCCACGTCCCGGTGGGGCAGGAACTCCCCTTCATCGTCATCGGAGCGGGCGACCAGGATGTCGAAGAGGATCCACTGGAGATCGGGCGCGTACCAGATGCCCGTCTGCACCGGGGCCATGCCGGGCACGGCAGGCACTTGTGGGTGGGGATAGCGGCCGCCCACCAGCTCTCCGTAGAGGTAGAGCCGCTCGCCCTTCGCACCGACCGTCCGCGCAAGCTCCGTCGCCGCGCGGCTCAACGGGAGGCGCAGCAGTTGCCATCCGAAGAAGGGCTCTTCTTCGCTGAGCCAGGCCTTGCGCTTGCCGAAGTGGACCTGCCCCTCCTGCGCCCCGAGAACGAGCTGGGCCCCATGGAGCTTCTCCAGGGCCACCCAGCTTCCCGAAGTGCCCGTCTGGCCCGGGTTGTGACCCACCGCGGCCATCTTCAAGTAGGGACGAAAGAGCATGGGCTCGACTACCGCCCATGACGTCCCCTGGATTCAAGGCCTATGGGAAGCTCGCGCCATGAAAATCCTCTACCTCAACTTCGCCGCGCCCACGGACTCCGCCACCAACAACACGATTCCGCGCATCCTGGCCAAGTACCAGTCGCGGGATGAGGCCTCCCGGATGAACCGTTTCTCCGCCTATTGGTGGGGCGCGTCCGTGGTGGAGCGGGTGGATTGTTTCGCCGGCGTCGCGGAGCATCAACGCCATCTGGACACGCCGTTGGGGAACGATCCCGGTTCCTCCGAGGCCTACGAGCAGGCGCGGGGGCAGGTGCGTGGCTTCTTCCTGAAGCATCCGCAGTGCAGCAAGATCATGGTGGGCATGCACGGCCTGTACGACGACACGACGTACGGCTACTCGCTGCCCCAGCGTGGCGCGCCCCGGGTGTCGTATGACAAGGCCGCGGACATCGTGCTCGCGTTCCTGAGAGACCACGTCGGCAGCCGTCCCATCAGCCTGTCCCTGGTGATGTGCTACGGGGCGCGGTCGGCGCAGTACGACCTGTCGCATGATCCGGATCGGCTGGGAGGTGTCGCAAGGCCGGACCTGTCCAGCGCGTTCGCGTTCAAGTTCTACACGGCCTTGTGCAAGTACCTGAACGTGAAGATGAGCGCGCGGACCGGAGCCGCCTCCTTCGATGACAAGACGGGCGTGTCCCGCGTGGAGTCCGAGCTGACGGTGCTCCATCAGATCCAGATGGATCGAAATCCGTTCACGCCGCTGGAGCAGGAGCAGCTCGACGCGCAGGGTCAGCTTGAACTCGACATGTTCCTGGAGGACGTCCGGCCGCAGCCCGAGAACTACCACGATCAGGCTCAGGTCAAGGCCGCGGACCGGAGGGGCGGTGAGTTCGCGTATGAGCAGCTCACATCCTTGGTGGGAGACGATCCGCTGACGCGCGCGAAGCGGGAGGTGGCGATGTCGCGCTTCAGGCAGCTCCCCCAGTCGAAGCCGATGAAGTCCGGCAAGCTGACGTACGAGTACGACCCGGGCACGCACCAGGTCATCATCAAGAGCAAGTACCCGCAGCCGCGCGTCGTGCAGCGGGTGAACGTTTGAGCGGGCACGAATGGATAGGACAGAGCAGGTTCCAGTCTCTAGCCATGGCTGCCCGGTAGGGCCAGGAGCTGCATGCCATGCAACGGTTGCTCTGTTCAACGGCGGCCCGAATTCCGTTCTGAGCTGGCGCACTGTTTCCTGGACATGCCAGAATCCGGGGTAGGTGATTTTCACAGGAGCACGGCATGTTAGGGATTCGAGCGGGAATTCGCGTGGCGCAGTCCCTGACTGCTGGGGTCACAAAACAGGCAAACTCTATTGTCAAGCAGGCGGTCAAGCAGGGGGAGGCTCTTAAGCAAGGCACACAGAAGGCTGCGGTCGGCACGACGAAGGCCTTGGTGACCGGGGCAAAGGTTGTTGCGCAGGTTCCTCCACACTTCGCCAAACAGACGGTCGCGCTTGGCCAGGAGACGGCAAAAGTCGCTGTTGGTACGACGAAGGCCTTGGCGAACGGAGCCAAGGTTATTGCACAAACCCCTTCGCTCTACGCCAAGCACGCGGTGGCGCTTACTCAGGGGACAGTGCAGGTTGCCGGCAACGCGACGAAGGCCCTGGTGAAGGGGGCCAAGGTTGTTGCACAGGTCCCGCCGCTCTACGCCAAGCAGGCGGTTGCGCTCACCCAAGGGACAGCGCGGGCCGCCGGGGCGGCGGTGAATGGTCTCACGACAGGTGCTGCGATGAGAACGATGATGGCTGCGCGAAACGTCGACAGCTTTGTGTCCAATGGCGCCATGGAGAGCGCGTTGACGCACTCCCCACCCACCGGTGTCGTGGCAAGCCGTCGAACAGCATCGAGCTTTACCCAGATGCCGCTTGAGCATGGGCAGAAGGGGGAATCTCCAAATGTTACGGGTCTCATCAACAGCGGGGCCGAACTCGCACAGTTCGTATGGGGTGGATATAACAAAGGGAAGCACGGGCCCTTGTCCATTACCCCTGCCACCCTGACTCAGGGCGGCACATCCCAGCCGATATATCTGGTAACGCTCTCTGGCACGGAAGAAGCCAAAGGGCAGAGTACCAGTTGGCTGAACAACCTTCCGGTGGCCCTTGGGGTCAGCAACCCTCTGTTTGTGAACGCTCGGGCAGCCATCCTGAAGTCGGTGCCAGCAGGCGCTACTCTTGTTTTTGCTGGCCATAGCCAAGGGGGCATGGTCGAACAGCAACTTGCCGCCGACAAGGCGATTCAAGCCAGATACAAGGTCACTCATACGGTTACGTTTGGATCTCCTTTGGTGTCGGCTGGCGCGCTCGAGGGAAAAGTCCATCGTGTCGCTACCCGTAATGACCTTGTGTCCTACTTGAATTCTCCAGCATTGCTGGCGGCCCTCGTGCCGTCGCGCACGGTGCCAGGGGGCAGGATTGGGAGCATGTTGGGCGCGGCGGTTGCGATTCAGAGACAAACACAGCAGAGTATCCCTAGTGACTTTGATTTTAATCCTGGTAATTCGCACGTGCACGACTACACGAATGAATTAAACCCGGAGCTGATGCAGATGGATGCATTGGGGAGGAAGGTCGGAATAAAGGATCGAGCTACGATTTCGCTCGATCCCTGCAAACGCTTATTCTTCTCGTCCCCGCTGAACACCACGGAACGGTAGTCGCGCCGTCCCTGCCTCCGCTCATCCCAGCTCCTCATCAGGAGTAAATGTCCGATGCAGCGCGTGGGAAGCGGACCACCGGGCCTCAGCCCCCGCCCATCAAATCCCCCAGGTTCAACCCATACGGATCCGTGGTGGTCCGCCGGGGCGAGGGCTCCTCGGCCCCGTCCGCCAGCGGCGCCACGCGGATGAGCCCCGCCTCCATCAGCCGGTACACCGACCGCGACGCGGCCAGCTCTCCCATCGCGGCCGTGCGCAGCGCCTGCCGGATGCTCCGGCTGCCCCGCAGCTTCGAATACAGATACAGATCATCCGCCGTCAGAGCCGCCGGGGCAGGGCGGGGGATGGGCTCGAACACCAGCCTCCCATCCAGCGCGAACAGCTCATCACTCAGCGCCAGCGTCAGCCCCACCTCCGCCTCGCGGTACAGCGCGTGCGCTTCCGGCACCGGCCCTCGCTCCAACACCTGCGCCGCCAGCGCCACCGCGTGGTCGTACCGGCGCGACGACAGGAACGCCCGCACCAGCGCCAGCAGCTCCGTGAACTCCGTGGACTCGCCCACCTGCGGACCCTTCGCCCGGTGCGGCGCAAGCGCGCCCCGCCGGTACAGGTGCAACACCCACCGCGCGGCGAACAGCGGGGCCTCCCTCGCGCTCGCCAGCAGCTCCCCCAGCGTCGCCCCTCCGGCCGCCAGGTCCAGCAGCACGTCCTCCTCCTCGGAGAAGGTCTCCACCGCGAACTCACGGAACACGCGGAACGTCGTGTCCAGGCGGGGGAAGATCTCCCGGAACACCGCCCACTCCCGCAGCCGCGCCACCGCGTCCCGGTGCAGCGTCCCCATGGGCAGACGCAGCCCCACCGCCCGCGCCGACAAGGGCAGCCCCGGCGTGAACTCCACCTCGCCCGACTCCCAGCCGTAGCAGTCGAACAGCGCCTCGCGCGCCTTGTGCTCCATCGCCTCGATGAGCTGCGACAGCTCCACGAAGCAGCGCTGCACCAGGAAGGTGCCGTAGGGCAGGTTCGCCCCCTCCGCGGCCTCGAACGCCGCCGCCGCGCGGGGCGCATCCAGGATGCGCAGGTTCACCAACACCTGCGCCAGGTGCTCGCGCGGATCCGTGGAGGCCACCCCCACCAGGTGCCCGTCCCGCAGGTAGAACTCCCGGCGCACCGCGCCCCGCTCCACCCTCAGCGTCCCCTCCAACCCTGGCGCCGTGTAGAGCGGCGGCAACACCAACTGGAGCCGGTAGCTGGCCAGGTTTCCCGTGAACGCTTCCATCCGTGGGCGCCCTCCAAGGCGGGCTGATGCATCCGTCACCCGCAGGGTAGCGATAGACCCGAGCCCTCTCAACCCCCCGGAACTGCTCGGCTTTTACTGGCCGGCCGCATTATTCCAGTCAAGGCCGCGGCGCGGATGTCGGACGTCCGCCGCCGGGCGCCGTCCTCAACGGAAGGTTGCAGGGGCGCGGCGGGTATGCGAACGAGCCGTGTCCTCCACCCGTCATTGGAATCGCAATCGCTATGCGGATTCTCTCAGGTGTCCAGTCGTCCGGAAGGCTGCACATTGGCAACTATTACGGGGCCATGCGGCAGTTCGTGCAGCTCCAGGATCAGGGCGAGGCCTACTACTTCATCGCGAACTACCACGCGCTCACCACCGTGAGAGACCCCAAGCTCGCGTTGGACCTCACGCGCGACGCGGCGCTCACGTACCTGTCGCTAGGCCTGGATCCGAAGAAGGCCGTGCTCTTCCGCCAGAGCGACGTGAAGGAAGTGGCGGAGCTCTACTGGATCCTCGGCACCGTGGTGCCGCAGTCGAACCTGGAGCGCGCCCACAGCTACAAGGACAAGGTCGCGCAGGGCATCAGTCCGGACTTCGGCCTCTTCGCCTACCCGGTGTTGATGGCCGCGGACATCCTGCTCTACAGCGCGGACGCCGTGCCCGTGGGCAAGGATCAGATCCAGCACATCGAGTTCGCGCGCGACTGGGCCGTGAAGTTCAACACCCAGTACGTCCCCGGCTACGACCCGGCGGATCCGGAAGGCAAGGAGCGGGG
>SECN01000780.1 GCA_004173515.1 Myxococcaceae bacterium | reverse complement strand
ACCCAGGTGGAGCTGTACGACATCGACGAGCGCTTCTTCGAGGCCGCGAAGCTGGACGCCGAGGAGGCCCAGCGCCGCCGCGAGGAGCGCAAGAGCGAGAAGCAGGCCCGCGAGGAGGGCGGCGAGGTGGAGGTGTCCGCCACCGCCACGACTCCCGCCGCAGACCGGCCGGAGCGCGAGGAGCGTCCCGAGCGGGGCGACCGTCAGGAGCGCGCCGAGCGCCGTCGCGACCGTCAGCGTGCGCGCAACGAAGCCCGCGACGCGGCCGCCGCGCAGGGTGGAGCCGCCGAAACCCCCGAGCCCAAGGCCGCACCGGTGGCCGCCGCGCCGCCGGCCGCCGCCGGGTTCACGCCCGCGTCGTCGGAGGAAGACGACTCCGACGAGGGGGATGACGAGGACGGGGACGAGGACCTGGAGGCCGCGAGCGCCTTCGTGGGTGGAGGCAAGGACGGCGCCGAGGGTGGCTCCGCCGAGGCCTCCGCTTCCGAGCGCAAGCGCCGCCGCCGTCGTCGCCGGGGCCGTCGCGGCCGTGGCACGCGCGGAGCGGAGGGCACGCCCGCGGGCGAGGCCGGCGCTCCGGGCTCGACGGGCGAGGCGGTCGCCGCCTCGGGTGAGATCGCCGCGCCTTCCGCCGGTGGAAGCGTCGGGGGCGAAGGGCTGGTCGCGCTCGCGGGTGAAGCCCTGCCCGTCGTCGCCGACGCGGCCGCTGGCTCGTCCCACGGGGAGGCCGCCGTCAGCGCGCCGAGCGAAGGCAACGCGTGGCAGGCGGGCGAAGCCGTGAAGGCCGAGCCGACGCCGGAGTCCGCCGATGTGGCGCGGGCCCGGGCCGAAGCCGCGCAGGCCGCGTCGGATGCGGTGACGCCCGGCGCGAGCCCCGCGCTGACGCCCGCGGATGAAGCGTCCGGCGAGGCGTCCGCGACGCCTGTCGCCGAGGCCGCCGCGGCCCCGAGCGAGCCCGTGAGTGTTAGCGTAAGGGGGCCATGAAGCCGGCCCTGCTGCTCACCTCCTGCGTGCTGTTACTCGGGGCCTGCCGCTCGCAGGCCCCGCGCCATCCGGTGGCGCCGGTGGAGCTGTCCGGCGACACCGTGCGGGACAACGCGCTCCTGGGCTTCGGTCCGGACGGGGTGCGGGACCTGTTCACCGACGCGCTGGCGGGCTCCGGTCGCTTCGAGCTGGTGGGCGACGAGGAGCCGAAGAAGGCCGCCCGTCCCTGGCGCATGTCGTTGGACCTGCCCTTCACCCGCGAGGTGCTGAAGGAGGGCAACCCCCACAGCTTCGCGGAGGTGGGCGCCAACCTGTCCATGGAGCGCTTCGGCGGCGCCGTGCCCCAGCGCTACGAGGTGGTGGGGCTGGGCGAGGCGCCGGTGCAGGAGGACTCGGAGGAGGGCCGCCGGGCCGCCATGCGCGCCGCGCTGGAGAACGTGCTGCGGCAGGTGACGGAGTCGGCGCTGTTGCAGCTCTCCGCGCTGGAGCGCTCGGACGAGGCGCTGGTGACGGACCTGCGCGCCACCGATGCGCGCATCCGCGAGTTCGCCCTGCGCACGCTGGCCGAGCGCAAGCACCCGGCCGCCGCGCCCCTGCTGATTGAGCGCCTGAAGGACACCGGCGACGCGGACGCGGTGCGCCGCACCATCGGCGCGCTGGCGGAGATGAAGGCGAAGAGCGCGGTGCCGGCCCTCATCGACCTGGCGCGCGGCCGCGACTCCGGCTTCCTGCAGGAGATCGTCTTCGCGGTGGGGGAGATTGGTGGCCCGGAGGCGGAGGCGTACCTGTACACGGTGGCCCAGGGCCACGACACGCCGTCGGTGCAGGCCGCGGCGCAGCAGGCGCTCGACACACTCTACGCATCACGCAACCACGCAACGGTGGAGGCGCGTGGCCAGGGCCACGCGGACCCTTGAGTATGAGGCAATCGCTGTCGACGGTGGGGGGCATCGCCCTCCTGGCCACCACGCTCGTGGGCTCTGGATGCGCGAAGCGCGTCGAGCCGGACACGCGCCCCGCACCCGAATCCGTCGCCGAGTACTACCCGCTGGCGGTGGGCAACCAGTGGACGTACCGGCTGGACAAGCGGGACGACAAGCCCGTCACGGTGGAGATCGTCAAGGAGCAGGACGGGTACTTCCTGGACAACCAGGGCGGCCAGCTCACCGTGGACGCCTACGGCCTGCGCGACCCCAAGCGCTACCTGCTGCGAGGGCCCCTGGAGGCCGGGCGCGGGTGGAACAACGTGGTGTCCGTGTCGTCCACGGAGCGCTACCAGCTCGTGCAGGTGGGCTTCGCGTGCCAGTCGCCCGCGGGTTCGTTCCCCAACTGCCTGAGCGTGGAGGGCCGCAACCGGGTGGATGCGAAGACGACGCTCGTCAACACGATGACCTTCGCCGCGGGCGTGGGCCTGGTGCGCGTGGACGTGGCCACGGAGCAGGACGGCAAGCGCGTGCCGCAGACGGAGCTGGAGCTGGTGTCCTTCAAGGTGGGGTCCGCCGGCGCGGCCACGACCCCAGCGCCCGCCGCGACCCCGCCGTCCGCGAACTGACGCGCCCGCGCATGGCCGGCGAGACGAACGAGCTGTCGCAGGACGCGCGCATCCTGGGCTTCCTCGCCGAGGGCGGGGAGGGCTTCATCTCCGGGGAGGCCCTGTCGAACCGGCTGGGCCTGTCGCGCACCGCGGTGTGGAAGCACGTGGAGGCCCTGCGGCTGAAGGGCTACCGCATCGAAGCGGTGCCCGCGAAGGGCTACCGGCTGGTGGGCCGGCCGGACCGGCTCTCCGCGCTGGAACTCCAGCC
>SECN01000312.1 GCA_004173515.1 Myxococcaceae bacterium | reverse complement strand
ATGCAGAAGATTCGACTGGTGATGCTGTGCGTGGCAATGGCGATCGCAGCCGTTCCCGGCACAAGCAGCGCCCAGGCTCCGCTCCTTGTCACAAGTGTTTCGGTCGATCTCGACCAGATGCAGATCACCATTTTCGGCCAGGACTTCGGCAGCGAGGCTCCGGCAGTCGGCTTGGCTGGCGACGGGCTCATCATCCTCAGCCACAGTCCTTCAACCATCGTGGCGGTGCTTCCCGCGCCTGTTGCACTCCTGCCAGGCACTTACATTCTGTCGGTGACAGCACAATCCCCGGATGCCTACGGCTACGACCGATTTGGTGTCAACATTGGTACGGGCGGACCGCCGGGGCCAAAGGGCGACGTAGGGCCCCAGGGGCCTCCTGGGCAGGCTGGAGCACCAGGTGCGGATGGCCTCCCAGGTGCGGATGGCCTCCCAGGTGCGGATGGCCTCCCAGGTGCGGATGGCCTCCCAGGTGCAGTCGGACCTCAGGGGCCCAAGGGTGACACGGGCGGAGTCGGCCCCGCTGGTCCTCGTGGGGAGGCAGGCCCCGCCGGCTCGAAGGGCGACACGGGCGGAGTCGGCCCTGCTGGTCCCCAAGGAGCCCAGGGGCCTGTGGGGGCCACGGGTCCTGCCGGCGCTACGGGGGCAAGGGGAGCTACTGGCCTGCAGGGGCCTCAAGGAGCGACTGGGGCTCAAGGACTGCAGGGGGCTCAAGGACAGCCGGGGGCTCAAGGACAGCCGGGGGCTCAAGGACCGCAGGGTCCTCGAGGGCCGCAGGGGTCGTCCAGCGCTGCCACGCTCCAGGTATTTTGGAACGACCTCGCTAATAAGGTGAGCACGTGCAGCTTTGCGAACCGACACAGTACCGACTGCCACGTGGCAGCGCACCGCATCTGTGTTGCAACGTTCGGGTACACCACGACCACTGGACTGGTTGAGGTGGATCCAACGTCTGCTTACATCGGCTGTGTGAGATAAGGTGTTGGTATAGCTGTGCGGTCGCCCAGAAAGGTGCTGGGCGACCGCACTGCTTACGCTCACCGGCCAAGACCAACTCCGGACCAGGCGCTGGGAGCCATCATCCGGTGGGTCCAGAAGCGCGCGCAGCCGCGAACAGAGATCCCCGGTTCCCTGGCGATGTCACGCGGCGGTCGCCAGGCTGGGGGGCCACGGGACGGCCAGCGGATTCCGTGCATGACTCTTAAAATCCCTGGCTCTCTTCCCTCGTGGTCCAGTTGTCCTGCCCATGGACGCGGCGGAGAAAACGCGATGGAGAAGTTCCTGCTGGTCTGTCTGTTCCTTCAGCTTCCCTCCCTGGCGCACGCCGGTACTCCTGCCTCCGCGAAGCCCTCCCCCAGGAGGTCCGCAGACCGGGTTTCGGACGCCGAGCGCTACGCGCGCCGCTGTCAGGCCCAGTCCGGCAGCCGCATCGCCCGGCCGCAGGGGACGATGCTCTGGGGCACCAAGCGGGACTGGAACACGGAGAAGGTGGCCGAGGAGCGCAGCAGCGTGCTCGTCTCGGCCGACCTCGCGCCCCTGCGCCGGGCGGAGGACGGGGTGACAGCCCTGCGGCTCGAGGGCGGGCACCTGGTCGCCTCTCCCGCGCCGGAGGCTGGGGAGGCCCTGCGCAGCGTCGTCGGCAGCGTGCTGCAGGGGACGGACAGCGGTGGCAAGCCCGTGGAGGTGGCCCTCTGCGCCGCCGAACCCTCCCCCGAAGACCCTGGGATGATCTTCTACCGCATCGAGGCATGGAACGCGGTGGCCCAGGAGTGGGAAAACCCCTGCGTCGCAGTGGGCCGCGTGGCGGACCCCAGGGCCCTCGCGGTGAGCGGCGTCTGGGACGCCAGTGGGGCCCACCAGGACGCCCCGGGCAAGCTCACCTTCGCCTGTGAGAACGGCGCCATCACCAAGTGCATCCAATGGGGCTACAAACCCTGGGACCGCCGCGACGGGAAGCCGCTGGCCGCACTCCACCAGGCCTGCACTCGCATGGCGCGTGCGGACTACTGTGGCAATGGCAAGAGCCACACGCACCAGGACACCACCATCGACGTCTATGACCGGTTCGGCATGGTCGAGCGAGGGGAATGGGATCCGGCGAAGGCCTCGTTCGAAGCGGCGTGGGCGCCCGACGGAGCCACCTGCCTGGCGCGCACCCGTGACGGCCGCGCGCTGGCGACCCTCCTCCAGGAGTGCCCCAATCGCTTCCAGACAGACGGGGTGGGGGCTCCAGGCGAAGGGGCAGGAGAGCACTGCACGGTGCGCCGCATGAACGTGAGCCCTGAAACCGCTCTGTTGCGGAACCTGACATTCGCGGTCCCGAATGGCGCTGCCTCCGAAGCCAAGGCCCCGTAGCACGTCCCCCTTGTCAGCCCTTCTCTTCCAGAATCTGGCTGATGTTCAAGTCCAGTTGACTGTCGATGAACGCCAGGAAGCTCTTGAAGCCCAGGGTGGAGAGGCCCAGCCGCTCCTGCAGGCGGCTCCGGGTCTCCTCGTAGACCCGTTGCCGTGCACTCTTCAACCAGCGGGAGATGGTGGATTGATTGACGCGAAAGAGCGAAGCCAGCTCGTACGTCGAGAGTTGATCCGCGAAGTGGAGGCGCAGCAGGTGGCGCTCGTCGGCGGAGAGCGTGGAGGCGGCTTCATGCACGGCCTGCCGGAATTCGGCGTGGTGGCGCCGCTTCATGACATCCAGCTCCGGATCCACCCCTTGCCCCGGCAGCATCTTGAGAATCTCTTCCGCGCTGTCCTCGGAGGAGGGCTTCTCCGAGGCCCGCAGCTTGTTGGCGATGCGCCCGGCAGTGACGAGCACCCAGCTCAGCAGCGCGCCCCGCCCTGTGTACTCTCCAATCTTGGGAGCGCTCTCGGGGGTGGCGACCAACAACTTCACGCGTGTTATTTGACACACGTCGTCAATCATCGCGTCGGCTTGCCTCAGCCCCCGCAGCTTGCCTGGCAGCTTCGCGAGGTAGTTCTTCTCGAAGGCCTCCTGGGCGGACGCCAGGCCCTGAAGACATCCACACGTGAGGTAGAGTTCCGCCAGGGACAGCTTCGTCAACAGCGGCGCGATGGGGCTGTCGGGACCCACCTTGGGGAGTCGTTCGGCGACGTGGGTCACGAATGGCTCGACGGAGAGCTTGACGGTGGGCCACTGCGCGCAAGCCTCCTCCCACGCGCGGATCAGCAGTGAATCGAGCGCCACGGCCTCCGCATTCGTAGGGGGGATGAAGCGCACCGGGGTGTGCTTGAGAAACGTCGCGACGCGCTGGGACACCTGTTCCATTCGAAGGAACATCCTACGCACTTCGTCCTTCCCTTCAACGCATGTCAGTGAATGGCCCCTGCTCCGTGGCCCCCGTGAATACTTCCCAGCCCCTGTCTACGCCTGCCTCTCGCTGTCTGACGGATGAGGCCCTGGTGGAACTCCTCGAAGCACGGTTGCCGGATGAGGAGCTGACCCGGGTCCATCGGCACGCCGCCAGTTGCGACGATTGTCGGACCCTCCTGGCCACCTTCACCCCCGGCATCCAGCCCTCGGGGAAGGCGGCCTCGGAGAGCCGCGAGCCGGCGGATGCCTCGCGGGAGCCGGGGGGCCCCTGGACGCCTCCTGACGCCTTCGACGCGTTCCGCCTCGAATCGCTCATTGGCCGGGGCGGGATGGGCGTCGTCTTCCTGGCGCATGACACATCGTTGGATCGGCGCGTGGCGGTGAAGTTCATTGCCTCCAGTCAGCCCGACGCCCGGGTCCGCGAGCACTTCACGACCGAGGCCCGGGCGCTGGCGCGCCTGCAACACGCCAACATCGTCAACGTGTTCAGCGTGGGCGAGGTGGACGGCCACCCGTACATCGTCTCTGAGTACGTCGTGGGCCAGAGCCTCGCGGAGCTGCCCCTGCCGGTGCCGTGGCGCCGGGTGCTCTGCCTGGGGGTTGGACTGGCCCGGGGGCTCGCGGCGGCGCACCGCCAGGGCGTGCTCCATCGAGACCTCAAGCCTTCCAATGCCCTGGTCACCCGGGACGGCGAGGTGAAGCTGCTCGACTTCGGCCTGGCCGAGCGCTTCGAGGTGGGAACGGCCCTGATGTCCGGCACGCGGCCCCTCGTCGGGACACTGCCCTATCTGGCGCCAGAACTGCTCGCTGGCGCCCCGGCGACGCCTCAGAGCGACCTCTTTGCCCTGGGCCTCGTCCTCCACGAACTGTGTACGGGCGAGGTGCCCCAGCGCGCATCCCGGGGGCAGCAGGAGGCTCCTCTTCGCGCCGTGCTCGGGCCCGACATCGACCCGGACTTCGCCACGCTCATCATGCGGTGCCTCGCGGCCAATCCCCTGGACCGGTTCGCTTCCGCGGAGGCCCTCTGCGAAGCCCTGGAGC
Source organism: Myxococcaceae bacterium (assembly GCA_004173515.1). Taxonomy (GTDB): domain Bacteria; phylum Myxococcota; class Myxococcia; order Myxococcales; family Myxococcaceae; genus Corallococcus. Next base: position 4,240 of record SECN01000312.1, on the reverse strand, counting down.
GGCTCGAGCGCATCAGCGCGCCCGCGCCACTGTCCTCCGGCAATCCCTATCGCGGTCTGGCGCCCTTCGAGGCCGAGCACCGCTCGCTGTTCTTCGGGCGCGAGGCGGACATCCGCGCGGTGCTCGAGCGCCTGCGCACCCAGCCCCTGGTGCTCGTCGCCGGAGACTCCGGGGCCGGCAAGTCCTCGCTGTGTCGCGCCGGCGTGCTGCCACGGGTGGCCGCGGGCGCGCTGGATGCAGGGCGTGAGCAGCTCACGGTCACGCTGTGGCCCGGTCACCGGCCGCTCGAGGCACTGGCCGCCGCGCTCGCGCCGCTGCTCGGGCGCAAGGAGGCGGAGCTGGTCACCGAGCTCGCGCGGACGCCGGCCTGGCTGGGACCGGCGCTGCGCGAATCGCACTCTCGCGGTCGCGGACTGCTGCTCTTCATGGATCAGTTGGAGGAACTCCTCACGCTCTCCGAGCCGGTCCAGGCGGCGCACGTGGCCCGCCTCCTCGGGGAACTCGCCCTGCCTTCATCGGGAGTGCGCGTGCTGCTGGCGGCGCGCGGCGACTTCCTGACCCGCCTTTGCGCACTGCCCGGTCTGGGCGAAGAGGCCGAACGGGCGCTCTACATCCTTCGCCCCCTGTCGCTGGAAGGGGTTCGCGAGGCCATCGTCGGTCCCGCGCGCAGTCGGGGTGTGGCCTTCGAATCCGGCGAAGTCCTCCAGGCGCTCGTCGCGTCCACGGCGCCCGGCGTGGGGAGCCTGCCGCTCCTCCAGTTCGCGCTCGCCGAGCTGTGGGAGCGGCGCAATCCGGAGCAGGGCCGCATCACCCGGGATGCGCTCGATGCGATGGGCGGGGTGGCCGGGGCCCTGTCCCGCCATGCCGATGGGGTGCTCGGGCGACTGGGGCCCACCGAGTACGTGTCGGCGCGGCGACTCCTGCTCCGGTTGGTGACGGTGGAGGGGACGCGCAGCGAGCGGGGCGAGGAGGAACTCGTCGAGTCCTCGGATGGGTCCTCCCGCGCAGCCCTTCGCGCGCTCGTCGAGGGCCGCCTGCTGCACACGCGCACCCTGGGCGGCCAGCCGCGCTGGGAGATCGCGCACGAGTCGCTCATCGCGAGCTGGGGCACGCTGCGCGACTGGCTCGATGACGACATCGGCCAGCGCGCGCTGCGCAAGCGGGTGGAGACGGCCAGCGCGGAGTGGGAGCGCCTCCTGCACGTCAGCGAGGCCCTCTGGGGACAGCGGCAGTTGGAGGAGGCGCGGTTGCTGGAGCCCTCCACCCTGGGAGCGCGCGAGCGTTCCTTCCTCCTGGCTTCCCGCCGCGCGGTGATCCGCGAGCGCTGGAGGCGCCGGCTCGCGGGGCTCGTCGTCGCGCTCGCCGTCCTCGCCTCCGGCGGTCATCGGCTGCTGGGGTACCTCGTGGCTGCGCGGCTGAGCGCCGAGGAGCTTGGCATGGCGCGCGAGTCGTTCGCCGGTGGCCGCGCCCTCGCCCAGAAGGCCCGCCTGCGCCGTGAGGAAGCCCTGGCGCTGTTCGACAACCGGGCGCCGCCTTCCATGAGCCTCGAGGCCCCGCCGGACTCCGGAGGCCTCAGGAAGGCCGCCGAGCGGCAATGGACCGAAGTGCTCACCCTGCGCGACCAGTCCGATGCGGCCTACGCCCGCGCCACCCAGGCTTTGGAAAGGACCCTCGAGCGGGATCGCAGCCAGGGGGACGCGCGACAGCTCTTCGCGGAGGTCACCTACGAGCGCATCCTCCTCGCCGAGGACTTCCATCAGCGTCGCGAGCGTGACGCGTGGGTGCGACGCCTGGAGCAGGAGGCGGCCACGTCGAAGGAGGGCGCGCAGTGGTTGGGACGGCTCCGGGCCCCGGCTGAACTCGAGCTGGTGACCACCCCTCCTGGCGCTCGGGTCGAACTCGAGCGCTACACCCAGGAGGAGGGCGGGAGGCTCCGTCGCGAGCCTGTTCCAGGGGTCGGTCCCCTGGGCCCGACCCCCATCGCCCGGCTCCAACTTCCCGAGGGCTCCTATGTGCTTCGCTTCACGCGGCCGGATTCCGTGCCGGTGGAGTTGCCGTTGCTCCTCACGCACGGGGCCCGCGAGACGGTCCGCCTCGCGCTGCCCTCCGCGTTGCCTGAAGGTCATGCCTACGTCCCGCCAGGCTGTTTCCTCCTGGGCCGCGCCGGGCCGGAAGAGGTGCGGAAATTCTCGTTCAGTCCGCCGCTGCATCGGCGTTGTTTCAACGAGGGCTATCTGATTGGCAGGAGGGAGGTGACGTTCGGGGATTGGATGACCTACCTCGACGACCTGCCTGCGGAGGCGCCCGCGAGGCGGATCCTCGAACAACCCCACTTCGGCGACGGTGGGGCGGTCACCCTGCGGCGGCATCCTGGCGCCGGCTGGCTCTTCACCTTCTATCGCTCAAACGAGGCGTTCCGCACGGCGAGGGAGGGCGAGGATTTTGTCTACTCGGGGCGGACCCCCGGGAGCGCGGGCGATTGGAGAGGCTTTCCCCTGTCCGGCGTCTCCGCCCAGGACCTGGAGGGCTACTTCGACTGGCTCCACCGCACGAAGCGATTGCCGGGAGCGCGGCTGTGCAGCCAGCACGAGTGGGAGTCCGCGGCCCGAGGCGCGGATGGGCGCCATTACCCCCATGGCGATGAATTGCAGCCCGACGATGCCAACATCGACGAAACCTACGGCCGGCTGCCCGCGGCTTTCGGCCCCGATGTCGTCGGCGCGCACCCTGTCTCGGTGAGCCCCTTCGGCCTGGAGGACATGGCTGGCAATGCCTACGAACTCACGCGGTCCGCGACGCCGGAATTTGGAAGCGTCGTGCTCCGGGGAGGCTCCTGGTATTACGACGCCTTCGCCGCGTCGAGCGCGGACCTCTCACCCTTCGATCCCACGGCGCGCGACGCCAGGGTCGGCGTGCGCGTCTGTGCTCCGCTCCCTCCCATGTAGTGGGCATCGCTCATCGTCCATCAACGCCATACGTGGTGCCTCCGCTGTAAGCGTTCACGGGGGCAGGCCGCCGGAAAGGTGAACTGAGGTGACGTCCTGCTCCGCGATTCGCGCGAGCGCCGCGCTCAGCAGTCGCTCCAGCTCCGCGATTCGCGCATCTCTCGGGTCGGGCGTGGCCACGTCCCTGTATTTCTAATCCGTCCTCGGCCCACGTCGAGCGGGATGGGGCCCACCGTTCGCAGCTCAACTGGCCCCTCAGGCGTGCACCACCCCGTGAACGCTTACAGGTGGGGTCGGTTCTCCGGCGTGTCGCCACAGAAGAAGCAAGTGCTTTGGGTTGAAGGTGCTCTGAAGCCGAACGAGTGCAATTCTTGATCTTTGCTACTTGAACATCTTCGACAGCAGCCACACCACGGCGGACTCGGCGGCGCCGGTGTTCAGGTACTGGGACCTGCGGCCCGCGGACTCGCTGGGACGCGACTTCGTCAACTCACCGGCGTAGGGCGCGGAGCCCTCCGGGGCGCAGCTTCCACAGAAGAGCCGCTCCTCCCAGATGAACCCGTAGCGCGGCTCCGTCCTCCGCCCGCAGGTCGTGCATGCGGGCTCATCGCCCAACTGCACCGTGGGCAGCAGGTTCATGCTCCGGGGCGCGGCTTCGTACTCATGCTCGAAGTCCGCGGCGTGGATCTCCGGCACGTGCTCGTCCCGGGGCCGGGGGGCCGGTGTCGTCGCGTTCAGGAGCCGGGCCACCTCTTCCCGGTCCATCGCCACGCCCCGGCACTTCCCGCAGACGTCCACCGTCACGTCGCGCAGCTCCACCGCGGACAGCGGCGCGTTGCCACACCCGGGACAGGTGGGCGCCCGACGCCCGCAGGACGGACAGCCGGGGACGTACTGGATCCCCGCGTCACAGCCCCTGCACCGCCCGGGACGTCCCTTCGCCTGCTCGAACACGGCCTCCATCACCGGGCCGGTGACGACCTTCCCCAGCACCTCCGCGCCGAGCCACCCGGCTCCGCACGCACCACACTCGTCGCGCGTCAGCCCCTGGGTGTGGGTGCTGCGCATCGTCGTCTGACAGTAGGGGCAGGGACACGGCTGCATGGGACCCCAAGCCTAGCGGGTCTTTCCCGGAAGGGGGAACCCGGGGTGGGGGCCCCGGTGTCTTCAGCTCGCGCGGCGACGCTTGTCGCGCTTCGCCCGGGGCTCGGGCGGCTTCACCGGGGCTGGGGCTCGCCATCTGCCAGCGCATCGTGAAGAACCACGGCGGCAGCATCAGCGTGCAGAGCAGGGTG
>SECN01000028.1 GCA_004173515.1 Myxococcaceae bacterium | reverse complement strand
GTCGCGGACTTCGTGGCGACGAACGACGAGCAGTGGTCACCCTCCCCCGCCCGCCCGTTCTCGTCCTCGCCCTTGAGGAAGGTGCGGCCGGACAGCGGGGACGCCGTCACGCGGTTGGCCTCCTCCAGTTGGCCCAGGTCCACGGCGGAGTTGAGCGCGACGATGTCCAGCACATCCAGCTCGCGCTCCTTCGCATCCGGGCCCTTGAACTTCGCACCGCCCACGTTGGCGCCGTCAGCAATGCCCTTCATCTCCTCCAGGAACTCCGGATCGAAGCGGCGCAGGAAGAGCGAATCCGCGAGCAGGCGCACCTGCGCCCAGCCCTTCGCGGGGTCCGCCTTGTCCTTCTGCACGCCCAGCTTCTCGATGTAGCGGACGATCTCTCACGTCGTCGAACCACGCGGTGCCGGTGGCCTTGCCGTTGTGGCCCAGGTGCGCCTGCACGCGGTCGGTGGACTGGGTGGCGAAGAACATCACCTGCACCCGGCCGCTGGCGTCCGCGCCCTGCGGCGGCGAGCAGTTGGTGAAGGGGAAGCTCTGCATGGACAGACATGCGCCCAGCGCCGTGGGGTAGCGCGCCTGCGCATCCGCCTGCACGCCCTTCGTGCGCACCCAGGCGCTCAGCCGGTAGAGGCGGCCCACCTGGAGCTTCACCGGCTCCGACTGCACGGTGGTCTCCGCGCCGCCCTGCGGGCTCTCGATGACGAGCCCGCGACTGCCTTCCGCCTTCGCGTCGGTGCTGGTGGACACCTTGCCCTGGCCGGACGCGGACCAGCCCTTGGGGAGGCCCGCGCTCGCGGTGGCTTCGAAGCCGGCGTTGGGAACGGCGATGGGTGCGGGGGCCGCCCACGCGGGGGCCGCGGCGCAGGCCAACAGCGTGGCGCCAAGCAGACGGGAGCGTTTCCACATCAGTCGGAGGTGGGGCATGGCTTGCTCATCCTGGGCAGTGGGGCGCGGCATCCTGTCACGCCGACCGCGAGCGTGCAGGCGCGAATGACTCGCACCTGCCTGGTTGGCGTGTTAGAGGGCGCATGTCGCACGCCACCTGACGTCTCCGATGGCGGTCTCCCCCGTTCGCGGGCCGGACCGTAGGACGTCTCGGGTGGCGCTTGTTGTCGGCCCAAGGCCTCCCGACCTCCATCCATGGCCGTCGGGGTACACCCGCCGTGACAACGACTCCCAGCAAGCGTGAGCTGCTTCGCGACACCCTCCAGCACATCGACATCAAGGCGTTCGACGTGCGCCCGGTGGTCCAGGCCATGGGCCACATGGCCTTCCAGGCACGCAACCTGAGCCGCGCGGCCACGCTCTATGACGCCATGCTCCGTGACGAGAAGTGCGGGGTCATCCTCTGCCTCGCAGGCAGCCTGTTCTCCGCCGGGCTGAAGCAGGTGGTGGTGGACATGGTGCGTCACCGGATGGTGGACGCCATCGTCTCCACGGGCGCGCTCATCGTGGACCAGGACTTCTTCGAGGCGCTGGGCTTCCACCACTACAAGGGCCGCGCGGACGCGGACGACAACGCACTGCGCGAGCTGGAGATCGACCGCATCTACGACACATACATCGACGAAGAGCAGCTGCGCGTGTGCGACGCGACCATCGCGAGCATCGCGGCGGAGCTGGAGCCGCGCCCCTACTCCTCGCGCGAGTTCATCACCGAGATGGGCCGCTACCTGGAGACGCACGCGAAGACGCAGGACAGCGTGGTGCTGGAGGCGCACCGGGCGGGCGTGCCCATCTTCTGCCCGGCGTTCAGCGACTGCTCGGCGGGCTTCGGGCTGGTGCACCACCAGTGGCAGCGGATGGGAAAGCCGCAGGTGTCCATCGACAGCGCGAGGGACTTCCTGGAGCTGACGAAGTGCCGCCTGGCGCTGGAGGACTCCGGCCTCTTCATGGTGGGCGGCGGCGTGCCGAAGAACTTCGCCCAGGACATCGTGGTGGCGGCGGACTTCGTGGGCCGGCCGGTGTCCATGCACAAGTACGCGGTGCAGCTCACCGTGGCGGACGAGCGCGACGGCGCGCTGTCGGGCTCCACGCTGCGCGAGGCCAGCAGTTGGGGCAAGGTGTCCACCGTGCACGAGCAGATGGTGTACGGCGAGGCCACGGTGACGATGCCGCTGGTGGTGGGCGCCGCCTTCCATGAGCGCGGCTGGACGCACCGGCCGGAGCGCAGGCTCGTGGACGCCTGCCGGTAGCGGATTCCAGGGCCCCGCGCTCCAGGTTTCCGGGGCGCGGGGACCCTGTCGAATTCAAGAGCAAGGCGCGGAGTGCTGGTCTGGAGCGCCGGGGTTAGTTTCCTGGCGTGGTCATGAGGACCGCTGGGAGGCAACGCAGATGAAGACGAAGGTGGAAGCCCTCGCGGCGGCGACGCAGGGCGACCCGCGATGGCCCTCGGTCGTGGCGCGGGATGCGGGCGCGGATGGACGCTTCTTCTATTCCGTGAAGACGACGGGCGTGTACTGCCGTCCGTCCTGCGGGGCCCGGACGCCCCGTCCGGAGAATGTCGGCTTCCACGCGACGACCGCCGAGGCGGAGCGGGCGGGGTTCCGGGCCTGCAAGCGCTGCAAGCCGGGCCAGCCCTCGCTCGCTTCAAGGCACGCGGATCAGGTGGCCGAGCTGTGCCGTTTCATCCAGGGCGCGGAGCAGCCCCCCAGCCTGGAGGCGCTGTCGGAGCGCGCGGGCCTGAGCCCCCATCACCTCCACCGCGTGTTCAAGGCCGTCACCGGGCTGACGCCGAGAGCCTACGCGGCAGCGCACCGGGCCGAACGGATCCGCACCGGCCTCACGCGACGCGGCTCCGTCACCGAAGCCATCTACGACGCCGGATTCAATTCCAGCGGTCGCTTCTACGAAACCTCCAGCCAGGTCCTGGGCATGACTCCGACGAACTTCCGCGCCGGCGGCGCGAACACCGAAATCCGCTTCGCGGTGGCTGAATGCACCCTGGGCCCCATCCTCGTGGCCGCGAGCGACCGGGGCGTGTGCGCCATCCTGATGGGAGAGGACCCCGACGCGCTGACGAAGGACCTCCAGGACCGCTTCCCGCAGGCGACGCTGATGGGAGGCGATGTCGGCTTCGAACAGCTGGTGGCGAAGGTGGTGGGCTTCGTGGAGGCACCGCGCGTGGGTCTGGACCTGCCGTTGGACGTGCGCGGCACGGCGTTCCAGCAGCGCGTGTGGCAGGCGCTGCGGGAGATTCCGGCGGGCACCACGGCCAGCTACACGGACATCGCGGAGCGCATCGGTTCCCCGAAGTCGGTCCGGGCGGTGGCGCAGGCGTGCGGCGCGAATGCGATTGCCGTGGCGATTCCCTGCCACCGGGTGGTGCGCAACGACGGAGCCCTGTCCGGGTACCGCTGGGGCGTGGAGCGCAAGCGCGCGCTGCTGGACCGCGAGGCGAGCCGATGAGGGCCCGGGCACTCGTGATGCCCCCAGTGGATGGGATTGCGACCCGGGTGGGCGCGGTGGATTGGGGCGCGGTGGAGAAGGAGCTGGATGCACGGGGCTGCGCGACCGTGGAGCGGCTGCTCACTCCCGGGGAGTGCGAGGCCCTGGCGCTGCTGTACGACGTGGAGGATGCGTTTCGCAGCCGGGTGGTGATGGCGCGTCACGGCTTCGGGCGGGGGGAATACCAATACTTCGACCATCCCCTGCCGGAGGTGGTGTCGGAGCTGCGGACGGCGCTGTACCCACGGCTCGTGCCCGTCGCGAACCGCTGGAACACGGCCATGGGCATCGACGTGCGGTATCCGGAAGCCCACGCGGACTTCCTCGCGCGCTGTCACGCGGCGGGGCAGGTGCGGCCCACGCCCCTGCTGCTGCGCTACGGCCCGGAGGACTACAACTGCCTGCACCAGGACCTGTACGGGGAGCACGTCTTCCCGCTCCAGGTGGCCTTCCTCCTGTCCGAACCGGGACGGGACTTCACGGGCGGGGAGTTCGTGCTGTCGGAGCAACGGCCAAGGATGCAGTCACGACCGGAGGTGGTGCCGCTGCGACAGGGAGACGCGGTCGTCTTCGCGGTGCACCACCGGCCGGTGCAGGGCACGCGGGGCACCTACCGCGTCAACCTCCGGCACGGCGTCAGCCGGGTGCGTTCCGGACAAAGACATACGGCGGGCATCATCTTCCACGATGCGGCCTGACTTGAAGATCGCATCGAAGGCCCCAACCGGCCGCGCCTGTCTTTGAGCATTCGAGGACACTCGGTCGGACCACAGGGGATTGGACCGCGGTCTGCATTGGCACGGCCACGGACGCCCCCCACCCTCTCGTCGACCTGCGCCACTCGCGCTGGCGACTCGAATCCTTGGAGGGGCCCATGAACGCTCAGCGCTTCACTGAAGAAATCCCGCGCCGGTGGGCCCTGCTCTGCACACTCGGGGCCCTGCTGGTGGCTTGCTCGCCTGCATCCAACGCCGTGACCTCCCGGGACGAACAGCCGGCCGATGCTTGTGACAAGCCCACGGTCGTCCTCGTCCACGGCGCCTTCGCGGATGCATCCGGTTGGTCCGGTGTGATCGCGCCGCTGCAGCAACAGGGCTACACGGTCTACGCGTTCGCGAACCCCTTGCGCAGCATCTCCGGTGACGCGGAGTACCTCCGGTCCTTCCTGGGCACCCTCACCGGCCCCATCGTCCTGGTCGGCCACTCCTATGGCGGAGCGGTCATCACGAACGCGGCCACCGGGAACCCGAACGTGAAAGCGCTCGTGTACGTCGCCGCGTATGCACTCGACGAGGGTGAGACCCTCCTGGCCGCCAACACGCTCGGCGGTGGCCAGACCGAGATTGGCAATCACCTTGTCCTGCGCCCCTTCCCTGGGAGTGGGAGCACGGACGCTGACGGCTACATCGACCCCGCCTTCTTCCACGAGATCTTCGCGAGCGACCTCTCCGATGTCGATGCGGCGGTGCTCGCCGCCAGCCAACGCCCGGCCGCCGCCTCCATCTTCCAGAACCCCTCGGGCCCGCCCGCGTGGAAGGACATTCCGTCCTGGTATCTGATCGCCAGCGAGGACCGCGCCATCCCGCCCGAGGCCGAGCGGGCCATGGCCCAACGCGCTGGGTCCCATGCCGTCGAAATCCAGAGCTCCCACGTCGCGCTGATCAGCCACCCGGACGTCGTGACGGAGCTGATCGGCGAAGCCGCCGCGTGCCGTTGATGACCTGCGCCGCGGGCCCCAGGCACGGGGCCCGCAGGAGCGCGTCCGCCATTGTGAAGCAGGGCTTCAAGGCCCATTACACAGGTTGCGTCTATCGCTCGGCCGGCACCGGGCGTACTTCTTCCCGACAGCGAGCCACGAAGACCGCAGGCAACGCCATCAGGGAAGGTTCACCATCATGCCGATCTCCCGTCGCTCCATCCTGGGGACCCTCGCCGCATTGGCCTCACTCCCGGTCCTCGCGCAGGTGAAGGCGAAGGAGAAGTCCCAGGCCCTGCGAATCGGCGTCATCGGCGCGGGGTGGCTGGGTGGCACCGTCGGGCAGATCTGGGTCCGGGCCGGGCACGAGGTGCTGTTCTCCTCCCGCCATCCGGACGAGCTCGTCTCCATGACCCGCCCGCTCGGTCCGCGCGCTTCGGTGGGCACGCCACAGCAGGCGGCCGAGTTCGGCACCATCGTGTTGATCGCCACGCCCTACAGCGCGATTCCGCAGCTCGGACGCGACCTGAAGAAGGCCCTGCGCGGCAAGGTCGTCCTCGACGCCTGCAACCCGCCCGCGGGCCGCGATGACGCCCTGGCGCGCGAGGCACTGGCCAACGGCGCTGGCCCCACCTCGGCGAAGTACCTGCCGGCCACGCGGCTGGTCCGGGCCTTCAGCGCCGTCGACGCCACGGCCGTGGAAGCGTCCGCCGGACGTCAGAGCGGACTGCTGGCCGTTCCCATCGCCGGGGACGACAGCCAGGCCGTCCAGGTGGCCGCAAAGCTCGTGCGCGATGCCGGCTGCGAGCCCCTGGTCGTGGGCAATCTGGCCGCAGCCACAAGCTTCCAGCGGGGCGGCCCTGGCTTCCGGGCCAACACGACGATGCCGGAGCTGCGCCGCCTGCTCGGCCTGCCTGAGAAGGACTGACACCTCGAATGGAAGAGACAGTGTCTGTACGCGGGCGGGTCCAAGCCCTTTCGCGCGGCCGGTCCGCGGTCAATCATCTCCTCAAGAAGCACTCAGGAGAGCGACATGACGACCGCGGCCCTCAAGCGAAACACCCAGGTGACGAGCCGGCCGGTGAGCACGCCCCCGGACACGGGCTGGGCGGAGCAGAAGAAGGCAGGCGACACGGCACGCAAGGGTTTCGACGAGATGCTCTCGCTCACCCTCGCGCGCCCGGACCTCACGGGCATCCTGACGAATCCGAAGCTGTCGGGGGAGAAGCGCTGGGAGGCCGTGAACCTGGCCATCGCTCGCGCCGTCGCGGAAGGCTACAAGGAAGGCCTGGGCAAGATCGCCGGCAACACCGTGAAGGCCCAGTTCACCGACGAGTTCACGAAGGCGTGCGTCGCGCTCGGCTGGACCGCGGTCGACAAGGCCATCATCACCCCGGCCGTGAAGGATGAAATCAAGAAGCTGAAGCCCGAGCCCACGCCGCGCTGAGCAAGGGACGGAAGCAGGAAGGGCCACCTCCGCACGCGCGGAAGTGGCCCCTCCCCTGCCCTCAATCCCTGACGGCTACTTCGCGGTCAGACGCCAGGTCGTGCTCTCCGTGACGCCGCCCTTGCCGTCCTCGGCGACGACCTTCCAGAAGTAATCCCTGCCGGACTCCAGCCTCACCGTCGTCGACAGCTCCTGCGTCGGCGTCGAAGCGCAGGCCTCGTAGGTGAAGGCCGCGTCCACGTTCCAGACGCAATGCCGGTAGAGGACGCTGTCTCCGTCCTTGTCATACGTGCCGTCCCACTTGAAGGTGACGGTCGACGACCCGACCGCGTTGTCCTGCGGTCCCGACAGCTTCAGGATGCCGGGCGGCAGGTTGCCTTCGACCTTGAGGGCCGTCTCATACACCTTGACGAAGCCCGGCTCGCCGGTCGCGGATACGTCCTGCGCGCAGTCGCGGCGGCGCTCGTCCGTCGTGACGGCCTTGCAGATCTGCTCGGCCTCCTCCAACGAGATCGGCTTCAACGGCTCCTTGATTGGAATGCCGGGCAACTGCTTGGTGACCCGGCACGACGTCGCCTTGTATTCCGGCCAGTTCTTGAGTGTGTACGACGCGGTGGAATACCCGGACGCGTAGTCGAACAGCGACGTGTCTTTCGTCACCCGCCAGGCATCCTCGAACTTCTCATACAGCGCGACGTAGCGTTCGTAGGGGTCCGTGGGGCGCGCGCCCAGCTGCGTGCCGTCGGGGAGCCCAGGCAACCAGTTCCCCGGGGCGATGGCGCCGAGCAGGCCTTCCGTGGCGCGGGCCTGCTGCACGCCCACGTTCATGTACCAGACCTGATAGTGCGCCCACCAATCCACAGTGAGGATGACGCGCGTCCCACCCGGCGCTTCAATCTGGATGCCACCCGCCGCGGGCGTCGCGGTGATGCGTCCACCGCCAGGCAACAGGATCCCCGAGCCGAGCTGCGCGGGCTTGCCATTGACGCGCAGCTCCAGCAGCTCCGGTCGCTCGGCGTTCATCTGGTACGTGATGCGATTCGAGCCGACCCTGACCGCCACCGCCGTCGTCAGGCTCGCGCAGGCCGTCAGGCCGGTGTGGTCATCCGGGCCCACGGGCTGGTCGGTCTGGATGGGCGTGTGTCGCGCCTGGATCTCCAGCCCCGGGTCGCGCAGGAGCACGAACTCGCCGGCGCCCTGGAAGTCGTAGCGCACACCATCGATGGTCGTGAGGTGCGGATCCCCCCAGGTGGAGGGGTTCGAGCCCACGATCCACCGGCGGATCGTCTCCACGTCCACCTTGCTCAGCGGCGGCCCGCCACACGGCATCATGCCGAACGGGCAATCCTCCGACGTGCGGGTGATGCGGTCATACAGCGGGCCCGACAGGCTGCTGGCATAGGCCACCGCGATGCCGTGCGGCTGCGTGAGAGGATTCACGCCGGGGCCGCTCTGGTTCTCCGCGAGGTTCAGGAACGTCCCGTAGTTCTTGTACGGCGGATAGTCGAGGCCACCGTGGCACTCGACACAGCCCTTGTTGAAGATGCGCTGCACGTCCGTGTACGTCGGGACGGCCGTCGCGGAGGGCAGCGACGCGAGCGTGGCATTCACGGCCGGAATCAGCGCGGAGCAGGCGAAGGGCGCCGCGAGGCCGGCCACCGGATCCGCCGTCAGGTTGCTTTCGAGCGCCTGCCGCAGGGCGGTGGTGTACGAGGAGAACACGTCGGCGAAGCCGTAGGCCCGCGAACGTCCGCGCACGCCCATGGACCACTTGTCCACCGAGATGCCCAGCGGCTCCAGGAAGTAGCGGTACAGGGCCACCGGCGTCGTGTTGCTGCCGTAGATTTCACGGTCGACGAAGATGCCCCCCATGACCGTCGCGTCGGGGCTCCCCAGGTCGTTCGGCCGGCGGAACACCTCGCGCCGCAGCCGCGCGAACGAAGCGTCCGTCGAGGAGCTGGTCGCGGCGCCGTACTGCGAAACGAGGCCGTTCACCGGAGACGCGGGCGTCATGTACACATCCCCCGTCCGGTCCAGGTTGTAACGCTGGATGTCGACCTTCCTGCGAGGCACGCTCTTCGTGCGCGAGTCCGTGTCCGTCCGCACGGCGTTGATGCCCATGCCGCCGTTGCGCGCCGTGAAGAACGCCTGGTTGATGGACAGGCCCGGCGGGGAACTCTCGACCGTGTTCAACGACGAATTGATGACGAGACAGCCCTTCGTGATGGCCAGGGCCAACGGACGCGGATCGACGTACACGCTGCCGGTCGCCCAGCGGTGGCTCGCGACCTCGTCCGCGAGCCGGCGCTGGTTGAGGTCACCGTCGAAGCCACCCAGCAGGTCGAACAACTGGACGCCCCGCCCCTCGCTCCCGCCCACCGAGGAGAGGTGGAACAGCGTGATGAACGTCCCGCCCCGAGGAACGGACGTGGGCGTTCCCGTGTTCGTCCCGTTGAACGCATACGCCGTCGAGATGGGGCTGCCGACGCCCACCGGGGCCGGCTCCGTCGTCACCGGAGGCGACGTGTCGAAGGAGAACCGGGGCGTGCCATCATTCGCACCGCCTCGGAAGCGCGTGATGATGTTGGCGTTGCCCGCGGGCAACCCCGGGGGCTGCAGCCGCAGCTGTTCCACCAGCTGGCGGATCGCGGGGCTGGTGCGCCACGTCCAGGGATTGAACAGCTTGCGGAACGCGGCCGTGTCCAGCGAGCCCTGATACAGCCGGTCCCGGTTGAACGGGAGCATCCCGCCCCAGCTGTCGTACGGATCCCAGTTGGGCTTGTTCTTCGTCTTGATGACCCCCACGGGAAGGCCATCCGTGCCCGGAATGCCCGTCCTGTTGAGCACGTTGCGCGTCGAGTGGCAGCTCGAGCACTTCGTGTCGTCCTTCTCGATGTGACGCGAGCGCGGCGGAATGGAGCCCATCGCCGGGATGGACGTCAGGATGATTTCATGGAAGCGGAAGTTCCGCGTGGCCTCGTCCCACTGCATGTATTCGATGACGTCCGGATGCGAGCCCGGGTACGACGCGCTCGGGACCGGTCCGATGGAGAAGACCGACTTCGCGTCCTGGCTGGAGAGCAGGATGCGCGGGTGCTCCGCGGTCCCCGTCTGAAGGCTCTCCGAGCGGGACATCAGGATCGCGCTCTGCTTGTACTGCACGGGCAGCGCGCTGATGAACCGCGCCACGGTGTTGGTGTTGGCATTGGCGGGGTTGGTCAGGTACGACTCGATCTCCTCCGGCGTGATGGCGTTCGGGTTCGCCGCCACGAGCGGATTGACGGTGCCGGCCGGAAGGTTGAAGACCGGCTTCACCGACCGCGCCACCGCCATCGTCAGCGTGCAGGTCGGCGTCGTCCCCGTGCAGTCCGGTGTGGACAGGGGATCCGCGTCCACGTCGGTGTTCCAGCCGCCAAAGGTGGAGCCCCCGGTGGGCGTGGCCGTGAGCGTCACGGTGGCGGCCGGCGCATAGGGTTCGTCACAGTCGCCACCGGCCTGGGTGCAACTGATTCCCGTCGCGGTGACGGAGCCCGTGCCGAGCCCCATCGTCATGACCTTGAGGGCGGCGGCTTCCGCCGTCAGCGAGAACAGCGAGGACGCGACCAGCAGGCCTCCCAGCCCGGGTCGTAGCTTCGCGTGGAATGAAGAGGAGATGAGTCGTTTGAGTTTCATGCGTTGCGCCCCCGGGTGCGCCCATGCGACGGATGGGCGTGCGGCGTGGGAGTGTAGACGCGGATGTCTCAAAAACGAACGGCCCCAGGGATATGGAGCATGGCGGGGTGCGGCATCACCAGACAGGTGAGGTCATACGAACCGCCCGCTGTTGCCTCCGGGGCCACAAACCCAGGCAAGGTGTTGCCGGCGAAGCAACGGGGCGGCCCCTCCCAGGTGACACACGCCTGCCTCCACGACGGAGGCAGGCGAACGCGTCCCGCTGCGTTACGGGGTGCGGACCAGACGGATGCCGTACCAGCTTCCGCCCAGGCGCGCGCGTCCGTAGAAGCTGCCGGCCTTCATGGAATACTTGTAGTTGACCTGCGCGGGAGGCGTTCCGGGCGGCCCGGCGACGCCACCGTTCTTGACGAACTTGAAGCCGGCATTCGCGTCGAACCTCCAGGTGTTCTCATGGCTGTAGCACTTGGGCTTTTCGGCATTGCCCATGACCCACCGGAGCCTGTTTGCGTCATCCAGGTTGCTCACCATCCGGGTGTACGCCGCGTTCTTCGTCTTGAACGAGGGATCGATGGCATCCATCACATGCGTCTCGATCGACTTCCAGAGGTTGGTGTAGACCATTCCAAGCAGCGTGTTGATGGCCCCATTGGTCCAACTGGCGATGTCCTGCTGGGTGATGGGGTAGACGGGGTTTCGGATGTTGACGGAGATGTCCGCCGTGTTCACCACCCAGTTGCCAATTTTGTGGCGCGCCAGCTTGTTGAACTTCGGACGGGCAAGCGTGTTGTAGTCGGCCGGATACGGGATGATGTAATCCGTATCAAGCTTCATGTTGTCCACGCCAACCACGATTTCATCCGCGAAGGAGGGTCCCCAGTAGCCAACGCCCAGGAAGCGCTTGCGGCGCTGGAGCTTGCCCTTGATGTCGATCTTGTGGAAACCCACCTCCAGGCTGCCAATCTTGAGCCGGAATCCAGGCGCCTGGGCCTTGAAGACGAAGCGTCGGTTGCCGAAGGTGATGTTTTCGGAGCGACGGAAGTTCGATCCCACCGGATAGGACTTGAAGTCGATCGCGGGCGGAGTGGTGTTGCAACTGGGCGCCGGGACGCCAGCGCTGTCACAAATGTAGTCCCGCTCACCCGTGCCGGAGTGCGTCTGGGCGCAGCTCGCGGTGTTCCACAGGTTGGCCGGCTTGGCGCTGGCCGCTACCTCGATGACCGAGTTCGTGCCAGGGAAGAACTTCCGGCAATACGCGACCGGATCGATGTTGGCGCCCGAAACACAATCATTGTCCTTGAGCCACGTACCGCCCGGTGCCTTGTGCGCATTGACCTTGCCGTACCAGTACGAAATGCGACCGAGTTCGGCCCCCTTGGTCTGGAACGAAGCGCTGACATTCGACAGGCCCTGCGCTGAGCGGTCGGCGTCGAGTCCGGCGGGGCTGCCGATGGCCGGGAACGCCTTCAGCGTGGCCGAACCGCTGGCGTCGTCATCAAAGCCGAGCAGCTTCACCGAAGGCGTACCGAAACCGCCCACCGTGCGGATGACTCCCGGCATGACCTGATAGGAGCCATTGCCGAGCGAAGTCTCCCCTGGGATGGACTGGAAGTTGGGATCCGTGTTGATGGCGTAGGAATTGGCGTTGAGCCAGGAGCGATAGGCAGGGATGGCGGACATCTCCACCTGGAACACCCCCATGTTGGTGAGCTGGTACAGCGTCCCCTCGACGACAAGCTGGAGATCGCGGTCAACGAGGCGACGCAGGGTGTCGTCCTCGGTGAGGGACGCCGCGAGGTCGTCAACGAATTCGCTGTAGTTGACGTCGACGATGGCGTCGCCGGCCTGCTCCGAGGGACGGGCCGTCGCCAGGTATGTCTTCGCGCTCACGAAGCCGGGCGGCACCATGTCGTTGGGATGGATTTCCGTGCCGAGGGTGTACGCCAGCGTGCCTGAGCAGGCCAATTGAGAGAAGCAGCCCAGCCGCAGCTCATGGAGGCCCGTGCGTGTCGCGGTGTATGTAATGCGGCTGCCATTGCCACTGCAAGCGTCGTCGCTGGCCGTGAGTTCAACGTTGCCTTCAGCGTCGATGAGGCGCAGGTAGGAATCCCCCACCACCGAGGAGCCGGTGACACCGCACGTGCCCGCGTCAAGGGTCTGTCCCTGCGACAGGTGGACGACGAGAGTCGAATAGCCCGTCGTGGCACTCGTCGTGCTCGCGGCATTGAAGCTGCGCGAGCCGCTGAGCACGGCCGAGGTTCCCGGCGTCAGGACCGAGTAGCCCACCGTGCCGCTACAGGTGGTGGCCGCGTAACAGCCCATGCGGACTTCGTAGAACCCCGCGCTGACGGCTGTGAAGGACAGGCGACTGCCCGAGCTGCCGCATGCATCATCGTTGGAGAGAAGCTCGGTGCCGTTCAGCATCAGGCGCAGGTAGCTGTCACCCGTGACCGACGAGCCGTCGAGATCACAGGTGCCGACCTCCAGTACCTGCCCTGCGTTCAGTTTCACGGTGAACGACCGATAGTTGGTCGTCGCGCTCGAGGTGGCGGCGGCGCTGAACGGGGTGATGCCGCGGATACCACCACTGGCCGAAGGCGCCTCGGAGACCGCGTCCAGGGCGGAATAGAAGTCGGCGAAGCCGCTGGCCGTCGCGAAGTTCAAGACGCCACTCGGAAAGTTGCTGTTCACGAGCAGCGTTGGCGCGACCCACGGGTTCGGCGGAGTGGTGGCATCCAGGTCCTCACTGTTGATGGCCTGAGCCTGCGCTGGCGGGCGCCCTGGCTCGTCGGAGACGGGCTCTTCACCGCCACACCCCGCGAGTCCAAGCGTCAGGGTGGCCCATAGGAATGCCGCAAGGGGTGTCTTCGCTGCGCTCTTCATCCGAACTCCGCTCGACTGGGGGGAGCCTCGATTTTCAGTATTACTGGAATAGCGAGGCTGGCTGCTTAACCATGGATATATAATTTTCCACCAGCAGTAAAGCTGGGCAGGTCTGGAGCCGTGAGCATCCGGGTGACGCCCTCGTCCCACGCTGGAAACAACGGCGGGTCCTTTCGTCCTGGGCGCGGTCGCTTTGAGGAGCGCTTTCGCAAGACCGTGGAGCCAGGCCGGCAGCTCCCAACAGTCCTCGTGAGACACCCGCCATGCCCTTCATGCTTCGCTCGACCACGGCCCTGCTGCTGACCAGCGCGCTCTTGTGTTTCACGGCCTGCGGCAAGGACGATCCCGTCCGCGTCTCGGTGAAGCTGGCCGCACTCCCGGCGCAACAGATCGAGAAGGCGGTGCTCACTGTTTCGAAAGTGTATTTGTGGCCGCAGGAAAGGGGTTCCACCGAGGTGGTGCTCCGCGACGCGCCCCTGACCGTCGACCTCCTGGCCCTGGGCAACAACCCGATGGCCCTGGTGAAGGACGTGGATGTGCCACCAGGAACCTATGGCCAACTGCGCTTGCGCGCCTCGGGAGGCTTTGTCCAGTTGAAGGAAGGCTCGGGAAGCCGTGTCTATGCCACCTCCAGCACCTACGAGGGGCTCCCCGCGGGCCTCCAGGTCGACAGGATGCTGAACCTGGCGAACCCGAACGACGCCCCCTGGACCGTGGACTTTGGAGAAGACGTGGGAGAGCACCTCACGCTCGATGAGGGCGAGAAGACCTTCCTCGTGGACTTCGACATCGCGCGGAGTTTCAAGACCCACGACCCCCTTGGGAACGACCCACGGCTGAGCCCTGTCATGAAGGGACTGGAGGCCGGGGCCACCAGCAGCCTGCGAGTGATGATCAGGCTTCGGGAGGGGCTCTCCCTCCCCTCACTGGGCGAAAAGCAGTTGGGCGCCGCCTCCGTCATCCTGGTGAACGTCGGCGGCGGTCGCACGCCGAAGGCCGTCACAGCCACCGGTGAGGCCGGCGTCTTCGAAGCCACCTTCCGCAACCTGCGGCCCGGCGAATACACCGTGGAGCTGGAGGGCCCTGACGCGAGGCACCTCCTCACGGACTGGGCGTCGCCAGAGAGCGTCTACGTCGGAGAGAACCGCGAGGACACCGTGCGGTTCACGGTCACGGGCCACTCCTGACCGTAGGCCGGTCCAGGTGGCGGGGAAGAAGCCCGCCACCCACCTACGGACCGCCGTGTCAGGCCGTACTGGCGCGAACTTCCGTGGCAGCCCGCGCCGCTTGCGGCTGGCGCGCGACGAGCTTCCCGGTGACGCCCTTGGGCAGCACCACGCCGAAGAAGAAGCCCTCTTCGAAGGGCTCCGTCGAATCGACGTGGGCCTTCGCGCGGGCCGCGAGGGTCGCGAGCGCCGTGCGCAGGAACACCATCGCGAAATCCCCCCCCACGCATGCGCGTGGGCCCCGGCCGAACGGGAAGAAATGACCGCTGCCCAGCGGATCCCGCGCCGCGCCTCCGTCCAGCCAGCGCGCGGGGTGGTACGTGTCCGGCTCCGTCCAATGGGTCGGGTCCCGGTGCAGGTGCTGGTTGGAGATCATGATCATCGACCCCGCCGGCAGCGTGACACCCGCGAGCTGCGCGTCCTTGGACGGCGTGCGCGTGAAGACCCGCACCGCCGGCAGGAGGCGCAGGGATTCGAAGGCACAGGCCTCCGCCCAGCGCGCCCTGGCCAGCGTCTCGGACGTCAGCGGCCCGTCCCCCAGCGAAGCGGCCTCCTCTGCGAGCCGCGCCTCGGCCTGGGGGTGCTTCTGGAGCTGGTGGAACGCGCCCACCAACGTGACGCTGGCGGAGAAGGCGCCTCCGTAGAAGATGCCGCCCAACAGGTGCGCCAACACCTGGTCATCAATCCCAGGCGTCTCGCGCAGCGTCCACGACATCACGTCCACGCCGTGGGGGTTCGGGTTCTTGCGCGCGGCGCGCACCCGGTCCGCGAACTGGCCGTAGAAGCGCGCCTTCGCCTCGTCGAACCCCTTGGGCGGTGAGACGAACTTCAGCGGCATCTTCGCCTGGATCCGCGCGTCCGCTCCCTTCGCCAGCAACATGAAGTCGTCGAACACGGAGCTCGGGAGCTTCTCTCCCACCGCCGCGACCGCGAAGGCATCAAAGGTCAGCTTGCGCATCGCGGTGGTGTAGTCGATGGAGGGCTCCTTCAGCAGCGCCTCCACGGACTCCACGATGGACCGGTGCATCGGCTCCACCTGGGCGGCCAGCCACTGGGGGGACCAGGGCTGTTCCATGGGTTCCAGCTTGCGCTTCTGCGCCCAGTCCCCACTCAGCTTCGAGATGAAGACCGTGTCGTCCGTCACCGTGGGCCGGACCTGCTCGCTGATGTTTCCCTTTTCGAACTCCATCCGGCGGGGGGACTCCAGCACCTCCGCGATGACCGCGGGGTCGTTGAGCACCACGCCGGGGCTGGGCCCCATCCAGATGAGCGTGACACCGCCGTACTCGCGGCCATAGCGCGCGCAGACGTCCCAGGGCTGGGGCCCCAGGAAGTCACCCGCAGTGCCAAGGATTCCGGGCTGGGGCCCGGGGAGTGATGCGAAGGGCTTGCGCCTGGAACCGAAGAACAGGTTGAACAGGCCACGGGAAAGCAGGTTGGGCACGGGCATCTTCTCCAGGCGTCTCAGACGGTGATGCCGCAGGGGATCCGGTCGGACTGCAGGACCGTGTAGGGCACTTCGCACTTCTCGTTGCGAGCCTTCACCGCGTCGCGCTGGGCGCGCAGCCGGGCGTGGAAGCGATCCCGCAGGGCGAGCACCTCCGGCTCCTGGAAGTACTCCTCGTACCAGCCGCCCTCGTGGAGCAGGTACTCCTCGTCGTCACCGAAGCTGGAGAGCGCGCGGCCGATGGAGACCTGCCAGAGCATCTGCGACTTGCTGGGGATCATCTCCACGATGTCGTCCGGACCGATGACGCCCTTCTTCGCCGGGGGCGCCTTGCGCATGCACAAGGGCGCGTTCGGCACGAAGGCGTAGTGTTCGTACTGGAGGTAGTTCACCGCCGCGTGCTGGACGCTGACCGTGAAGAGGACCGTGGTGAGGATGTCCACCAGGTCCGCGACACGCTTCAGCTCCGTGCACGGCAGCTTCTCCACGGACATGCCGTGCGCGATGAGGTCCGCCCACCAGCGCTGCATCTCGACGTCATTCACGAGGTCCGCGTCGGACTTGTAGAAGTGCCCGAGCACCCCGCCGATGTATTCCTCGAACGCGTCCCACAGGGGCAGCGCGTCGTCCCGGTAGGGGTAGTGCGGAAGCACCGCCGGGTCGAGCACGCCTCGGCGCGCGATGTCCTCGCGCGGCTTGTTGTCCGTGAGCTTCCAGCGCTGGTAGCCCTTCTTGCCCAGGAACACGTGGCCCTTGTCGGGGCCGCCGGTGGCGATGATGTCGTCGAACACGCCGCCCTCGGCGAGCAGGCCCTTGCGGGCGCCCTCGTTGATGGCGAGCGTGTAGCGGAAGTGGCGGCGCAGCAGCTTGTAGACGGGGTGCGGATCCGGGAGGTTGCGCATCGTCGCCATGACGAACGGCTCCGCGATGAAGTGCGTCCGCAGCGCGTGCCCCACCATCTGGTGCGTGTTGCCCTCGCTGCACCGGACGTAGATCTTCGCGGCCAGCCAGTCGTATTGGCTGTCATTGGGCGTGAACACCGGATCCTTCTCCGGGTCGCGTCCCAACTGGATGGCGATGGGGCGCAGGTGCCGCGTATCGTCCAGGTACAGCAGGCAGCGGGACGCGGGCGACCAGCGCCGTTCCTCGATGCCCTTCTCGTCCACCTTCTTAAACATGGGCACGTCGTCCAGGATTTCGAAGTCGAGCAGGAAGACGCGCTTCGACGCCAGGGCCTGCGCCAGCGACTGGCCCGGCGACAGCAGACCGTGCAGCTCGCCGTCCGTGAGCGGGAGCCCCGCGGGCAGCGCGGAGATGGACTGGATGTGGACGGGGGTGATGCCCTGGACGGCCTGCCGGGCGAACTCGTAGTCGTCCTTCCACCGGTTGGCGAGCTGGGGCAGCTCGATGCCCTTGAAGAAGTCGAAGATGTCCACGAGGCCGTTCCAGGCCTTGTTCAGCAGGGGCATGTGCAGCTTGATGGCCGCCAGCGTCTTCGCGATGACGACCTCGTAGCTGCCGTCCACGAGCCCCCGGTAGAGCTCGTCCTTCGGCAGCGGTCGCGCCTCGCTGATGTCGAGCGCCCCGGGCAGCCCGGCCGTCGCATCGGGCGCGCGCCAGCCGTACATCTGGTGACGGGCCTTGAGTTGCTCCGCTCGGGCGGAGACCGCGCGCGCGTGCTGCACCTGGTTCGCCAGGCGCGCCGTGCCCTCGAGGACCTCGGAGGTCGACTTGCCCAGCACCCAGCGGTGGTGGGGGAAGAACCACCGCTTCTCTCCGGCGGTGACGTGCACCTGGTCGAGGAGCCAGTCGCTCGCGACACCGTTGCCGGTGTTCGAGAATCGGAGAAGGAGCAGCTCGCCCAGGTCCTGGCTCTGGACCTTGTAGGAGTCCACGGCTCCGGCCTCGAAGTCGTTGTGGAAGCGCTTGTCCAACAGGTGTGAGTCGCTTTCACCCTGCGTCCCAACCAGCACGACGGAGATGTTGGCGTTGGTGCCCGCGCCGAGCCGCGAGTTCGTGCGAATCGTTAGCGTGTAATCGACAGTCATGGAATCTCCCACTAGCACGGATGACTGACGGTAAGACGCAAAAGCGGGTCGGACAAGCCGTGGTACCCTCCGGGGTGCGATGGCACCCGCCCCCAACAATTTCTGTCACGGCCCTGAGTCCACCATGCCCTTCAGGGCAATGTCTTGCATTGAGGCCTGCCGCCCATGAGCACCGTCTGGCGCCGCATGCTGTCGTCCCTGGGTCTCAAGTCCCGCATCCCTGAAGCCGACCTGCTGGAGCCGGACGAGCTGGCCCGGTGGTACGCGGGGCTCGACCTGAAACAGCGGCTGGCCGTGAGCCGGAACCTGGCCTCGCGCGTGCGCGCGCCTCGTGCGTCGAAGGATGCGGCCACCCTGCCCGCCGTCGCCACGGGCCGCCTCGTCTTCGAGCAGGACGGCCCTGGGGGGCCCATTCCGCTGCACCATCTCAAGGTGGAGTTGTGGGACCGGGACTTCGGCACGCCGGACGACTTCCTGGGCGAGGGCTTCACGGACGCGGGTGGGGCCTTCGCCATCCGCTACGACCCCGCCGACGCGGGTGAAGGCGACCTGCCGGACCTGGAGCTGCGCTTCTTCGAACCCCAGCACACGTTCCGGAAGGACGGGCGGGTGGTGGAGACGTGGCGGCGCATCGGTTCGGAGCGGGGTCCGGATGACCACGGGGGGCTCCAGCATGACTTCGGCACGGTGCGGGTGCCCTATTGGGAATACGATCCGGCCACGCCCCTGGCGCGGTTGCTCGTCGTGGAGGAAGGCACGCCTCCGACGGCGTATGCGCCGGGACGTTCGCTGGCGATGCTGAAGGCCGTCGCGCCCATCGAGCTGATCAAACGGCAGCACCAGCTCCAGGGCCGGCTGGGCCAGGCGCCGAGTCTGGCGAAGATCCAAGCAGACTATCCGGAGTCGCCGACGGCCCGGATGGAGCGGGAGTCACCGGGCTCCACCCGGAGTGATGCGTATTTCGGCGAACGCCTGCTCAACGGCATGTTCTCCAGCGTCCTGGACCGGGACCCGGAGGTCCCCGGGGATGACCAGGCGTTCCGGCTCTACCTGCCGTGGAATGCGTATGAGCAGGACGGCATCCACTGCCTGCCGGATGTCGACGTGCGGCTGCGATTGGTGGAGGGCAAGCTGCTGCCGGTGCGCATCATCCTGGGGATGCGGGAGCCTGGAGCGACGGCACCCGGCTCGCCCGTGACACGGCGGACCTTCACGCCCACGGATGGCGCGGACTGGGAGGCGGCCAAGCGGATGGCTCGGGTGAGCGCGACGCTGGATGTGGAGCTGGGCAACCACCTGGGACAGTGCCACTTCAACGTGGAGCAGTATGCCATTGCGGCGCACCGGAACCTGCGACGCAGTCCCTTGCGCTGGCTGCTGATGCCCCATCTGCGGGAGGTGGTGTTGATCAACCACTCCGCCAATGGGTTCCTGGTGGGGTCGACGGGATACATCACGCGTGCCAGTGCCTTGACGGAGCGGGGTATCAACAAGCGGCTGGAACACCTGATGGGCAGTTATGACTGGAAGGGTTTCGCGCCCGCGATGCCTGTCTGTGAAGGACACCGGTATGCCCAGGCGGGGCAGTTGTTCTGGCGGCTGCTCGGGGAGCACGTCGACGCGTTCTTCGCGGAGCACGGCACGGAGCTGGCGGCGCAGTGGCAGGAGGTGCGCCGGTTCTCGGACGACCTCGTGGCGCACTCGGCGCCGGCCTTCGTGTGTCGGTATCTGCGGGCGAAGGTGCCGGGGAAGGATGCGCCGTGGTTCGTGCGCTCGGAGCGCATGGATCTGGATGCGAAGGCCGCGGAGCCACCGCCCAAAGCGGTGAGCGCGGTGACGCGGACGGATGCGCCCCAGCCCGGCGAGGTGGAGGCACTGAAGAACCTCTGCCGCTACGTCATCTTCTTCGCGACCTTCCGACACGCCTGGGCGAACAACCTCCAGTGGGAGGACGCGGGAGAGGTTCTGTATTCGTGCCTGGGGCTCCGCTGGGGCAAGGGCGGTGCCCTGTCGACAGAGGAGGACCTGGACGTGGCGCCAAAGCCGGACGAAGCGACGGAGATGCTGTGGATCTCCTGGATGCTGTCCAAGACGAACTACGGATTCATCCTCTCCAATGAAGAGGAGGACGTACATCCCCGGTTGCTGGAGCTGCTGCGGGCCCACGCGGCGGAGTTCTCAGCGTTGGGCCTGGACGTCCGGACGGTCAGCTCCCGCATCAATATCTGAGCCCTTCAAGGCTCCATTTCTTCAGGAAGAGGCGTGCGAAGAAACATCAGCCCGCCCTCCTTCCGCGTGGGAATGACCCGGAAACCCTTGCCCGCGACGCGGACGAGGTCTCCCTCGTGCCCCATTCCCTGAGCCAACCACGCATCGGCCTCATCTGTCGTCGAGAAGGACTGGACCACGACCACCGATTCCGTGGCGGGCGTGAAGAACCGCCGGAAGTATTCGCGGTAGTCCCCCAACTTCGCGCTGTCACGCACGTAGAGCAGGGCCACGGCGGCGATCCGGAGCGCTTCATCCTCGGGCGTCCCGTCCTGGAACCGTTCGCCAATCGTTCCCAGCGTGGCCATCACGGCATCGACGTCGAAGTTTGAGTTGTAGGCCATGGATGATTCCACTCAGAGGGCGAGGGGTGCCAGGATCAAGGCCCCAGCGGCGCCGATGGTAAGGATGAAGCCTGTGCTTCCAACGACGACAATGGCGCCCAGCGCAACTTCAGATTTGTGCTCACGCAGCCAATCACGCGCCTGTTGGAGGCTCTCGAACTCCAACTTCTGTTGTGTTGGAACTGTCTCCTCCTGCTCATCCATGCAAACGTTGTAGGCTTTGCTGCACTCCGCAGTGCATCGTTTGTAATACCACTCGTCGTGTTTATGAGGGTACGGAGGGCGGCTCTTCCGCCAGCAGTCACGGAAGCAGGCTTCGTGTTCCGCTTGGCAATCCCGCCCTCCCGAGCCTCCTGTCGCCAGCGCCGCTCCTACCCCCTCCGCAGAGTCCGCGATGACATAGAAATGCGGTTCTGCTGCCGGAGCATGTGCGCAGCCAGAGCCCACCCACAGTGGCAAGAGAAGCAACGCACACATCCAAGTCGACAGGCGCATCAGGCCCCCCACGAGAGGCCCAGAGTAACCGCCCTCAGTACGTCCAGGGGAAGCGCTTGAAGTCGCGCTTCCGCTTCTGGACGAATGCGTCGCGGCCTTCCTGCGCTTCTTCCGTGCCGTAACCCAGACGCGTGGCCTCTCCCGCGAAGAGCTGCTGGCCCACGAGCCCGTCGTCCGGGAGGTTGAAGGCATACTTCAGCATCTTGATGGCCGTGGGGCTCTTGGTATTGATTTCCGCCGCCCACTCCAGCGCGACCTTCTCCAGGTCCTTGTGCGGCACCGACGCGTTGATGGCATTCATCTGGAACGCCTCGTCCGCCGTGTAGGACTGTCCCAGGAAGAAGATCTCCCGCGCCCGCTTCTGCCCCACCTGCCGGGCCAGCAGCGCGGAGCCGTAGCCCGCGTCGAAGCTCGCCACGTCCGCGTCCGTCTGCTTGAACATGCCGTGCTCCTTGCTCGCGATCGTCATGTCACACACGACATGCAGGCTGTGTCCGCCTCCCGCCGTCCAGCCCGGCACCACCGCGATCACCACCTTGGGCAGGAAGCGGATCTGCCGCTGCACCTCCAGGATGTGCAACCGCCCCAGCCGCGCCGGATCCCCCGCGTCCTCCCCGGGCTCGTACTTGTAGCCATCCTTGCCCCGGATGCGCTGGTCCCCACCCGAGCAGAACGCCCACCCGCCGTCCTTCGGCGACGGCCCGTTGCCCGTGAGCAGCACCACGCCCACGTCCGTCATGAACCGCGTCGCCTCCAGCGCCCGGGCCAGTTCATCCACCGTCTTCGGACGGAACGCGTTGCGCACCTCCGGCCGGTTGAACGCGATGCGCACCGTGCCCTGATCCACCGCGCGGTGGAACGTGATGTCCTTGAACTTGAAGCCTTCCACCGGCTGCCAGCGGGACGCGTCGAAGAGGTCCGAAACCATGCGCTGTCTTGCTCCGAAAATGGGGGGAGTGAACGGGGCGGCACCCTACCAGTTTCCCGCTCGAAGACGCCCGCGCTAGCGTGCGCGCCATGCCCACGAGCCTGCTCGTCGTCCACGTCCACGTTCACGTGCTGCCCCAGCACGTCGACGCCTTCCTCCAGGCCACCCTCGCCAACGCCAGCGCCAGCGTGAAGGAGCCCGGCATCGCCCGCTTCGACGTCTGCCAGGACACCGAGGACCCCACCCGCTTCGTCCTCGTCGAGGCCTACCGCTCCCCCGACGCTCCCGCCGCCCACAAGGAGACCGCCCACTACCTCGCGTGGCGCGACACCGTCACCCCCATGATGGCCGAGCCCCGCACCGCCCGCCGCTACGCCAATCGCTTCCCCGACGACGCGGGCTGGTGACATGCCCCCCACGAGCTTCGAGTTCGCCACCGCCACCCGCGTCCTCTTCGGCCCCGGCCGCCTCGCGGAGGTCCCCGACCTGGTGCGCGCCCTGGGCGGTCAGAAGGTGCTGCTCGTCACCGGCACGAACCCCGCCCGCGCCGAGCCCGTCCGCGCCGCGCTCGAACGCCTGGGCATCACCTCCACCGCCTTCCGCGTCGCGGGCGAACCCACCGTCGACACCGCGCGCGAAGGCACCGCCGTCGCCGTGGACGCCCGCTGTGACGCCGTCATCGCCCTGGGCGGCGGCAGCGCGCTCGACGCGGGCAAGGCCATCGCCGCGCTCGCCGCCAACGGGGGCGACCCGCTGGACTATCTGGAGGTCATCGGACGCGGACAGGCCCTGACGAAGATGCCGCTTCCGTTCGTGGCCATTCCCACCACCGCGGGTACAGGTTCAGAGGTGACGCGCAACGCGGTGCTGGGCTCCAAGGAGGCCGGCGTGAAGGCCAGCCTCCGCAGCCCGATGATGCTGCCCCGCGTGGCGCTGGTGGACCCCGACCTGCTGGAGCACGCCCCTCCCGATGTGCTCGCCTCGGGCGGCCTGGACGCGCTGTCCCAGCTCATCGAACCCTTCGTGTCCCTCCGCGCGCAACCCCTCACGGACGCGCTCGCGCGCGAAGGGATGCAGCGCTCGGCGCGCTCGCTGCGCAAGGCGGTGCTCCACGGCCCCGGCCCTTCGGAGCGCGAGGACCTGGCCCTCGCCAGCCTCTTCGGCGGCCTGTGCCTGGCCAACGCGGGCCTGGGCGCGGTGCATGGCTTCGCGGCGCCGCTGGGCGGGATGCTCGGCGCGGCCCATGGGGCCCTGTGCGCCGCGCTGCTCGGGGCCACGCTGGAGGTGAACCTGGAGGCCCTGCGCGCACGGGCCCCGGAGCACCCCGCCCTGCCCCGCTTCCGTGAGCTGGCCGTGCTGCTCACCGGCCAGCCCGAGGCCCGCCCCGAGGACGGCATCGCCTGGGTGAAGGCGCTGGTCCAGGCCCTGCGCATCCGGGGCCTGCGCGCCATGGGCCTCCACGACGCGGACGTGCCGGGACTGGTCTCCAAGGCCCGCGCCGCCAGCAGCATGAAGGGCAATCCGCTGACGCTCACCGATGCGGAGTTGACGACGCTCGTTGAACGGTCGATGTGAGGGGCCTCCCATGAAAGCCGCTTCGATGATCCCCGTGGTGCTCGAACGCCTTCGCGAGAAGTATCCCGACGCGAAGTACGAGCTGAACTGGAACACGCCCTACGAGCTGCTGGTGGCCACCATCCTGGCCGCGCAGTGCACCGACGAGCGCGTCAACCGCGTCACCGCCACGCTGTTCCAGAAGTATCCCGGTGGCCCCCAGGCGCTCGCGGACGCCGACACCGCGGAGCTGGAGGAGGACCTCAAGCCCACGGGCTTCTACAAGCAGAAGACCAAGACGGTGCAGGCCATGAGCCGCGCGCTGCTCGACGACTTCAAGGGCAAGGTGCCCTCCCGCATGGAGGACCTGGTGAAGCTGCCCGGCGTCGCGCGCAAGACGGCCAACGTCGTGCTCAACACCGCCTTCCAGCAGGCCTCCGGCATCATCGTGGACACCCATGTGGCCCGCGTCAGCCAGCGGCTGGGCCTGTCCAAGCAGGAGAAGCCGGAGGCGATTGAAACGGACCTGATGAAGCTCGTGCCCAAGGAGGACTGGACCTTCTTCGGCCCGGCCGTGGTGCTGCACGGCCGCTACACCTGCATCGCCCGGAAGCCGAAGTGCGCCGAGTGCCTGCTCAACGACGTGTGCCCGAAGCTGGGCGTGGCCGCTTGAGGCCCCGCGTCACATGTGCGCGAGCACCATCAGCGCCACGATCCAGTCCATCCCGAGTTGGAGGACCGTGTACGTGGAGCCGTCGAACGACGTGCCCAGGCCCGCGGCGAAGTGACCGATGGACCCCGCGAAGACCTTGAAGCCCACCTCCGCGCCCAGGTTGAGGGGGGCGCCACGGTTCTCGAGGTTGGGGCCCACCAGCACCCGGGCGTAGGGCGCGGCCCAGTTCGTCAGGAAGTGCTGGTAGCCCACGGTGGCGTTCAGCGACGACTCGTCGCCGAAGGAGATGTTGGCCCCCAGGGTCAGCCGGCGCGCGCCCAGCCCCATGGGCTGCACGTTCACATCCAGCGAACCGCCCAGCCCGCCCTGCCACGGGATGCGCCAGCCGAGCGCGAACTCCACCGTCGACTTGTCCAGGCCGAGCGCCTCCCAGCGCAGCCGCGAGGCCCCCGCGACATCGCCCTGCGCTTCCCGGACGTCCGCGAGCGCCAGCGCGCCCTCCTCCACGTTCTCATCGTAGACCTTGCGCAGCGGCTGCTCCGCGCCCTCCAGGTCGCCCTGCTCCATCCGGCTCCTGCCCTGCGTCAGGCACGCGGAGGTCGACCCCATCGCGCACGCCAGACCGAAGGCCCGGTCCGCCTCCTCCAGCCTGTTGTCCACCGTGAGCTGCTGTCCCCACGACTCACAGGCGTAGACGCGTCCGCCGTTGCACTGCTCTTCCAACGTGGGGATCCGCTCGACCACCCCTCCCGTCGTCGCACACGCGGCCGTCAGCAGGCACGGCAACAGGCACAGCCAGCGACCCGAAGGCGCAAGGGGACCACGGAGGGCTGGAGCCACGTCCATGGTCGACATTCAAACACAACGCGGGGACACCGTGGGTGTCGACACGGCGCGTCTCGCGCGTGTTTCAGCGCTCTTCGAGCGGGCCTTCCCCGTCGTTGATGACGCCCGGGTGGCGGCCGATGTCCGGCCCGTCCCCGCTGCGCTCGTCGGCCTTCTGTTCCTCGGAGGCGGTGTCCCCCGAACCGCCCACGCCTTCACGGAAGCCGTCGGCGGCTTCGCGGCTGGATTCCCGGAGGCTCTCCGCGGCCTTGCTCGCGCCGTGCTTCACGTCCCTGGCGGCCTCGCCTACCTCCTGTCCCACCTGTCGGGCGTTCTCGTTGGCGGATTGCTGCTGGCGCTCGTTGCAGCCCGTGGCGAATCCCACCGTTCCGATCACTCCCAGCACGACGAGCCCATTGAACCGGCGTGTCCACATGGTGGTCTCCTTGGAAAGGGGCCCCCGGTGCACGTCGGGCCCGACGCTCAGGCGCAAACCTAGGCACGGCCGCCTCCACGCGGAGTCCCGCTTCCCGCCCTGCATGGCCCCGCGTCGCCGCCTGCCTGTCAGCCCCCTGCCCGGGCCCGGCGGAAGGCCTCCGGGGACGTGCGCCACCAGCGATTGAAGGCGCGGTGGAAGGCCGCCGGGTCCGCGTACCCCAAGAGGAAGGACACCTCCGCGATGGACATGCGCCGCTGGAGGTAGCCCTGGGACAGCTCGCGGCGCAGCGACTCCACGATGCCCGCGTACGTGTAGCCCTCCGTCGCCAACTGGCGCTGCAATGTCCGGGGCGGCACGCGCAGCGCCCGGGCCACGGCGACGAAGGAGAAGTCGCCTCCCGCCAGCGTCCGGCGAATCTGTTCGCGCACCCGGCCCACCAGGGTGTCGACGACGGGCAGCGGCTCCAGGACGCGGCGGGCCTGATGTTCGAGGCCGGCGTGGACCACCGCGTCCGCGTGGACGAAGGGCCGCTGCGCGTCCGCGTGGGCGAACTCCAGGTCGCTGGCCGGCGCGTTGAACTCCAGCGGACAGCCGAAGAGGGCCTCGTGTTCGACGACGTTCCCGGGGGCTTCGTGCACGAAGCGCGCTCGCAGCGGGCGCACGTCCGCGCCGGTGAAGAGGCGCACGCCCTGGGCCAGCCGCGCCAGCGCCACCTCCGTGAGGTGTCGGTGCGCGGGCCGCCAGGACGGGCCCACCGGGGTGAAGCGCATGCGCACGCCCCGGGGGGTGCCCTCCACGAGGAAGCGCTCGCCGTCACCCCACACACGCTGGTAGCGGCACCCGCGCTCCATGGCCTCGCGCAGGTGGGCGCTGGTGAGCAGGACGAGCGACGCGGGATCCTCCGCGTCCATCACGTCCATGCCCGCCATGTGCAGCCCCAGGTTGTCATCCCCGGTGAGGGCCACGGCCCGCTCCAGGAGCTCATCCAGGAGCGCGTACGGGATGCGCGCCTCGGGGTCTTCCAGGTCCTCCCACCGAAGCCCCACCTCCTGGCAGAGCCGTTCGGCCGGCACGCCCCGCTTCGCCGCCGCGAGCAGCCCCTGCCGGGCCAGGCGGGCGGAGAGCGAAGGGGGAGTGGAGGGCGCCACGTCCAGGACGCTAGCGACGCGGTGGCGCGGGCGGCAAGCCGTTCTGTCGCGCACGGACAGTGCACCGGACACGTTCGGGCGGCACCTTGCCTCGCAGGGACTCACCTCTCGCCGAGCGCCCCGCCCTGCACCTCCGCCTGCACCCCTGCGTGCTCGGCAGGCCCGTGCGAGGCGAGCGCGCGTGAAGGTCCGTCAGTGGCCCGTCTCCTCCGGCGAATCGCTGTCGGAGTCCTCCGCGAGCGGCGGCGGAGAGGTGTCGTATTCGTCGCTCGAGTCCATGTCGGTCTCCGGCTCGTCTTCCACCTCCGCATCCACGCCTACCAGGGGGGCATGGATGCCCGAGGGCTTGTCGAAGGAGAAGCCGAGATTCTCCGCGTCCACCACACCCGCGCAGCCATAGTGGTTCATGTAGAGGCGCAGCACCTTCACCTCGTCCCAGTGCTTGTCATTGTCGAAGACGACCGTGTCGGTGAGGGTCTCCGAGCCCCCGGGACGCAGGCTGAACTCCCCCACGAAATCCTCATCCAGGAAGCGCTCACCCGTCGCGATGTAACCCCGCAGGCATCCCCGTCCCGACACGCGCTGGGTGGAGGGGTTCTTCACGGTGTACGTGATGGAGTAGTTGTCCGAGATTCCCTCTTGACGCAGCTGGACGTCGGACACCACGAGGTCGTCCACCGGCGGCGACGTCTCCGGGGCCTGGGGTGCCGGCGTGCCAGCGGGAGCAGGCTGTCCCGAGGGCAGCACCTGGAACCGCTCACTGGTCATCTTGGTGATGCCGGACGGGCAGCCACCGTCGGCGGACGTGAACAGCAGCACCGTGCGGGCCTGCTTCCAATACGCCTCGGTCAGCCGCACCTGATCCTCGAACGTGTCGCTCGTGCCGCCCTTCACGGTGATGCCACCCAGCCGCTCGTAGTCGATGAACATCCCCTGCTCGTCGTGCAACGACAGGCACGCGTCCCCGCGCGCCTGCGCCGTCCCCGGGTTGGTGAGCGTGTACGTCACGGTCAACCGGTCATCGGTCTTCGTGAGCGTCACGTCCGAGAAGCGCAGCGGCTTCTTCACCTGCGCGACCGTCCCCGCGTCCGGGACTCCCGCGTCGTGCACGGCCGCGACCGCCACCACGCCCGCGTCCACGGGAGAGGCGGCCTCCTCCTTCTTGCAGCCCGTCCCCCACACCATCGAGCCCGCGAGCACCACCACCAGGGCCGGTCCAAGCCGCTTGTCACTCCGAATCACGATGTTCCCCTCGCGAAGCCGTCCGGCCGGTCTCATATGGGACACCGCCCCGACGCGGCAAGTCAGCCCCCCGGCGAAGGCACCGGATACGAATGCCGGGTCCTCCGCACCCACGCACGCGCGTGCTTGACGCCGCATGCACGGAGCGCTCGGATGCGCGCACCTATGCCCATCCCCCAGCTGCGCACCCGCGCGGAAGCCACCGACTACCAGGAAACCTCCCGCAGCGCCGACGTGGTCGCCTTCATCGACACGCTCGTCGGCCAGACGAAGCTCGCGAAGCGCGTGGACTTCGGTCAGAGCGGCGAGGGCCAGCCGCTCATCTCCCTGGTCATCAGCGACCGCAACTGCTTCACGCCGGAGCTGGCGCAGAAGCAGAAGAAGATCATCGTGATGGTGGAGGCCAACATCCACGCCGGTGAGGTGGAGGGCAAGGAGACGCTGCTGGGGCTCGCGCGCGACCTCACCCTCACGTCGCTGGGCAAGAAGCTGCTCGACAGGCTCTGCCTCGTCTTCGTCCCCAACTTCAACCCGGACGGCAATGACAGGATCAGCCCGGGAAACCGCGCGCTCGACCTGAAGAACCTGGAGGGCCAGGTGAACCCGCCGGGCGGCGTGGGCACGCGCTACACGGGCGAGGGCTGGAACCTCAACCGCGACAACATGAAGCAGGAGGCCCCGGAGACGCGCGCGCTCGCGAAGCTGTACCAGGCGTGGTGGCCGCACCTCTTCGTGGACTGCCACACCACCGACGGCAGCATCCACGCCTTCGACCTGACGTTCGACATCCCGCACGGCAACGCGGAGCTATTCCACCTGTCGCGCGACTACAACCGCGAGCTGGCCGAGCGCGTGTCCGCCGCGGTGAAGAAGAAGCACGGCTTCGACAGCTTCTGGTACGGCAACTTCCTCAAGGAAGGCGACCCGCGCTCCGGCTGGCACACCTACCCCGCGCTGCCCCGCTTCGGCAGCCACTACCGGGGCCTCTTGGGCCGCCTGGACGTGCTGCTGGAGACGTACAGCTATATCGACTTCCCGCGCCGCTGCGCCGTCATCCGCGCGTGGGTGCTGGAGCTCATCCGCGACGCGGCCCGCTACGCCAAGGACTACCGCGCGGCCACCTCCTTCGAGGAGGCGGCCATCATCGCGCGCGGCAGGTCCCCCGACGTGAAGGACCTGGTGGGCATCAACTACGGCGTCCCGCACCGCAACGCGGAAGGCGCGCTGGTGTTCGACTACCCCGCCTACGTGCTGGGCAAGGACATCGCCACCATCAACTCCTTCGACGAGGCCAGCATCGAGGGCCGCCGCTACCCGGGCAAGCGCCGCAAGGCCTACAAGTCGCCGCACTACCGCACCTTCGTGCCCACCCACGCGGTGAGCACGCCGTCCGCGTACCTGGTCCCCGCGTCGCTCGCGTCCCGGCTGGAAGGCCACGGCATCCACTTCGAGAAGCTGGCCACCGCCGAGCGCTTCCAGGTGGACAGCTACCGCATCGCCCGCCGCGAGCAGACCTTCAGCCCGGACGTCGCCGCCAACGTGCCGGCCCCGGGTGAGAACGAAGTGCCCTTGAGCCAGAAGCCCAAGCCCGTGCGCTTCGAGACCATCCTCACCGTGGCCGCCGAGCGCTCCGAGCGCGAGTTCCCCGCCGGCACCCTCAAGGTCCCCACCGACCAGCGCACCGGCACGCTCGCCACCTACCTGCTGGAGCCGCACTCGGACGACGGCTTCTGCCGCTGGCAGTTCCTGGACGACAGCCTCACGGTGGGCGAGCTGTACCCCATCCACCGGGTCGTGGAGGCCACGCGCGCCCCCCTGAAGGTGGAGTAACCGGGGTAACCGTCCGGGCACAAACGAACGGCCATCCTGTGGTTTTCCCCCGGGTCTGTCGGGCCCGGGGGGATTCGCCATAGACTGTCTTTCGTTGGACCCGCGGAGACAGGCGGGGGCACGCGGGAGGCCCCGGATGACTGGCATGCAGCAGACGCCCCGAGGCATGCGCCCGTCGGGGCGCACGAGCGTGAGACACGCCGCCTTCGCGGTGGGACTGGCGCTCTGCGGGGCCGTGGGTTTTGGCGCCGTGCGCGCCTGGAAGCAGCACGCACCGGCCCCGGACAGCCAGGCCCTGTGGCTGTCGGAGCTGCCCACGCGCCCCCTGGAAGTGCGCCTGAGCCTCCCCGCCGCGGACGTGCACCGCCCCTATGCGCCCCCACACGCGCCGGAGACGCTGGCCCGGCCGGTGCCGCTCGGGCCGCTGTCCACCCTGGAAGAGCGCGGCGACGCGCACGGGGTCGCGATCAGCTACCTGCTGCATGGCGACACGGAGCAGGCGCTCGCGCACCTGTCGCGCACCCTGCCCTCGCAGGACCGCGACAGCGACCGGGCCGCCGCCCTCTTCCTGCGCGGACGGCACGACGATGCCCTGGCGTTGCTGGACGCCACGCTCGAAGCGGCGCCCGACCATCCGCAGGCGCGCTGGAACCGGGCGGTGTTGACGCGCGAGCTGGGCCTGTCGCTCGTCGCCGCGGCCACGTTCGACCAGGTGGCCACGAAGGCGGAGCCCGGCTGGAGCGAGGAGGCCCGCGAACAGGCCCGGAGCCTGCGCGCCCGGCTGCGGGCGCGGGCCGACGCCTGGGAGGCCACCCACAAGGCGTTCCTCGCCCGGCTGCGCACGCCCGACGCGCCCCTGCCGGTGGAGGCCGCGGGCCGCTTCCCGGGCCTCGCGCGCGAGCAGTTCTACGACCTGCTGATGACCGCGGAGGACACAGCCCGCGTCCAGGAGCTGCTGCCGCTCGCGAAGGTGTTGGACCACGCGGCGGGGGACACCGCGCTGGAGGCCACCGTGCAGCGGGTGGCCGCGCAGGACTTCACGCGCCGCTCGCCGCTCGCGCGCGAGTACGCGCAACTGGTGTTCGAGAAGCACCCCTCCCCCGCGAGCCTCATCGAGCGCCTGCGCCAGGACGACGCGGCCCGGGACCTGCTGCTGGGCGCCCTGCTGCGCACGCCGGGCGTGGCGCGCACGCAGGAGGAGTTGCAGGCCCTGACGCGCGACGTGAGCGATCCGTGGATCCTCTCGCGCGTGGCGCAGGAGGGCGCGCGGCTGGACGACCTCGCGGGCCATGGCGCCCAGGCCGGGGACCGGCTGCGCGCGGCGCTGTCCGAGTGCCGCGCGCGCAAGCTGCCCCTGCGCTGCGTGGACCTGCTCACGCGCCTGAGCCAGCGCGCGACCGCGTCCAACCGGCTGTTGGAGGGCGAGGAGTCCGCGCGCGCCGCATGGCAGGAGGCCGCCGCGCTGGGCGAGTGGGAGCGCGAGGGCGCGGCGCTGGTGATGCTGGCCAACGCGACGCGCTTCCAGGTGCGCATCGCGCTGTCGCGCGCGTACCTCACCGAGTCCCTGGCCCGGCGGCCGGAGGACTGTCTGGCCCTCACGCAGGCGCACCGCAACCTGGCCTCGCTGGCGCTGATGGAGTTCCGCCCGCAGGAGGCCCGGCAGGAGCTGGAGGCGGCCCTCTCGTGCGGACAGACGCCCGGGTTGCAGGGGGCGTGGATCCTCGCGGACCTCGCGCGGTTGGATCCCCGACCGTCCGACGAAGCGCGCCTCCGGGCGGAGCTGGCGCGGGTGACGCCGCTGCAGGAGAACGCGGGCCGGCGCGTGCTGGCCACGCTCATCGCGGGTCGCTTCGCGGTGGACCGGGACTGGCGCGCGGGCCAGAAGCAGCTGCGCCGCGCCATCGCGGAGGCGGAGCCGCTCCTGCGCGTCAACGCGGACGCGAAGGACGCGCGGGTGGTGGCCTACCGGACGCTGGCGGTGAGCGCGGGCCACGCGGGCGCCTTCCGCGAGGCGATGGACGTGGTGGCCGAAAGCCTCCAGGTGCCCGTGCCGGAGGGCTGCGTGCTGGCCGCCGCGGTGGAGGACGAGCGCACGGTGGCGGTCGTGCGGGGACACCAGGGCCAGATTCGCGGCCACTACGACGCCACGCGCACCGTGCCCCTGCGCGACGACCTGACGGGCCTGGTGCCCGGGGAGCTGGTGGATCTGCTGCGCGACTGTCCCCGCGTGTCGGTGCTGGCCGCGCCGCCGCTGGACAGCCGCTCCGGCATCCTCCCGGCGGACCTGGCCTGGAGCTACCGCGTGGGCACGGGCGCCCACGGGCCGCCGCCCGCGAAGCCCCCCATGCATGTCGTGGTGTCGGACGTGGAGCCGCCGCCATCGCTGCGGCTGGCCCGCCTGCCGTCGGCGACGGAGCTGGACCTGGCGGGAGCGCAGCGCCTGCTGCGCCTCAAGGGCACGCAGGCCACGCCGGAGCGCGTGCTGGAAGCGATGGAGCAGGCCACCGACATCGACATCCACGCGCACGGCGTGGTGGACCGTGCGCTGTCGGACGCCACGGTCATCGCGCTGTCGCCGCAGCAGGACGGCAGCTACGCGCTCACCGCGGAGGAGCTGCGCCGCCGGCACTTCCACGGCGCGCCGCTGGTGGTGCTGGGCGCGTGCAGCGCGGCCCGTCTCTCGCCGTTCTTGCACCAGACGTCCTCGCTGCCACAGGCCTTCGTCGCCTCCGGGGCGCGCGCCGTCTTCGCGGCCACGGCGGACATCCCCAATGACGCGGGCGCCTTCTTCCGCGCGGTGCGCGAGCGCATCCAGGCCGGCACGGAGCCCTCCCTGGCCCTGCGCGCCGAGCGGCTCGAGTGGCATCAGAAGCAGCCCGGCATGCGCTGGGTGGACAAGGTGCTGCTGTACCAGTAGCGCCCTGGCTCGCGCGGGCTCCGGCGAGCCGTCCCGTCAGTCCCGGGGCGGCAGCGGCGACGGCAGGGGCTCCGCGTCGGAGTCCCACGTCACGTTCGGCTCCGGCAACGCGAACGCCTCGAACGAGACGGCCACGCCACCCTCCGGCGCCGTGAAGCCGTACCACCACCCCACCGGCAACAGCAGCAGCTCCCCGGGCGACAGCGCCACGTCCAGGCGCAGCGGCGCCCGCGCGCCTTCCGCTGACGTGGCCACGCGTCGCAGCTCGAACGCCGGAACGAGCTGGAGCCGACGCACCCCATGCACCTGGGCCAGCAACACGTTGCGCCGCGACGCGCGCAGCGGAACCTCCGTCCCCGCGGGCTCCCACCACAGGCGGGGCTCGCACGCGCGCATGTCCTGCGACGCGAGGCCCCGGGGCACGGTCAGCTCCCGCGCCAACGACGCCATCCGGGCATCCTCGAACAGCGGCACGCAGCACGCGTGCCGGGCCTCGCGCTCGCCCAGGCGTCCCGCCACCCGGGCCGGGGACCATTCTTGCGAGGACAGCGAAGCCGGCCAGCCGTCGCGCAGCACCACAGGCAGGTTCTGGAAGTAGTAGCGCTCGAAGAACGCGACGGACGTCAGCGCGTCATGACGGTCCACCCGGGGCGGCGCATCCGTCTGCTGGAACAGCTCCGCGTACACATCCAGCAGGCCCTCCAGCTTGCGCTGCATCCCCACCGCGCGCAGGGCCCCCGCGACGAAGGGCTCCTGCTGCTCCGCCTCCACCGCCCGGCGCGCCTGCTCCGCCGACACGCCCGCCTTCTCCAGCGCCGCCACCAGCTCCCGCGCCGACGTGCCGCGCAGCAGGTTCTCCACCAGCCACTGGCGCCACTCGGGAGCCAGGGGCGAACCACCCTCCGCTGCCACCGCGCGCGCCGGATTCGAAGGACTCATCGGTGTTCCTCCTGGGGCGTGGCCCCCAGCCAGCCCTCCCGCCAGCAGGTGTTGAGGCCGGGGGTCTCCTCGAAGCTCACGAACGTCACGGACAGGCTCGGCTCCAGCGCGCGCAGCGCGTGCCACCAGCCCACGGGGATGAGGAGCGTGTCACCCGGCCCCACCTCCACCGTGTGCAGGGCCACGCGGGCGAAGTCCGGAAAGCGCGCGGTGTCCGGCGCGAGCACGTCCACGTCGCTGTAGAAGCCGCGCCCATTGGCCATCCACGGCGTCTCCCATGATGGCGCCAGCCACACCTGCTTGCGCCCCCACACCTGACAGAAGAGGACGTTGAGGTGATCATGGTGCAGGTTGGACAGCGTCCCCGCCGGCCCCAGCCACAGGTGCACGCGGTCCGCCCCGTGCAGGTCCGGCTGGATGTAGCCCGCCGGCGCACGCAGGTCCTCCAGCAGCGGCCGGAACGCCTCGCGCAACAACAGGCTGTTGCGCGCCACCAGATACATGTCGTTTGTCGGCGCACCGTCGAAGCGGGCCAGCAATTCGCGCAAAGACACGTTTTGACGCAGACGGTCCGCATGGAAATCAGGCAATGCCTGTGATTCGCGTCCCGCCATCACCTCCACCGTCTCGTCCCCGAAACGCTCCGCCATCCACGCGGGCGTCCAGCGTGTCATCGCGGGCCAGTCCTCCAACAGCCCTTCAATGACGACCGGCCGGTTGCACCGGTAGTACTCGGTGAAGAACTCCGCTGGAGACAGACGCTGGCGCCGCTCCACCTGGAGTCCGCGCTGCGATTGCCGGTGCAATCCCGAACGCGTCGCGAGCAATGACTCCAACGCATTCAAGCGTGTCGCATGGGTCCGACCTCCACCCACTGCGGGATGCCGTTCGGCTTCGCGAATCGTTTCCCAGACAACCTCCGAAGCCATTCCAGACGCCTCCAATACGGCGCCGAGCCTCGCGGAAGAAACCCCACGCACAAGGTTCTGCGCGAGCCACGTTTTTACTTCAGGGGGGACAATTGATTTCACAGTCGGCCCCCCCGTGTCGGGCTGAACCTGTTGGGTTGTCCACATCCACCTTGAGCGGACTCCATGACCCCTCCTTCGTTCTCGCACCAGATCGTCCCGAATCCCCCGCCGCCCCTCCCGCCCTGCGACCCAGACACTGGGGAGC
>SECN01000311.1 GCA_004173515.1 Myxococcaceae bacterium | reverse complement strand
CCGCGTGGTGGCGATGGACAGCACCGCCGTCTGTTCCTTGTACGTGAGGTGGCGGAAGAGCGGGATCTTCCGCAGCGCCTCCATGCGCGACTGCGCCTCGCTCGTCTCCTCGCTGGCCAAAGCCGCGCTGTCGCCGGCGACCTTCACCACCACCGCGGTGATGTTGTCCTTGCCCCCGCGCTCGTTGGCCATCTCCACCAGCTTGCGCGGCATGTCGCCGGGCTGGAGGTTGGCCACCAGCGGCAGCAGCTCCTCATCCTCCATGTAGCCGTGCAGGCCATCGGAGCAGAGCAGGAACACGTCGCCCGGCATCAGGTCCACGATGAGCGTGTCGACCTGGACCGACTCCTGGATGCCCACCGCGCGGGTGATCACGTTGCGGTACTGCGACGTGGCCGCCTGCTCCTTGGTGATGGTGCCGGCCTTCAGCTGCGCGGCGACCAGCGTGTGGTCCTCCGTCAGCCGGTGGCACTGGCTGTGGCGCACCAGGTACACGCGGCTGTCGCCCACGTGGCCGATGACGCCCTTGTTGCCGCCCACCGCCAGGCACACGAACGTGGTGCCCATGCCGCGCTTGGAGGCATCCGTCATCGCCGCGCGGTAGATGTCCGCGCACGCCCGCTGCACGGCCACTTCCACCAGCGCCGCCGCCGCGGAACGGCTGTCCGCCGTGGGGTTGTTGGCCAGGTCCTTCAGCAGGTGACGGTTGGCCGCGATGTGCTGCTTGACGACCTCCGTGGCCCGCGCGCTGGCGACCTCACCCGCGGCGTGTCCGCCCATGCCATCGGCGACCATGAACAGGCCGAGCGACGCGTCCACCATCATCGCGTCTTCGTTGTGCTGCCGTTTCCGGCCTACATCGGTCAGCCCGAAGGCTTCTGTGGTCAAGGCCACCGCGAACGCTCCCATCCGTGCCTAGAGGGTGACTTCGCACGTTACGCAGGCCGCCGAAGACGTGGCAAGGCTTCAGGACTGCAGGCGCTTCGCCAACAGCCGCGTGAAACCCCCGGGCGTGTAGAAGCTGACCTCCACCTGACCGAAGCGCAGCCGCATCCCGTCCCCCACCGGCGTCGGTTTGCGCGCCAACAGCCGCTCGCCCATGACGAACGAGCCGTTCTTCGAGCCCGCATCCGTCAGCAGAAAACCCGCTTCTCCCGCGTCTCGCGCAAACCACGCGTGAAATCGGGACACACTGCCGTCATCGAGCACCACGTCGTTGTTGCCGGTGCGCCCCACGGTGATGCCCCGGCCGAAGGCATTGCCCTTGGACTTGAGCAGGGAGAAGACGACGGGTTCATCCTGACCGAGCGTCGGCGGCCCGGCGTTGGTCACCGTCCGCAGCGGGTAGTCTTCCAGCTCGGACGGGGTGACCGTGCCCAGCGCGGGCATGAAGAGCAGTAGGCCCGGGGGCAGGCTCCGCTCGAACTCCTCGCGGTTGCGCAGGAAACGCGTGACGTGGGCGCTGAGAAGCTCGGCCATGAGGGGTTGGCGGCGCACGGGCGCCCGCACCGGGAGGCCGTTCCGCTCTCGCGCCCCCAGTGTATCGCGCCTTTACCGCCAATCCGCGAAAAATCCGAGGCTGACGCCACCCACGAAGTTACGGGCGAAGCTGCGGTTCTTCAGGCCGAACGGCTCCGAGTAGCCCAGTGCCAGCCCCAGGCCCACGTCACTCAACTGGTAGCCAATCTGGATGCGGCCCTGGACGACGCCGGCGACGCGCCGGTCCGGGGGCTGGGTGCCGAAGTGGGCGCCATAGAAGACGGGGCCGCTGGTCACCTGGAAGCCCCAGTGCGCCTGGCCCGGCAGGTGGTTGCGGTAGCCGACGCCGACCTGCGCGGTGTGCTCGTAGTAGGAGTTCACCGGGAGGATGTACCCCTCCAGCGCCGTGTCGGGCAGCGACGCCGCCCACCCCACCCCGCCTTCCAGGATGACGGCCCACGCGTCCTTGCGCTCCTGGAAGAAGGTGAACTGCCACTGCAGGTGCAGGTGCGGGATGACGGCGCCGTTGCGCAGCTGCGTGCCCAGGTAGACGCCCCGGGGCAGCCACGCGGGCGTGGGGGACACATGGTACAGCGCGTCCGGTTTGCGCGACTGCGCGTGCGCGGTGGAGACCAGGGCAAGCGACACAACCAGCAGGGCGCGGACGTGGCGGAGCATGAAGGTCTCTTTCCTCCATGGCAGGGCGCACTTGTCAACGAAGTGTTCGGTTCGCTATGACACGTCGCGCCCTCCGGACGGGTGAGGCGTCGGCCCCTGCCGACGTTCGTCGCGGGAGAGGCCATTGGGAGCAGGACACCGCATGCCTGTCGTCACGGTCCGGGCCGGAAGCAAAGCAGGTCCGGCGCAGCTCGACGCCCTGGTTCGCAAGGTCACCCAGAAGACGTCGGGTCTTCTGGAAGAGAATGACCGCGTGCTGGTCGTCTACCGGGAGGGGCACGCCAGCCTCTACTACGAGGGCGAGCCCCCTT
The DNA here is from genome assembly GCA_004173515.1 of Myxococcaceae bacterium. Lineage (GTDB taxonomy): Bacteria > Myxococcota > Myxococcia > Myxococcales > Myxococcaceae > Corallococcus. The sequence continues at coordinate 9,673 of SECN01000311.1, read as the reverse complement.
CGCGCGCCGTCACGCCGCGCCCCGTCTGAAGGCCCGCCGCTATTCGTCGGCACCCAACCTGCGCGCCCGCCGGAAGAGCTCCGGTGGGTCGCGGTCCACGGCGGCGATGAGGCGCGGTCCCAGCAGCTCGTAGGTCTCCGTCTCGATGGGCCCCCGGCCTGGCGCTTCCAGGCCGTCGAAGTTGCCCACCCGGTAGCGCGCGGCGAAGACGAAGTGGAAGTCCGGCGGCGCGAACACGTGCTCCGGGTCCCCCGCGGGGTGGACGTCCATGGCCCAGCGCGCCTCGAAGGACGGTGGATGGATGCCGCGCTCCACCTGCTCCATGTGCTCGCGCGTGTAGAGGCCGGTCCACTCCTGGAGCGTGGCGCCCACCTCGAAGGGGACGTGCGGGAGGAAGCGGTAGCAGGGGTGCTGCGGATCCAACGCGTAGAGCCAGCCCCCTGGTGGGGTGAGCTCACGGAAGACCGCGAGCATCCGCTCCGACAGGTCCCGGTAGAGCAGGAGCCGGGTGTCGTGCTCCAGGCGGAAGAAGTCATCGTCCACGACGAAGCGCACGCAGCCCTGGTCCGGTGAGGGCCACGGGTGATCCAACGCATGGCGTTCGGCGTCGCCCGCGAGCGGCATCCAGGCGTCAGGTCCAGGTTCAGGTTCGGGTTCAGGTTTGAGTTTGAGCACGGCGCCCCCCTGGCGACACGAAGACCCGGATATCGCGCGCATCCCGGGTCTCATGCAAGCGCCCCCCAGGGCGGACCGGGGCGTGTGCATGGCATCCGACGCCCACCGGGACGCGGGACGGAGACGGATGACCGGTGGACGGCGAGAAGGTGTCGCGCGGTGGACGCCGTGTTGGCGAACAAGGCGTTACCGCACGCTTCGCGCGGGGACCTGAGCGCCCTCGAAGACAGAGGCGAAGGTTCCCCTCAGAAGGGCACGGGGACGGTGAAGGACAGACGCGCTTTTGTATGCGGATGCGTGAAGGCCAGCGCTTCGGCATGGAGCATCAGCCGCGTGTCCTCCCGGCCGAAGCGGGCATCCCCGACGACGGGTGCCCCCAATCCCAGACGGTGCGCCGCATGGACGCGCACCTGGAAGGGATGCCGGGTCACCGCGACCCATTCCACCCGGGTCCTGCCCTGGCCACGCTCCAGGACCTTCCACGCCGTCATGGCCCGCTTGCCGTGAGCCCGGTCGACACAGTCCTCCAGCGGCGCATGCGACGTTCCACGCAAGGGCAGCTCGATGACGCCGGACTCCCCCGCCACCGGGCCCTCGACCCAGGAGACTTGTCGAAGCTCGGCCTCGCGGCGCGCGAACTGGCGCAGCAGCGCGGCCCGGGTCGCCGCATCCCGCGCGATCACCAGCAGGCCGGAAGCCTCGCGCTCCAGGTCGTGGAGGACGTCGGAGCCGCCCAGCTCCGGGAATCGCCGCTGGAGCCGGACGAGCACCGAGTCGCGCGCGGGCGCATGACGCTCGGGCACGGTGGACAGGCCCACCGGCTTGTCCACCACGAGCACCCACGGATCCTCATGGAGGATGCACGGATCCTCGAGGACGGTGGCCGGCCGGGGCGCGGGTTCCACCGACAACCCCTGCAACATGTACGGCAGGACGACGCCGCATTTGTTGTCACAGGCCGGGTAGTAGACGCCGGACTCGCGACGACCATCGAGCGGCGAGGCCCCCCACCAGAACTCCGCGAGCGCCAGGGGCCTCAGGTGATGGCGAAAGGCATACGCCAGCAGCTTGGGCGCCGCGCAATCCCCGGCCCCTCCCGGCGGCGGGCGCGGCGCGAACAGCGCACCCAATGGCTGGCTTTCGCCCCGCGCGTTTGGAATGACATAACAAAGCGCCATCCGCCGCCAGAGTTCCCGGGAGCGTTCGGCGCGCAGGTGCCCGACCTCGGCCAGCTCCGTCGCCCTCGCGGGCTCCTCCTCCACGGCCTGGAGCAGCGCCGCATGCCTTTGCCCCAGCGCGGCCAGCTCCGCCTCTCCCGCCGGCCAGAAGGCCTCGCGCGCCACCGGATCGAACAGCGGCGGAACGAAGCCCTCCACGTTCCAGGCCCCGCCCAGCATCCCGGAGAAGGCTCGCAGGAAGCCGACCCGGCCTCCCGGCGCCGCGACGACCAGCACCCCGAACATCTTCCCGCCGCCGGGCTGCTCCAAGGCCTCCCACCGCTCGCGCCGCAGCTGCTCCTGGAGCACCTCCGCCGCCCTCCGCGCCAACGGTCCCGGAGGCCCCGGCGCGAACGGGCTCGGCAGACGCGTGGGCACGTCCCCGGACGACGGAGGCACATCGAAGAAGGTCACGGGCTGGGAGGACATCGCGGCACCCGGACGTATCAGCCTTCCGCGCGCGGCGTGGAGGGAAGCTCCAGCACCACCCGCGCGCCCTGCCCCTCCGCCGGATCCACGTACGCCCGGCCGCCATGGCGCAGCGCGACCTCCCGGACGATGGCCAGCCCCAGGCCCGCGCCGGGACGGCCTCCCGCGCCCGCCACGCGATGGAACGGTTCGAACACCGCCTCCCGCTCCGTGGCGGGAATGCCCGGTCCGGTGTCGGAGACCACCACCCGGTGGCGTCCCCCCTCCAGCGTCAGCCGCACGTGGATCTCCCCACCGTCGGAGGAGAACTTGAGGGCGTTGCTCAGCAGGTTGTCCACCGCCTGGCGCAGGCTGCCCGCGTCGAACCAGGCCTCCGCCCGCGCGGGGGTCTCCAGGTGGACGAGCATCCCCCGCCGCTCGGCCTCCGCGCGGGCCCCCTCCACCGCCTGGGACAACACCTCCCGCAGGTCGCCCTTCTTCCGGTCCCACGAGCCCCGTCCCGCCGAGGCCATGTCCAGCAGGGTCTCCGCCAGCACCGCCAACCGATCCACCTCCGCGCGCGCCTCGCGCAGCGAAGCGCGCAGCTCGTCCGGACTGCGCTCGCGCCGCAGCGCCAGGTCCATGCTGGTGCGCATGAGGGCCAGCGGCGTGCGCAGCTCGTGCGCCGCGTCCGCGACGAGCCGCTCCTGGGCCTCGCGCGCGCCGCGCACCCGCGCCGTGGCCTCCGCGAGCGCGGAGCTGAGCTGACCGATTTCATCCTTCCCCGCGTCCACCTCGGTGGGGGACGTCAGGTCGCCTTCGCGCAGCCGGCCCAGGTTGAGGGTGATGGCCTCCAGGCGCCGCGCCATGCGCCGCGCCAGGGTGGTCTGCACGCCGAGCAGCACCAACCCCATCCCCGCGGCCATCGAGAAGGCCAGCCGGAAATACGACTCCACCGAGTGGTCCACCTGCCCCAGCGAGGCCAACAGCCGCAGCCCGTACCGCTCTCCCTGCGGCGAGCGCACGTTCACCATCACCTCGCGCCAGCGGTTGCCGTCGGCGGACACTTCCGTGACGAGGACCGGCTCTCCATCGCGGCTGTCGGGCACGCGGGGCGGTTCCTCGGGAGCGCCCTCGGGCACCGGCGGATAGCGCATCACCAGCCGCCCATCCGCTTGATACAGATAGCCCTGCGGCGCGAAGGGGCGCACCTGCTCCACCAGCGGAGAGACGGCCATGTGCAGGTGCACCTGCTGCCCCGGGCCATCGAAGAGGCTCACGCTCTCCACCGCCGCCTGGGCCAGCAGCGCGCGATCCAACGCCCGCTCCAGGTCCACCCGGAAGAGCTGTCCCGCCACGAGCAGGGCGCCCAGCGTGGCCAGCGCGGGCACCAGCGCCCCGTGCAACCACAGACGGCGCGACAGCTTCACTCCGCGTGCCCTCCCGGGGCCGCGACCACCAGCTTGTAGCCCACGCCGCGCACGGAGCGCAGCGTCACGTGCGCGGCCGCCAGCCGCTCCAGCTTCGTGCGCAGATAGCCCACGTACACGTCCAGCACGTTGGCGCTGCCGTCGAAGTCCGGGCCCCACGTCTGTTCCATCAACCGCGCGCGAGACTGCGGCGCCTCGGGATGGCGGGCCAGCGCGCTGAAGAGCGAGAACTCGCGCGCGGTGAGCGGCTCCTCCCGCGAGCCCACGCGCAGCACCCGACGCCCTGGATCCAGCACCAGCCCGCCCAGGCGCACCAGGCCATCCTTCGCCTCATTCCGGCGCCGCAGGACCTCCAGCCGGGCCAGCAGCTCCTCGAAGTCGAAGGGCTTCACCAGGTAGTCGTCCGCGCCCGAGCGCAGCCCCATCACCTTGTCCGCGGTGCTCCCCCGCGCCGTCAGCATCAGCACCGGGGTGCGCACGCCGTCGTCCCGCCAGCCCCGGAGCAACGTCATGCCGTCCATGTCCGGCAGGGACCAGTCGAGGACGATGACCTCGTAGTTCTCGGGAGCCGCCAGCGCCTGCGCCTCACCGCCACGCGTGCACACGTCCAGGGTGTGTCCCTCCTCCTCCAATCCGCGCCGGAGCAGGGCCACCATCTTCGCTTCGTCCTCGACCAGCAGGAGTCTCATCCGCCGCACCGCATCCTTGAACCGGGCCATGGGGATCCGCAGCGTGGAGAGTGTTTCACGGCCCAGTGCGTCAGGGCCAGCGCGGCCCCCGGCGGACAACGGCCCGGCCAGTCGCCCCCTGGCCCGGCCGACGGCTTCCCTGCGCACAGGCAGCGCGCCACGGGTGCGTCGAAGACAACGGAGCCCAGGGCAGACAAGGTGCCCGGCGTCCCGTCTCGCGCGGGCATCTCCCTTGTCGCCGCCCGGCGCGCGGAGGCCGCGCTGCGCACCTTCCTGGCGCCACTCCTGGACGATGCGACACCGTGAGCGTGACGCCCCTGCCGGGGCTCCTGCGCGGAAGCGGAAGTCACGGGCCTGGGGCAAGCTGGGTCCATGGGGCCGAACGCGGGAGCAAGGGTGTCCTGCCCCGCGTTCAGGCCCTGGAACCGGGAGGTCCTTCGTGACGGTCGACGTGGTGCAGGCGCTATCGAGGGTGTTGCCGACGGAGTCGCTCGTCACCGACCCGGACGTGCTCCAGGCGCACCGCAACGACCAGGCCGAGTGGGCGCCGTCGGGGATGCCCTCCGTGCTCGTGCGGCCCGCGTCGACGTCCGAGGTCCAGGCCGTGCTCGACGTGGCCCGGACGTTCCGGGTGCCGGTGGTGGCCCGGGGCGCGGGCTCGGGCCTGTCGGGCGGCGCGAACGCGACCGAGGGCTGCATCGTCCTGTCCCTGCTGCGGATGAACCGGGTGCTGGAGGTGGACCGGCGCGGCATGCTGGCCGTCGTCCAGCCCGGAGCGCTCAATGGCGCGGTGAAGGCCGCCGCGGCGGACCAGGGGCTCTGGTACGCGCCGGATCCCGCGAGCTGGGAGTTCTCCACCATCGGAGGCAACCTGGCGACCAACGCGGGTGGCCTGTGCTGCGTGAAGTACGGCGTGACGGGGGACGCGGTGCTGGGATTGGAGGTGGTGCTCGCGGACGGATCCGTCGTGCGCACCGGCGGCCGCACGGTGAAGAACGTGGCGGGCTACGACCTGACGCGGCTCTTCGTCGGTTCGGAAGGCACGCTGGGCATCATCACGGAAGCCACGCTGCGCCTGCGTCCCCGGCCGCCGAAGGCGACCACGCTGCTGGCCACGTTCCCCACGCTCGTGGGGGCGGGCACGGCCGTCTCCGACATCATGGGGACGACGCGACCGTCGCTGCTGGAGTTGATGGACCGCACCACCGTGCGCGCCGTCGAGTCCTGGAAGCCCATGGGCCTGGACGTCACGGCCGCGGCCCTGCTGCTGGCGCGCTCCGACGCGGGGGGCGCGCAGGGCGAGGAGGAGATCGGCCTGATGGCGGCGGCCTGCGAGCGGGCCGGATCCACCTTCGTGATGAACACCACCGACGAGGCCGAGGGCGAGCTGCTCATGGGCGCGCGGAGGTTCGCCTTCCCGGCGCTGGAGCAGCAGGGCGCGACGCTGCTGGACGACGTGGGCGTGCCCATCTCCCGCATCCCGGAGCTGCTCGCGGCGGTGGAGCGCATCGCGGAGCAGCGCGGGGTGCTCATCGGGCGATGACGCGGGCGAAGCAGGCGTTCGACGACATCCTGCACGCGGCGCTGGACCTGGGAGGCACCATCACCGGCGAGCACGGCGTGGGTTCACTCAAGCGGGGCTTCCTGCCCGCCCAGTTGGGTTCGGAGACCCTGCGCCTGCACCACACCCTCAAGGGCGCGCTGGATCCGCTGGGCATCCTCAACCCGGGCAAGCTGGTGTGAGGGGGGAATGCCACCGGGGGCCGGTGAACGCCGCCGTGATTCCGGAGGGTTGGGGGCGAGCGACGGGAAAATAAAGGGCGTGTCGATCTCCCGGACGCAGGTTCGTCGTATGGATGAAGACGACGTTCCACCTCTTCGAAGGAGACCCACCATGGCCACCAAGATCTTCATCAACCTGCCCATCCAGTCGCTCGACCGCGCGGTCGGTTTCTTCACGAAGCTGGGCTACACGTTCAACCCCCAGTTCACCGACGCCAACGCCACCTGCATGGTCATCTCCGAGGACATCTACGCGATGTTGCTCGTGAAGGACTTCTTCAAGACCTTCACGAAGAAGGAGATCGCGGACGCCACGAAGGTGACCGAGGCCATCATCGCCCTCACCGAGGAGAGCCGCGCCGCGGTCGACGCCCGGATGGAGAAGGCCCTGGCGGCGGGCGGCGTGGAATACAAGGAGAAGATGGATCAGGGCTTCATGTACCAGCGCAGCTTCCAGGACCTGGACGGCCACCAGTGGGAGCTGTTCTGGATGGATCCCGCCGCCATCAAGTAGGCCCTGCCGTTGAGTCAGAGCGAGCGCTTCATGCCTTCATGGCTCGCCTCGAAGCCCAGCCGCGCATAGAAGCGATGGGCTTCGAGGCGGCGCTTGTCGGTGGTGAGCTGCATCAGCCCGCAGCCACGGGCCCGGGCGCGCGCCATCGCGTCCTGCATCAACAGCTCCCCGATGCGCTGTCCCCGCAGATCCGAGCGCACGCGCACGGCCTCCACCAGCGCCCGCCGCATCCCGCCCCGGCTCAGGCCTGGGATGTACGTGAGCTGGAGGGTGGCGATGACTTCACCCTCGCGCACGCCGACGATGAGCTCGTTGTTCGGGTCGGCGCTGATTTCATCGAAGGCCGCGCGCACGGGAGGGACGGGCTCGTCGATGTAGCCCGTGCGCGAGCGGGCGATGGCGTCATCCGCGAGCAGGGCGAGGATGACGGGGAGATCCGTGGACGTGGCGGTGCGGAAGGTGATGGGGACCATGGCCCGCGAGCCTGCCCTAGCGCGTCTTGTCCTGGTAGATCTTCACCAGTGCGTTGATCCGCCGTCCACTGGGGTCCTCCTTGCGAGGGTCGGCGATGACAAGCACCCACTTGCCGGAGACCACCGCGGCCCCCACGGCCTCGCCGACGAGCGCCCACGCGGACTCCTGGGCTTGATCGGCCTTCGCCCCGCTGTCGAAGAAACACAGGGTGGCATCCAGGCCGTTCACCTTGCCGGCCTTGCATCTGCCTCCTGGCAACTTCTCACCGACGTCGGTGAAACCGGAGGGAACTTCACCCTCCGCCTTCCACGCATCGAGGATGTCGTCCACATCGCGGGAGCAGCCCGCCAGCAGCAGGGCCAGCAGCGGAAGGAGTGTGCGCCGCATGGTCAGTGTCGTCCCTTGTGCTTGCCGTGCTTGCCGTGGTGCTTGCCGTGATCGTGGTGGTCATCGTGGTCGTCGTGATGTTCGTGCACGACGCGCTCCTCGCGGATGATGACCACCTCCCGCTCGGGCGGAGGAGGAGGCGGAGCGCCGACGCGAACCTCGACCCGGGGCACCGGGAGGCTGAGTCCCACCTGGATGATGGGGCCGTGGTACTGGGGTGGCGGGGCCACCGTCACCACCGGCCGCGGGCCCTCCCAGCCCCGGTAGACCGCGTTGACGCGTCCCCGCCTCGGGCTGTCGCGCTTGTACTCGTCGGGGTACTCGCCCGCGTAGTAGTGGACGTCCTCCTTGTCCACGAACTCCTGGCGCGGCGGTGGCGCATAGGCGTGGTAGTGCGGCCCGTCGTGGTAGCAGTACTCCACCACGTCCACCTCCACCTGGATGAACACGTTGAGCACCACCGGGTGGTGTCCGTAGTAGGCATGCCGAGGACCCTCGTAGCCGAAGGGTGTCGGATCGCCGATGAAGACGTGGACGTCATCGCGCGTGCGGTAGAGCGTCTCGCCGTACAGCGGCGCGGCGGTGTGCACGTGCATCGTCTCGATGTGGCACAGACCGTCCGCGGGCTTTCCGGTGCGCGGATGCATCCCTGCGTGCTTCCACTGCTTCGCCTCCGCAGCGCTTCCGGCGACGAGCAGCAGGGCGGCGAACAGGCCGGCCAGGGGCAGTCGTGACATGGGGGAAGTCCTTCCTGAAAGTGCGCACTTCCTTCCTCTGACCCGGGCCAAGGGGAATCGGCCACGGGCGGGGGATGGATTTCGGGCGCCGTCGGCACGGCGGCCTCGAGTCCGACCCGGGACGCCCCCTTCAGGCCCCACATTCCAGCCGCCTTGTTATCGTGCGCGGGCCATGAACGAGCCCACCTCCGCCTCGGACCCACGCATCGGCTCGGTGTTGCAGGGGCGCTACCGCATCCTCGAGCGACTCGCGGCGGGGGGCATGGGCATTGTCTACCGGGGCGAGCGGTTGGAGGTGGGCAAGTCCGTCGCCATCAAGTTCCTCCACGCCTGGGCGGCGCGGGAGGAGGACTTCCGCAAGCGCTTCCAGGTGGAGGCGCGAGCGATGAGCCGTCTCACCCATCCGTGCTGCGTGTCGGTGATGGACTTCGGCGTGGATCAGGAATCGCCGTACATGGTGATGGACTTCGTCACCGGAGACACGCTGCGGGGGCTGCTGCGCGAGGGGCCGCTGCCGCTGCCTCGGGCCCTGGGCGCCCTGCGGCAGGTCCTCGCGGGCCTGGCCCACGCACACGAGCAGGGCATCATCCACCGGGACATCAAGCCCGAGAACATCATCGTCACGCACGCCGTCGGTCTCGGGGAGCAGGTGCGCATCCTCGACTTCGGGCTCGCCAAGCTGCGCGACGAGGTGACGGGCATCACCTCCGGGATGATGCTCGGGACGCCGGCCTACATGGCTCCGGAGCAGATCCATGGCGAGCCGGTGGGTCCCCCCACGGACCTCTACGCAGCGGGCGTGCTGCTCTTCGAGCTGCTCACGGGCAGGAAGCCCTTCTCCGCGACAGGCAACGCGGAGCTCCTGCGCATGCACCGCGAGGTGACGCCGCCGCTGCTGCGCACCGTGGCTCCCGAAGCCGGCTTCCGCGCGGAGCTCGAAGCGGCGCTCGCGAAGGCGATGGCGAAGTCACCGGCGGAGCGCTTCCAATCCGCGACGGAGTTCCTGGCCGCGCTCGACGGGGCCGGGCCAGGGCCCGCGATGACCTACGAGGTGCCTCCGGCCGGCGACGCACCGACGCTGCCCCTCCCCACCGCCCACACGCCGGCACGGCCCAGCCAGGAAGCGCTCGCGACCCGCAACGGCCGGGCACGCCCCCGCGTGACGCCGACGGACCTCCCGGCCGAAGCCCGGGACGCGGCGCCAACACTGGTGGCTTCGGCTGAAGCCGTGGCCTCACGGGAGCCCCAGGCCACCGCCGAAGCCCCTGCTCCCTCCGTCGACGTCCCGTCCCCCGTCTCTCGGGGTCGCTCGCGAAGGACGATGCTGGGGGGCGCGGCGGCACTCGCCCTGGTGGGGGCC
>SECN01000310.1 GCA_004173515.1 Myxococcaceae bacterium | reverse complement strand
GGGTTGGGGTTCGGCTGGGGCACGTCCACGCCGTACTGCGGGAAGTGGCGCTCCAGCCGGTCCAGGGAGACGCGCATCGGCGGAGGCACCTGGTACTGCTCGCCGAGGTTGCAGTGCGAACCCGTGGGGACGCTGAACTTGTGGCTCCGGTCCTCCTCGATGTCCCCCACCCGGTCCTCGGCGCCCTGGGTCAGGGTGTTCGCCAGGGCCAGCGTGTCCTCTTCCAGGCCGCATTGCTCCTTGAGGAACGCCGCGTCCAGGACGAAGACATCCGCGTCCTGCTCCAACTGCTCCAGCATCTCCGAGTGGAAGAGGACGCGGTTGCCGCCGCCCGGAATGGTGACCTCGTCGTAGTCCAGCAGGTACAGGTCGATGATCCGGTCGATGTGGTACAGCATGCGATCCAACCGGGCCATCTCCTTCCAGAACGCGTCCGTGGTCGTCGGATCCATCTGGAGCTCGTCCAACTGCTCCTGGACGACCGCCCGCTCGCGGAATTTGTCGTGCAGCTCCTGCTCCTTGTCGGCCCGCTCCTGGAAGGCCAGGGGGGCGGGGAGGACCATGTTGAGCAGTCGCGCGCCGGCGTTGGGCCGGTCGAACGCGTTGATGAAGAGCGTGAGCGCTTCGGTGAAGGCCGCCAGCGGCGCGGACGCGCCCTGTCCCCGGGTGGGATCCAGATAGGAGGAGTTGGTGAGGTCCGACGTGTCCAGCAGGCTGCCGGCCACGTCCCGCAGGCGCCGCAACTGGAGCAGCTCCATGGGCACCGCGGACGCGATGCCCCGCATGTCCTCCGACTGCGCCCGGGGGGCGTGGTTCAACAGGACGTCCAGCAGCCGCGACATCGCGTCGGGCCGGACGATGGAGCGCAGGTCGGACTGGCCCTGCGTGCGCAGCCGCTCCAGCAGCTTGCCGTAGGAGGCCTGGCCGTCACCCCAGTCGTCGCCGCCCTCCTGGATGCTGGTGGCGGTGAGCTGCTCCAGGGCGTTGATGAGCGCTTCGCGGCGCTGGCGCAGGTCCTGGAGCCGGGCGCAGTCGCCCAGCTTGCGCACGGTGTAGAAGGTCCGGTCGCGCGCCACCGGATCCACCGCCCGGTTCGCCGCGGCCTCGCCTTCGTCCATCTCCGCGAGGATGGAGTCGCGCCAACCGTCCACCGGCGCCTTGAAGTCGCGGTTGGACGCGAGCTCCACCGCGAATTTCAGGTCGTCCTGGAGCGCCTCGCGCTGCTGTCGGAACCTCCGCATGCCGGGGGAGTCCCCGGTGCTGACGATGACGCCCATGGAAGGCTCGGGCGTGGCCTGGACGCGGATGGGCTGACCCTTGCTTTCGTCATCCAGCCGCGCGGCCGTCGTCGGGTAGAGCTTGCGCAGGGCGTTCACCACCGACGTGGGGTCTCTGGCGTCCGAGACGCCGAGCTGACGGCGCAGGAACTCGTCGAACTTCGTCTTCGCGGTGGACGTCAGCTCCATGGACGCCGCGGTGCTCCGACCCTTCGTGTTCTCGTACATCGTCCCTCCCTTGAGGTCCTGTCATGCGGCCAGGGTGACGCTCACGCCTGGCATCCGCGCATCCCGCGAGCCAAGCCTCACCAGATGATTGAGCACCGTCCGTGAGATCTGCTCGGGCGGGGCCAGCCTTCGTTCAAGCGCCTCGCGGCTGGCGCTCACGACGTAGCGGGGCGGCAGTCCCGAGGGCAGCTGCCCGCGCGCCAGGGACTCCGCGCCCCGGAGGATGCGCTCCTGATCCGACGGCCAGAAGGGCACCACGTCCACCAGCGCGCGCTGCGCGAGCCCCCGTCGCGGCTGGAACGCGACTTCATCCACCACATGGGGGATGATCCGGGCCGCGGTGCGCAAGAGCACGTCCGGAATGCGCGCGCCGGGCAGCCGCGCGCGGTACAGCCGGTACCAGTTGTCGCGCACGTCCCGCGCCTGGCGGGGGAAGTCCATCCGCCGGAGCATCTCCGCCTGGATGAGCACCCGCAGGTACGGAGTGGGGTGCGCGCTGAGCGGATGGAACGTCAGCACGCGTGAAGGCGGGTACGCGAGGAAGTCCTTCATGGAATGGACCGACGCGGGCCCGCCCAGGAGGCAGGCCATCAGGTCCGCGAAGATCTCCTTGTGCCAGCGGCCCCACAGGCGCGTGAGCCACGGGTTGCCCGTCACGCCCAGCACCCGACGCTGGAGGGCCACCTGCGTCTCCTGCCAGATGCCCAGGTCCGCCTGCAGGTTGTGACCGATTTCGTGGAGGATGACGCCCATGCCCCAGGGCGCCTCCACGCGCTCGTATGGCACGCGGATGAGCGGAAACGGATTGCGCTCGCCCAGCAGCCGGCTCAGCAATACGCCCCGCCGGAAGGTGGCCGGGGAGAAGCCGTGCTCCAGATAGGTGATGGGCTTGAGCATCGGGCTGGCCAGCAGTCCGGGCGAGGCGCGCCGGACGGCCTGGAAGCAGTCCACCGCGATGACGTCGCAGGCGGCCAGCGCCGGCGCGAACCGCGTGCCCCTCTGGCTGAAGACGTCGAAGAAGAGGCCGTAGGCACGGCGGGCGCGGTCGATCTCCCGCTCCACCAGGGCGTTGCGCTCCAGCACCTCATCAGGCTGGAGCGGGGCGCCGTGGAGCCGGCCGTTCAGGCGCGCGAGCGCCCTGCGCACGTCCCGGTCGATCTCCCCCAGGCGCGCGTTGGCCGCCGCGAAGTGCGCGGCGGAGGGAGCGAAGGGGACGTCCCGTGGCCGGATCCCCACGTCCTGCGGGCTGAGGCGCGACAGCCTCCCCGCGCGGAACGCGATGTTCTGGACCTTGGCCCGCAGGAACTGCTGAAGCGCGTCCGCCATGTGCCTGCCTCCCCCCGCCCCGGTGTGGTTGCACTCACCTCACGACGACGCGCACCGGCCCCCGCAGCACGACGGTGCGCAGGCGGCGCATGCCGGGCCTGCTGCCCATCATGGGGTCCATGCGGTTGCCGCGCTGGGCGGGCCGGCGGATCCCCGCGCTCGCGCGCAGCTGCCGCGCGGCGGGATTGGGCCGCGCCAGCCGGCGCACCGCCTGGGGACTGGTGACCACCCGCGTGCCGATGCGGCGGATCATCCGCGGAACCGCCTGGGGGCTCGCGCCCTGCTGGCGCACCAGCCGCGTCACCTGGCGCACGATGCGCGTCACCGCCGGCAGCGCTCGCGGGCCGTAGCGCTGGGCGACGCGCTGGGCGATGTTCGTCGTCATCTGGCCCACGGCCCGGCCCAGGGCCCGCGCCTGCTGGGGCTGCTGACGGCGGCGCGCGGGAGGAATCGTCGAGCGCACCACGTGGCGCGCCGCCAGCCCCCCCAGCACCCGCGTGAAGGCCTCCATGTCCTCGTCGCTGGCGTAGTCCGCCGCCGCATCCGCGAAGGCGTCCATGGCGTCCGCGCGCAGCAGCCCGCCCACGGTGCGGCCAATCTCCTGTCCCACGATGCCGCCCACGCGCGGCGCCGCCTGCCGGATCAACCGCATGGCGATGGGCATGGTGCGCTGTCCGATGCGCCGGAGCGTGGGCCCGGCCACGTTCATCACCCGGCGGGCACCGGCCCTGAGGCGCCGCAAGAACTCCTCCTCGTCCTGGGCGTCCATGGCGTTGGCGAAGGCGTCCGCGAGCGCGTCGGCCCCTTCGGACTCGAAGCCCTCGGCCTCGAAGCCCTCGGCCTCCATGCCTTCACCCTCGAAGCCTTCGGCCTCCATGCTCTCGCCCTCGAAGCCGTCGTCCTCCATGCCCTCGGCCTCGAAGCCCTCGGCCTCCATGCTCTCGCCCTCGAAGCCGTCGCCCTCCATGCCCTCGGCTTCGAAGCCTTCGCCCTCCATGCCCTCGGCTTCGAAGCCTTCGCCCTCGAAGCCCTCCTCGCCCTCGGCCATCAGATCGGACATCTCATCCTGGCCGGAAAACTCCTCCTCGAAAGGCTGCGGCTGTTGCATGGCTGCTCCTCCTTGCGTGACCTGGCTTGTGCTGGCGGGTCCTGAAAGTGTGTGGAAGGGATGGGACGGCGGCGCCTAGGCGGGCGCCTGCCGGACGCTCGCGGCGCTCACGGCGGAGACGGGGATGCGGCGCAGCACCTGCTGCCGCGCCTGGACCCGGCGCGCCGCCACGCGCGGCGGGACGACCCCGAGCCTGGGTGTCTGGACCGCGCGCGTGACAACCCGCTGGCTCGCGTTGCGCACCACCTGGGGCATCGCCGCGATGGCGCCCGCGGGCCCCCGGGGACGCAGGCTCCTGGCGGACAACTGGGCGATGGCGCGCAACAGCCGCAGCCGTCGCCCCGGGCTGCCCGGCACCTGCTGTGCCACGCGCATCAGGTACTGCTCCAGGCCGCGCGTGCGGGAGCGCACCGCGCCCTGGGCCGCGGCTCCGAGCGCCGCGACCGCGGGCACCGTCTGCCGGCTCACCACGCGCGCCGCGAGCCCCGCGCCCAGGGGCAGGGCCACGGCGGCGGGCACCTGGCGCGCGTCCGCCATGTCCGCCAGCGCGTCCAGCGAGGCGAAGTCGTCCGCGCCGTCCCCGCGCAGGATGGAGGAGGCGATGCGCCCGCCCACCCCTGGAATGAGTCCGCCCACGGCCCCCGCGAGCGCGCCCCTCAGCCCCTGGCCGCGCATCAGCCCCTGGGCGGCGCCAATCCCCGCGGCGACGACGCGGCCCCACGGGCCCGCGATCCCCGCCACGCGTTGGAGCACCGGCAGCGCACGGCTGAGCAGGGGCGCGGCGCGGCGCATCGCGGCCACACCGGCCCGGCCCACCTGCCGCACGCCCCTCGCGACGCCGCGCGCGGCGGCCCGGGCGCGCTGGGCGACGCGGCGCAGGAAGGCCTCGGAGTCGTCGGCGTCCATGGACTCCAGGACGAACGGGTTGAGGGTCCGGGCGAGCGCGACGGCGGCGGGACCGGAGACGAGCCGCTGCGCGGTGGACGGCGTGTACAGGCCGGTGGCCAGGTCCTGTTCGAAGCCTTCGAAGCCGTCGGTGTCCAGGAAGGCGTCCTCCTCCTCGGCGGCGGCGAACAGCTCCTCGAAGCCGTCGTCCTCGAAGCCCTCCATCTCGAAGCTGTCACCCTCGAAGCCGTCCGCCTCGAAGCCGTCGAACCCGCTGAACGCATCCGCGAGCTCCTCCAGCTCCTGGAGGGCATCCGCTCCCTCCCAGGCGTCCATGGCATCAAGGGACTCCTCGGACATGAAGCCGGTGCTGGTCATCGGTTTCTCCCCCTCGCATGGCGCGACATCAGCCCTTCAAGAGCGCCAAGTTAGAAAGCGGAGGGACTCCGTGGCAGTCACTCGTTCGAGCTACCGCGCGGGACCTGCTTCCGCGGACGGCTCCGTGCCAGACTGCGCCCACCATGACCCTCGACGAGACGATGCGGGAGCTGGAGCGGTTGGGTTCGCCGCAGACACGCAAGACGTACCTGCGACACGGTGCTCCGGAGCCCCTGTGTGGCGTGAACTTCGGTCCGCTGGGAGCGCTGAAGAAGCGCATCGGCACGGATGCCGCGCTCGCCCGGGCATTGTGGGCGTCCGGACATGCCGACGCGCGGCTGCTGGCGACGATGGTCGCGGACGCTCCCGCGCTGTCCTGGACGGAGCTGGGTGCATGGGCGAAGTCGCTCGACTGGACCGCGCTGACGGCCGCCTTCGTGACGAACGTGGCGCTGCGCTCACCGCATGCGCTGAAGGCGCTGGAGTGGACACGCGCCTCGTCGGAATGGGTGGGGTGCGCGGGCTGGCAACTGCTCGCCTCGCTGGTGGCGAAGACGACGGTGCTCGCGGGGCAGGATTTGACGCCCTGGGTGAAGCGCATCGAGCAGGAGCTGCCGACGGCGAAGAACCAGGTCCGCGAAGCGATGAACGGCGCGCTCATCGCCCTGGGTTCGCAGGGCGGTGCGCTCCAGACCGCGGCGCTCGCGACGGCGAAGCGGCTGGGCAAGGTGGAGGTGGACCACGGCGACACGGCCTGCGAGACGCCGGATGCCACGCGGTCCATCCAGAAGATCCAGGCGCGGAAGGAGGCTGGCGCGGCCGCGAAGAGCCCGAAGCGCGTGTCCGGCGGCAAGGCTGCTCCGGAGGCCCCGCGCACGGTGGCGAAGAAGCAGGCGCGGACAACTCCGAGCGCCGTCACACCGGAGCCGAAGTCGAAGGCCCCTGACACGAAGTCCGCGAAGAAGCGTGCGGCCCCAGCACGTACGCGGCCCCGCGCGTAGTTCCGAGGGGCGGTGGACGGCATTACCGCGTCGAGCGAGCGGGGCGCGCTCCTCGCTCGAGCCCTCTCGCGGCGTCACCTTCCGCCTTGCATCACGCCCTCCGTGCCCGGCGTCTTCAGCGATGCACCGGGCGCGGAGGAAACGGCTCACGCCCGTGCCTCCGAAGAAGCACCGGGCGCGGAAGTCACGTCATCGGCTCAGGGCACGCACGCGGCCTGTCCGCCGGCTTCCTTGTACGCCTTCACGCGCTTGACGAAGTTGCCGCCGTCCGTCTCCGGCGTCGTCTGCTCGTAGTTGCCGGCGCCGAAGAGGAAGCCCGCGCCACCCGCCTTGGCCACCTCCGCGGGGTGCGTGAGGAAGTAGTCCACGCGGTTGTCGCGCCACTTCTTGTCCGTGTTGGGCAGGCCCATGTTGCCCAGCGGGAGCTGCCACCACAGGTGCGGCTTGTTCAGGCGCCTGGTGACGGCGTTCGCCCAGGTGAAGGCTTGGTGGAAGTGCGGCAGCGTGTGGTTCTCCGGATCCCACCACCCATCCTTGCCCTGCGTCTTCTCGTACCAGCCCGAGTCGCGGTCGGACGCTTCCACCGTGACGAAGTCGGTGTCCGCCGCGCCCACCTGCAACAGGAAGTCGGCGACCTTGTTTGCCTCCGCCGCCACGTCGAACGACGCATCCGTGTTCGCGGACACGTCCGTCTTCGTCGCCCACGCGCTCGCGTGCAGGCCCACCTTCGCGTTGGGCGCGTACTTGCGCGCCATGGCGATCATGCACTTGCCCAGGCCCGCGGCGTTGTTCTCCTGCCCGCCACAGTCCGTGGGGTTCGCGGCCTTCACCGCCACTGGCGTGGACTGCGGCTTGCCGTCCGCCGGGAAGAACTGGAGGTAGGCCCACATGTCCGGCTCAATCTGGAGCAGCGCCTTCTCCTGGCCCACCTGCTTCAAGAGGAAGCGCCAGTCCGCGAGGTAGCGCTCCAGGAACTTCGCGTCGTTGAGCGCGGCCAGCTGCTGCTTGCCCTCGGAGTAGCCGCTCGCCTGGAACTCCTCGTAGTAGGTGATGAACGGAATCTGGCCCTGGCCCTTGGACGCCTTGATGAAGTCGCGCACGTAGGCGCCGGGCGGATCCTGGTCGTACTGCCAGCAGCCCCACCACCCGCAGCCGGCGCCGCTGTTGGAACACGACGCCCCGTCCGACGTGCACCCGGAAGCGCACGAGTTGCACGCGTCCTTCGAGTCGAACAGGCCCGCCGCGATGTACAGGTAGCGCACGTCGAAGGGCGCGCTCTTCGCCGTCTCATCCTCCATCTGCGCGCCCACCAGCAGCTTGTCCTTGCCGAGCGAGGTCAGGAACTTCGCGCCCAGGCACTCGGAGCCCTCGCCGGGAACCACCCCGGGGCCATCCGTGCCCGGTCCGGGCTCCTCCCCCGGCCCACTCGAATCCGAGCAGCCCGCCAACGCGAGCAGACTCACGGCAAGGAACGACCAACACTTCCGACGCATCATGGGAGCGGTCCGCATGTCCGGAACTTTACCCTGCGCCCCCGCCGTCCCGCCCCTCCCACCAGGGCCGCCGGTAACACCCACATCAGGGCTTATCCTCCAAATCCAGGAATGTCTTGAGTCAGCCGAGCCCCACCGGCTACAGCCCGGGCTCCCCCGGCCGCGCGGAGGCCGGCGCTGTGTCGGTGCCCGTCTCGCGAGGCCCACCCCGAGGTGCGAGATGAAGCTCCGATTGAGCGTGCTGCTGGTGCCCGCGCTGCTGGCCGTCGGCTGTGGCCCCCTGGAAGACGGCGGGGCCGCGCAGGCGCCCGTCCTCGACGAGTTGACCGGGCAGGTGCTCCAGGAGGCGACGACGAAGTACGACATGCACCGGCTGCTGGAGGACTCGGACGTCACGGGCGGGACGGCCATCACCCCGGCGCAGGTGCAGCAGTTCCTGCAGCAGCAGGGCTCGTACCTGGCGGGCTACACGGACCCGGCCTACGGCAAGTCAGCGGCGACGCTCATCGTGGAGCGCTCGCGCGCGTCCAACATCAGCCCGCTGTACATGCTGGCGCGCATCCAGGGCGAGTCCAGTCTCATCCAGAGCGGCACGTCCACCAACCTGAGCAAGGCGACGGGATGTGGCTGTCCGGACTCCAGTGGTTGTGACGCGCAATACGTGGGCTTCGGCAAGCAGGTGGAGTGCGCCGCGAAGAAGATGCGCGGCTACCTCACCGACCTGGAGGCGGGCCGCGCCACCGTGTCCGGCTGGAGGGTGAACGTGGCGAAGTCCACGTTGGATCCGTGCTCGGTGAAGCCCGTCAACATGGCCACCGCGGCGCTCTACACGTACACGCCCTGGGTGGGCGCGTACGCGACCCAGTGTGGCAAGACGACCGTGGGCGGCTCATCCCTGATGGCGTCCATCTACAACCGCTACAAGACGGCCTACGCGTGGCCCACGAGCGCCGCCGGCTGCTACTCCGGCACGGTGGAGGCCACGGTGCCGGAGGCGTCCTGCGTGCAGAGCTCATCGGACGCGCTGTGGCGCCAGTGCCTGTCGGGCACCTTCACCGCGGGCGACACGGTGAAGCCGTCCAATTGCAACGTGTCCTTCCCCTACTGCCAGTCCACGCGCCTGGGCCGCGGCGTGCCCACGCGCACCTGCGTGCAGACCTCCAGCACCGTCTGGCAGCAGTGCGGCGCGGAGGGCGTGTGGCAGAACTCACCCGGCGCGGGCACCACGGGCGTGGGGCCGCTGGGCGCCTGCTACGCCGTCTACGCGCTGTAGCCAGCGCGCCTGAAGCCGCCGCCCGGGTGGACGTCACCGCCCGGGCGCGCGGTCAGTATTCCTTGGTCCAGATGAGGTCCAGGCCGCCGGAGCGCGCGTCGCCGTACTGGCCTTCCAGGCTCCAGCGCGGACTGAACAGGTACTGGAAGCGCACGGCGTTGGCGTTCTCCCCCTTCTGGAGGTTGGCGCCCACCCGGCCGGTGTAGCCCACGTAGATTTTATCCGTCACGTAGGTGCCTACCTCCAGCTTGGTGCCGGCGATGCCGCTGTCACCCGCTTCGATGGAGAGCACGTCCAGGGGCAGCTTCGCGGCGATGGCCTTGCGCGCCTCGTTGGCGACGAACGAGCCCACCACCGACGCCGCCTGCGCGCCCGCGTTCATCGACGCGCCCGAGCCGCGCTCCAGCGTGCGATGTACGGCGAGAGGACCGGGCCGGTGAAGCGCACCTGGCTGTCGCGCTGCACGTCGAAGCGGCGGCCCAGCACGTCCACGCGGCCCAGCAGCACCATCACCTCGCCGAACATGCGCGGCTCGTTGGCGTACTCGACGCGGAAGCCCTCGGACAGGCCCAGCTGGATGTTGAGGTCCGTGCCGCGCACCCACAGGTTGCGGGGCGCGTTGATGTTCACCCAGAACTGGCGCTGCGGCGGACCCTTGTCCTCCTCTTCGCCCTCCGCGAGCTCCGCTTCGGTCGGCTCGGTGGACGGGCCGCCCGCGCCGCCCACGGCGGTGCCCGGCTCCGGGGGATTGCCCTTCGTGCCGGGCGCGGCGTCCGGCGCCTTGCGCGGGTCGGTCCCCGCCGCCACCTGCGTGGGCGTCTTCTGCTTCGGCTTCTTGCGCTTGTCCACCGGCACGCCGTTGCGCACCATCACCACGTCGACGGGGCGCTCCAGCGGCTGCAGGTCCTTGCGCTTGGCCTCCGGCAATTCGACGTGGGCCGCCGCCCGACTTCGCGGTGAGCTGCTTCAGGTCGATGCGCTCCTGCGACGCGTTCAGCGCGAGCTGGATGTCGTGGTACTCGCCAAAGCCCATCAGCCCCAGCTTGCCGTCCTTCCAGTTCAGGTCGCCCTTGAAGGTGGGCGCGCCCACGGTGCCGCCCAGGTTCGCGTCCGCCTGCATGATGCCGCCCAGCGTGCGCACGTAGGGGGAGATGCCGGAGAGGAACGACGGGTCGAAGGCCCGCGCGCGCAGCGCCAGCTCCACCGGCGCCCGGTCCACCTTCTTCGCCGGTCCCTGCTCGGACTGGAACGCGGGCAGCGACAGGTCCAGGCCCAGCGTGCCGCCCAGCGTCAGCGAGCCGCCTCCGGGCGCGGTGAGCATCGCGTCGAAGAGGGACTTCGCCTCCGAGTACGCGAATGTGATCCGCGCCTGCCCCAGCGCCGTCTGCGCCACGCCCAGGCCCTGCATGCCCGCGCTCATCTCGATTTCGGGCGCCTCCGGCGTCCCGCGCGCGGCCAGCTCCATGGACAGCACGCCCTGCGGGCCCTTGTTGCCCATGTTCGGCTGCGCCATGCCGGGGATCTCGTTGAGGGGCACGGGCCCCACGCGGCCCTTCATGCGGAAGGGGACGCGGCTGATGACCTCGCGGTCCTGGAGCGCGGCCAGGGGCGCCAGCACGCGCGCCTCCAGCGTCGCCAGCGGCCCGTTGGGGCGCTGCACGTCCAGCGTCAGCTTCACGTCCTTCTCACCGGCCAGCGCCAGCGCGGAGCCGTTGAGCTTCGGCAGGCCGTTGGCGGTGACCGCGCGGGCCTGCATCTCCACCCGGCCCAGCGGCGCCAGGGCGGTGCCGTTCACGTCCGCCTTCAGGGTCACCGTGCCGTCCGGCTTGTCCACGCCCTCCATGCCCTGGAGCAGCGCGAGCGGCAGCTCCGCCACCAGCGCCTCCAGCCGCAGCGGCGCCTCCAGCGCCTGCGCGGGCGTGGGCGGCTTCGCGATGACGCCGCCCAGCGTGAAGGGCGTCTTCAGCGCGACGTACGCCTGCGGGGCCAGGCCCTTCACGTCCAGGCGCGCGCCCAGCGTGGCGTCGTTCGCGTCGGAGCTGGCGCGCAGATCGAAGCCGAACGCCTGCGCGAAGAGGGCCTCCGGGCGGCCCGGGTAGCGCAGGTCGCTGCCGCTCAGGAGCAGGTCCAGGCGCGGATCCTTCGCGGAGCCGTTCACCACCAGCTTGCCGGTCATCTGTCCGGTGGGGCCGGGCGCCTGTCCGGCGAGCTTCAGCACCTCCGCGACGTCGAACTTCTCCAGGTTCACCGTCAGGGACAGGGGCTCGTTGCGGCGGCGCAGCACGCCCTGCACCGGCACGTCGAACTGGGAGGACACCTGGGCCGCGCTCAGGCCCGCCGAAAGCGTGCCGGTGGCGCGGTCCTTCACGTACTGCGCCTTCAGCGCGAGCCCCAGGCCCTGGTAACCGCGCGCCCGGCCGTCCGCCCAGGTGAGGTCCACGTCCGCGTCCGGCCGCGCCATGCGCCCCTTCGCCGCGACGTGGCCGGACAGCGTGCCGCCCAGGCCCAGCGACTCCGGCACCGCGATGCGCGGCAGCTTCGACAAATCAAAGGCCCCCAGGTCGATGCGCGCGTCGATGCGCTCGCCGTCCTTCACGGCCGCCACCTTCAGCGTCTGCGTCCCCGACGCCAGCTGGAGCGGCGGCGACAGCGCGATGCGGCCTCCGCTGAACGCCAGGTGCGTGGGCTGCTGGAGCGTCCAGGTGGCCTCCGGCCACGACAGCGAGAAGCCGCGCATCGCGAGCCCCGCGTTGTCCGCGTCCACCGTGCCCTCCACGCCCAGGGCGAGCTGCGCGTCGCCTTCCACGCGCACGCTGGCCTTCAGCTCCCGCCGCTCGTCCGTGGTGAGCGCGACGGACAGGTCGCGGAAGCTGCGCCCGCCCGTCTTCAGCTCGCTGATGAGCACGGTGGCGTCGGTGGTGAGCGGCCGGCTGACGTCCGGGACGCTGGCCTTGAGCGACAGGTCCTTGATGGCGATGTCGCCGTAGCCCAGCGTGACGAAGTTGCCGTCCACCTTCACGGAGGGCGTGGTCGGCGGCCCCTGCACCTGCATCTCCAGTGAACCGCTGCCGGACAACGGCGGCACGGTGCCCCCGGGCAACAGCTTGTCCAGCGCCTGCGACAAGAGCTTCAGGTCGCCCGCGGACAGGCTGCCGCGCGCCTCCAGCGACTTCGCGGTGCCTTCGCCGGACGCGATGAACGCCGCGCCCGGCATCATCACGCGCAGGTTGCCCACCTGGTAGCGGCCGTCCTTCGCGCTGGCCTTCATCTCGATGGGGCCCACCGACTGGCCCCGGTATTCTGAAGGGGACACGGTGAGGGCCACGTCGCCGTCCAGCGTCTCCACGCTGTCGCCACCGCCGTGCGCGATGAGGTCCGCGGCGATGTTCGTGGGGATGCCGTTCTCCATCAGCTCCGCCAGGTTCACCCCGCGCGCCTTCACGGTGGTCTCCTTGGTGCGGAAGGTCTTGAGGTTCGCGTCGCCTGCGACGTCCAGCGTGGCCTTGCCCGCGGTCGCGCCCAGCTTCGCCGTCGCGAGGTCGCCGTCCATGGACGCGGTGCCCTTCGCCTCGATGGGCACGATGAGCGGGTACGCCGGCACGAACGCCTTCACCGGCTCCGGAGGCACGAACAGCCGCCGCAGCTCCACGGACGCCGCCGTGGCCCCGGTCTGCTTCGCGCCCAGGTCCGCCTCCACGCCCGCAAGGCCCAGTTGCGCGTCCACGTCGCGCACCAGCTCCTTGCCGGAGCCCTTGAGCGCCAACCGCACCGGCCCGGTGAGCGGACGGGTGAGCCCGCCCGTGGCCTGGAGGTCCGCGGAGAAGTCCTGCGACGCCAGCGCGTAGCTGCCCTCACCCTTCGCGCCGAACTCCTCCAGGCGCACCTGACGCTCGCCGCCGTCGGGCAGCTCCTGCTGGAAGTCCACGTAGCCGTGGGTGAGCTCGAAGTCCTTGAGGTGGAGGACCAGCTTGCTGGTGCTCTCGGTGGGAGGCTCCTCCGGCTTGGGCTCCCGGGGCTCCAGCGCGCGCATCAGGTTGAGGCCGCGCTCGTCCTGCACCAGGTACAGGCGGGGCGTCTCGATGCGCACCTTCGTCAGGTCCACGGACTGGCCCAGCAGCGGCGCCAGGCGCAGCCGCGCCTCCACGCGGGCCACCTCCGCCGCCAGGTCCCCTTCGGGCGTGTAGATCTTGATGC
>SECN01000309.1 GCA_004173515.1 Myxococcaceae bacterium | reverse complement strand
CTCCCGCCCGTCCTGCTTGAAGTCGTTCTTCCGCAACTGCGGCAGGAACAGGTTCGGCGCGAACTGGCCCTCGATGAGCAACGGCGCGGGCGACGGGGCTCCACGTGGATGTCGACGTGCAGACGTCGCTCTTCCTGGACCGCACGTACCTGTTCGGGTCCCCCAACCGCATCAAGCGGTTGGGGGACCCGGAGTCGCCCGCGCCGTTGCTCATCGAGGGCCAGTTCGCGCCGAACCTGTTCCTGCCGCAGTTGCGGAAGAACGACTTCAAGCAGGACGGGCGGGAGACGCTGTTCTCCCTGGTGTTCACGCCGAAGATCCTGCTGCGGATGTTCAACACGGACAGCAACCCCATCCCGCCGCCGTCGTACATGCCGAAGTTCACGCTCCAGGCGGCGCACCTGCGGCTGTTGCATGGCCCGGACACGGAGGGACCGCCCCGGATGCTGGCGCTGGGGTTGAACGTCATCCTGGGGCACCACTCCAACGGCGAGGACGGGTGCTTCTTCGCGAACCAGACGGGGAAGGACCCGGACTGCACGCCCGCGGAAGGGCAGCTTCCGCTGAACGAGGTGTCGGGGAGCTTCTCCACGAACCTGGTGCGCTTCGAGGCGCACGGGCGGCTGGGGTTCGGGGTGGATCCGCGGACGTTGAGCGCGTGGATCATCGGGGCCACTGCGTTCTACGAACTGAATACGGCGATTGGACCCGGGGGACTGAGTCCGCAGCAGCGCACGGTGTATGGGGATGGGCGCTGGGGGGTGGGGCTGCTGGGGGAGCGCGCGGTGAACGGGAACCGCTTCCGGCTGGAAGGGGCGCTGTCGCATCCGTTCGGTGAGACACCGGTTCAGCGGCCCACGCTGAGCGTGGAGCTGGCGGCGAATCCCTGGTGGGGGTCGGGCTTCGGGGTGTTCGCGCGGTATGTGAGGGGGCAGGACTACTACAACATCCTCTTCCTGGAGCGCATCAGCCTCTGGCAGTTCGGGCTTGTCTTTGATCTGAACCCGGGCGCGCGGTTGAAGACAGACAGTGGGAAGCCCCCCGGCTTCCAGTGACGCTTCTTTCTCTCAAGAGTTTGTGAGGGAGGGAGGCAGCAACGCGCGGACTTCACCAGCGAAGCCCGGGACGCTGCGGGCCAGGCCGTCCAGGAGTCTTCCCAGGGAGATGGGTGGATTGCGCAGGGCTTCAGCTCCGAGTTGGTCATGGAGGCGATGAGCCCTTCGTGCCCCGTCACCAGGGCCTCGGGGAAGGCGGCCTTCATGGCGGCCACGCGTCGGGCGGCCTTCGCTTCCGACAGACCGAGCGCGCTGACGAGGTTGCGGCGAGTCTCTTCGAGGATGAGCTCCGTCCAGTGGATCTGGATGAGTCCCTCATGGGCCGCGCTCAGCAATGTGTCGCAGACGGTGAGGGGGATCAGGACGTTCGCATCGAGGACGACCGGGAACGGGGCGTGAATCACGACAGGAGGAGCCCTCGCGTTCTCTTCACTCGAGTTCGGGATAGCCCCCGGCGTCCTGGCTCTCCCGCATCATCGCGTCGAGCTGGGACCGGCGGTCGGACTTCTGGCGCGCGCGGTATTCAAGCACGTCCTTGCTGTAGACGCGCCGATGGGTGCCCGTGCGATGGAAGGGGATCCGACCCTCATCAAGAAGCTGCACCAGGTACTGCCGTGACACGTTGAGCAGGTTCGCGGCCTGCTGGGTCGTGAGTTCCTTGTGGACCGGCACCACGGTGACCGCGTCGCCCGACGCGAGGATGGCGAGCAGTTGCTGCATCAGCGTGAGCACATCCGTCGGCAACGGCACGGATTCGTGGTTCGGGCCCAACAGCGAGAAGAGCGGATGTCCGCTCCCCTTCTCACCCAACTCGCGCGTGATGAGCTGCGCGAGCTTCCTTACCTGCTCCAACGACACATCGCTGGCGGCGACGGGCTCCGACGCACGGGGCGGAAGGGCATCGGGGGGCGTCGAAGTCATGGGGGCCTCCTTGGCCGGGCAGCTCCAGGCCAGGAGGAATCATGTTCATATCCGACGCAAACGCAAGTCACCCCAGATGAGCAGGACAGGGGAAGGGCCGCGAAAACGCCGCAACCGCAACCCGAACGAGAAGAATCCCGGGATCTCCCCGTGCGCCCTGGAGGTGGGTTACGACGGCGGCGACATGGACACCTCCGCCTCCCCGCGCACCGTCACCGGCCGCGTCGACGTGCATCCCCGTGGCTTCGGCTTCCTCACCGTGCAGAAGCCCGGCGCCCCCGAGGTGCTGTCCGCCTTCATCACCCCCCCGGACCTGAACCCCCTCTTCGCGGGCGACGTCGTCAACGCCACCGTGACGGCCTCCGGTGAAGGCCGGTGGACCGCGTCCGGCCTGTCGCTCGTGGAGCGCACCCGCACCGTCGTCTACGGCGAGGTGGTGTCACGCCGGGGCAGCTTCTTCCTGCGCATCGACAAGGAAGTCTCCAACACCGAGTGGCCCCTGGATCCGGGCACCACCCCCGTCCAACCCAATGACGCCGTCGTCGCCCGCATCGCGGACGGCAAGGTCGTGCTGCTCTACAAACTGGAGCCCGGCGCCGACCGCTCCCTGGAACGCGTCATCGCCCGCCACGGCCTGCACCGCGACTTCCCGCAGGAGGTCGTAGCCGAGGCCCTCCGCGCCCGCGAGGTGCCCCACGCGCTGGGCACCCGCCGCGACCTTCGCGCCATCCCCACCGTCACCGTGGACGCGCCCTCCACCCGCGACATCGACGACGCCATCTCCGTGCTGCCCGCGGGCCCCGACGGCGCCGTGCGCCTGCTCGTGTCCATCGCGGACGTGGGCGAGTCCGTGAAGGAGGGCAGCGCCCTGGACCTGGAGGCCCGCGCCCGCGCCACCAGCGTGTACCTGGCCGGCCGCGTGCTCCCCATGCTCCCGGAGGAACTGTCCTCGAACTGGCTCAGCCTCGTGCCCGACCAGGAGCGCCACTGTCTCACCGTGGAGCTGAGAATCGACCCGGATGGCCGCGTCACCTCCGCGGACGTCTATGAAAGCCTCATCCGCTCCTGGGCGCGGCTGAACTACGACGAGGTCGCGGAGTTCCTCGACGACGGCACCGTGTCCTCCGCCATGGAGTCCGTGCGCGAGGCCATGCCCTGGTTCCGGCTGGCCGCCGCCCGCCTCGCCGTGTCCCGTGCGGCCCGGGGCGGCATGGTGATGTCCCGCGACGAGGCGCGCTTCACCTTCGACACCGCCACCGGCGCCGTGTCCGGCCTCGCCGGGGAGAAGGACACCTCCGCGCACGGGATGATTGAACGCTTCATGGTCGCCGCCAACGAGGCCATCGCCATGTGGCTGATGACGCGCGGCGTGCCCACCGTGTTCCGCGTGCACGAACAGCCGGATCCGCAGCGCGTGGCGGACGTGAACGCGTTCGCGCTGCACTCGGGGTTCGCGGCGGGCTTTGGCGCGCAGCTGACGCCCCTGGCCCTGGCCGCGTTCGACCGGCAGATCTCCGGCGCGAAGGCGGAGGCCGCGCTGCGCTCCGTGCTGCGCCGCTCGCTGGGCCCGTCCCGCTACACCGTGAAGCCCGGCCCGCACTTCGGACTCGCCGCGCCCCTGTACCTGCACTTCACGTCCCCCATCCGCCGGTACGCGGACCTCGCCGTGCACCGGCTCATCAAGGCGTACCTCCAGGGCCGCCGTGACTTCGTGCACGAGGACCCCGAAGTCGAGCTGCTCTCCCAGCACATCAACCTGCGCGCCCGCTCCGCCAACCGCGCGGAGGTGGACCGCCACCACGAACTGGAGGCCCGCTTCATGGCCACCCGCATCGGGCAGCAGTTCCCGGCGCGCATCGTGCGCGTGAAGCCCTTCGGCCTCGTCGCGCAACTGGATGGCATGTGGGTGGAGGGCATGGTGCCCGCGGACGGCCTCGCCGGAGGCCCCTACCGTCCGGATGCTCGCGAGCTGTCCATGGTGGGCGCCAAGCGGACCTTCACCGTGGGCATGCCGGTGAAGGTCAAGGTCGTCTCCACCGACGAACAACTGGGCCGCGTGGAGTTCTCCCTGGTGGAGTGACGCTCAGCCGGCGAGCGGCAGGCCCTCCGTGCACTCCACGAGGGCCTTTCCCCGCACCCACCCAAGCAGCCCGCTGGACGAGCGAACCAGATACCAGACGTCGTCCGCGTCGCCCTTCGCGGGCACGCTCGCGGCCATCACCTGCACCTTGGAGCCCTGCGCCGTGGTGGCCACCACCGCGGATCCGGTGCGGGCCTGGGCCAGGGGGAAGGACTTCTTCACCGTGGCCTCCACGCCCACCGCGTACAGCTCCTGCGGCACGAGGTTCAGCTTCCATGCCTTGCGGTCCAGCGCGTACTTCTCCCGCCGGTGCCAGAAGCCCATCCAGGTATCGACCAGGACGATGCCGTTGCCCTTCGCCTCCGTGAGGGCCCGCACGTCGCCCAGCGCCTTCACGCCCTTGCCGTCGTAGCCGTAGAGGAAGAAGCGGTGGTCGTCGTCCACGTCGCCCACGGAGTGCACGAGCAGCTCCTTCCATTTGTCGCCCGTGTCCAGGTCCACCACGGTGAAGCCACTCACCTCGTTGCCGGCCGCGTTGCCGTGCACCGTGGCCGCGCCGACATTCAAGGTGAACTTCCCGTCGGCGCCCGGCGTCAGCGACACCGCGTCGGGCTTGCCGTCACCGTCCAGGTCCACGTTCGCGGATTTCACGGGCGCGTCGTTCCGGGCCCCGGGCTGGGCTCCAGCGGGGGCGGCGGAGAGCAGCACGGCGGAGGACAGCACGGTCAGCAGGGACGTCTTCACGGGAGCAGGACCTCTTGTCAGGCAGGGCTCCGGTCACGCGAACCCCAGCGCACGAAGGCGGGCAGGCTAGCCGTCCGCTCCCGCCCCGGACACCCCGGCCTTCACCCCGAGCGGCGGAAGCGCCCCCGGAAGTGCCGGTCGAGGAAGGCCTCCGCCTGCGTCAACACCTCGCGGGCCTCGGGCGGAAGCGTGGCGACGGCCGCCCGCGCCCGTCGCATCGATGATGAAGGCCCCCCTTCCACGGAAGGCAGCGCCCGCGCCACGGCCTCCACCCGGGCATGCGCGGCGTCCACCACGCCCTTCGCCTCGTCCAGGGACACCTCCCCCTCTGCAAGCGCGTTCAGCAACTGGCAGCGGTAGCGGCGGCAGGCCTCCGGGCGCTCCGTGTAGACGGTGCAGCAGCGTCCATCCAACGCCGCGCACGGCTGCGGCAGCACGACGGCGCCGTCTTCTCGCGCGGTGAGAGCCAATCCACGTCGGGTCAGCGACCCCGACTCGTTGGGTTGGAGGGGCACCTGGGTGAAGAGCGTGCCGTCGCAACACATGCCGCAGTGGAGACAGAGGGTGGACAGGGGCATGGCGCGGTTCGGAAGGGGGCCCGCTTCCGACGGGATGCGGGGCCTGCGCAATAACCGCCCAGAGGGGCGGGAGTCATCCCGGACGTGTTTCATCCGACTCGCCACCCTCCAAGGCAGGGCATGTCCCACCACCTGACATGCGACATGCCCGGGACGTCCCGCGTCTCGAAATGAGCTGCTTTTCGTGGGTAGCGCACGACCCGAGGATGGGACGCGCATGCACCCGTCTTGGAAGGCCATGCGTCTGTCCGTGGAAGGAATTCTCCACACGTGAGAAGCCACTCCGCGACAGTCCAAGGGTCGCCGGGTGACACCGCCCGAAGGTCCGAGTGCAAGCAGGCTGAATCATCTCCACTCTGTGGGAATCCGAGTTCCCCGGGTCTGCCGTAACTGGGGAGAGCACAGTTTCTTCGGACGTCGTAGGATCATGCCTCGTAGGACATCGAGGGAGCCCCCCAATGCACACGGACACTCAGGACGCGCCGGTCGGCCGCGAAACCCTTCTCGGATACCGGGTGGGGACGGAGTTGAGCGCGGCGGCATCGTTTGGCGCGCACTTCTCGCCCGGGCGTCTGGTGCAGCTGTCCCTGGAGCACCTCACGCTCCACCTGGATTCGCGCACCGTGCCCCGCAAGGGTCAGGCCGCCTCGGTGGTGGTGGGTGAAGGCGAACGCTGGGCCACCGCGCTGGACGCGGAGGTCATTGGCGTCAATGAAGCGCGGCCGGAAGTCAGCCTGCGCTTCGTCGCGCCGCCGCTGGACGCGGGCCGTCGCATCGTGGGCCTGCTGGAGTCGCTGCGCGACAACGGCCTGCTGCTCACGCCGGAGACGCGGCCGGTGTGGCGCGAGCAGATCGACCGCGCGGACCGCGTGGCGCGCATCTGTGAAGCGCTCGCCTCGCGCCAGGCCCGCGGCGTGCTGCGCACCCAGGATGGTCAGCGCGTGGAGGTCACCGCCTCCTTCTTCGAGCCGCTCCAGGACATGTTCGGCTGGCGTCTGCACGGCGCGCTTCCCCCCGGCCCCTTCACCGTGGAGGCCTTCGGCTACAGCAGCGTGGTGCACCTGCAGGGCGAGGCCGCGCGCGTCGAAGGCGACCTGCTGGTGATGCCGGTGCCCACCTCCATCGTGCGCTTCCGCCACCGCTGGCTGCGCCGCACGCAGGCCAGCCCCTCCTGCACGCTGGACTTCGACCACCCGCTCTGGCCCCAGGTGCATGTGAGCCGTGGCCTGCTCGACGTCTCCTACGAAGGCCTGTCCTTCCTCACCGAGCCCGGCGAGGACCTGATGTACCCGGGCCTGCGCCTGCCGGTGGTGGAGGTGGCGCTGGAAGGCCACGCCCCGGTGCGGCTGCGCGCGGAGGTGCGCAACATCTCCAGCACGCCCAATGGCCGCCGCTGCGGCGTGTGCGTCCGTCCGCTGGATGCTGAAGGCGCCCGGGCGTGGCGCGCGCTGGTGGAGGCCCAGGCCCATCCGACGACGAAGGTGGAAGGCGACTGGAACGACTCCACCTGGAAGCTCTTCGAGCGCTCCGGCTACTTCCGCCTGCCGGGCAAGGAACCGGAGAAGTTCACCAGCCTGCGCACGCAGTTCGATGAGACGCAGGACAAGCTCCAGGAGCACCCCCGCCTGGGCTACCGCGTGGTGCGCCCCGCGGACGACGGCATGGAGGCGACGCTGTCCGTGCTCAAGCCCTACGCGGGCAGCTGGATGGCGCACCAGCTGGCGCGGCACCAGCCGGCCAACAGCCGCTCCACCGCGCGCGAGGCGCTGCGCGACATCTACCTGCGCGGCTACGAGCCCACGCAGGCGGATCCGGAGGTGAAGTGGTTCTTCGCCTACTGCGAGGCCAACGTCCGCTGGGTGCGCTACACCAAGTTCGACTTCGCCACCTGGTACGCGCACACCGGGCAGACGTGCCTGGTGCCCTTCCGCCTGATGGAGGGCGAGGTGGACGGCACCTGGACCGCGCCCGCCCACATCCAGTTGGACACGCCCACCGCCGAGGAGCGCGCGCGCTTCTTCGAGCAGGTGGCCACCACCCGTCCGGAGGCGTACCGCGAGGCGCTGGACCTGGTGCCGGAGCGCTTCGACCTGGCCGCCATGCGCACCGGCTGGGGTGAGGCGGGCCTGTCCCGCGAGCGCGAGCTGGTGGTGGCCCGTCACGAGGGCCGCGCCGTGGCGCTGGCGGTGTTCGAGTCCGCGCAGCCGGGCCTCAACCTCTTCAACGTGCTGGACGGCGTGCGCCTGGTGCCGCTGGAGGACGACGCGCGCCCGGAGGTGCAGGACGCGTTCGTGGCGCTCCTGGGCCGCGCGGCGGAGTGGTACCGCGCCCGCGACCGCAAGGTGTTCGTCCACTACGTGGAAGGCACGTGCGTGGAGTACGCGGAGCGCGTGTCCCTGGCGGACCTGGGCGACGGCAAGCTGTGGGTGATGTCCGCCCGACTGCTGCCGGAGTTCCTGGAGCACCTGTGCGAGTCCACCACGCCCCGCGCGGCGTGATGGGCCCGGCTTCACGCTTCACCGCACGGCGGGCCGGGGTCTCCCCTGGCCCGCGGCGGTCGGGGGCTTAAAGCCCTTCGTCGTCCGGGTCCGGGTAGGACTCCAGCTCCTCGTCCTCTTCCTCCACCGGAGCGGGGGCCTTGGCGTTGCGGTTCTTGCCGCCGCCCTTGGTCTCCGCGGCCGGCAGGTCCGTGTCCGGGCCCACGACGTAGCCCTGACGGCCCTGCTGGATGCGGCGCAACAGGCCCTCCTGCTCCAGCGCCTCCAGCAGGCGCGCGAAGGTGGAGAAGCCGTGGTCGCGCTCGTCGAAGTCGGGCTCCTTGCGGACGATGGTCTCCTTGATGAGCGACGGGTTGAGCGGGCCCGTGGCGCGGCGCAGCAGGCTCTGCACGACCTCGCGAGCGATGGCCGGCACCTCCGCCTTGTTCTTGCCGCCCTTGCCCTCGTTGCCCTCCTTGCCGGAGGCCTCCGACTTGTGGCCCTTGCCCTCGTCCTTGTGGCCCTTGCCGCCCCGCTTGCCGCGGCCCTCGTCCTTGTCGCCCTTGCCCTTGCCACCGTGGTCCTTGTCCTTGCCACCGTGGGACTTGGGCCGCATGTAGATGAACTGGTCGCAGGCGTTCACGAACATGCGGGAGCTGGCTTCCTTCACCGCCAGCCCGATGACGGTGCGGCCGTTCTCACGCAGCTTGTACGCCAGCGGGCAGAAGTCGCTGTCGCCGGAGCCGATGACGAAGGTGTCGATCTGCTCGCGCGCGTAGCA
>SECN01000308.1 GCA_004173515.1 Myxococcaceae bacterium | reverse complement strand
CCGGGAGATGGCCAGCACCGCGCCGGTGAGGATGCCCGGCAGCGCGCCCGGCAGCACCACCCGCGCCAGCGTCTGGGACTGGGTGGCGCCCAGCGCGAGGCTCGCGGTGCGGTGGTCCAACGGCACGGCGCGCAGCGCCTCCTCCGTGGAGACGATGACGACGGGCAGGGTGAGCACCGCCAGCGTGAGCGACGCCCAGAGGATGCCCGGCTGCGCCCAGTGCAACTGCTCATAGCCCAGGGCGTGGTCCAGGCCCTTGCCCACGAAGAGGATGAAGAAGCCCAGGCCGAAGAGGCCGAACACGATGGAGGGCACGCCCGCCAGGTTCGCCACCGCCACGCGCACCGCGCGGGCGAGCTTGCCGTCCGGCGGCGCGTACTCGTGCAGGTACACCGCCGTCAGCACGCCCACCGGCATCACCGCCACCGTCATCAGGAGCGTGAGCGCCGCGGTGCCGAAGAGGGCGGGGAAGATGCCACCGCCCATCATCCCGTCGGTGGGGGACTCGGTGAGGAACTTCCAGGAGAGGTGGCTTGCGCCGCCCTTCACCACATCCAGCAGGATGAGGGCGAGCATGGCCACGATGACGAACGCGGCCAGCCCCGTGAGCGACACCAGGGACAGTCCCACCACACGGCGCGTGGCGTGCTTCACCCGGCACCTCCCTTGAGCCGCTGGATGACCTTCTTGGTCCAGATGCCGGCCAGCATGTTGAGCACGAAGGTGAAGAGGAACAGCTCCACGCCGATGAAGAAGAGCAGCGCGTAGTGGGGGCTGCCCACCACCACCTCGCCCATCTCCGCGGCGATGGTGGCCGACAGCGAGCGCACCGAATCGCCCAGGTTCGCGGACGTAATCGCCGCGTTGCCGGAGGCCATCAGGACGATCATCGTCTCACCGATGGCGCGCCCGAAGCCCAGCACGCACGCGGCCAGGATGCCGGGCGCCGCGGCCGGGAGCACCACCTTCCAGGCCGTCTCCCAGGGCGTGGCGCCCAGGGCCAGGGAGGCCTCGCGGTAGCTGCGCGGCACGGCGGTGAGCGCGTCCTCCGTCACCGTGAAGATGACCGGCACGATGGCCAGCGCCAGGCCCAGGCCCGCCACCACCGCGTTGAGCCGGGACGTGAAGCCGAAGGTCTCCTGGAGGAAGGTGGCCATCACCATCAGCGCGAAGAAGCCCAGCACCACGGACGGGATGCCGGCGAGCAGTTCGATGGTGGGCTTGAGGACTTCCCGCAGGCGGCGGGGCGCGAACTCCGCGGCGAACAGCGCGCCGAAGATGCCCAGCGGCACGGCCACCAGCATGGACACGGCCGTCGTCTTCAACGTGCCGATGAACAGCGGAATCATGCTCACCTTGGGCACGCCCGACACGGGCTGCCACACGTAGGCCAGCGGCTTTCCCTTCCGCACCAGCTGCGGCAGGAACATCTTGGAGAAGCTGGCCTCCTCGCGCGCCGCCGCGTCGGTGACGAGCGACAGGGCCTCCTTCGCCACGAAGACGAGGATGAGCACCAGCGCGGCGATGCCCGTGAAGGCCACCGCCGTGACACCCCAGGCGATGAGCTTCTCCTTCAGCTGTCGCCGCCGGGCCTCGGGCGACAGCATGGGCAGCGCCTCCGGGGGCGCGAGGTCCTGCTCCTGCATGACCGCCTGTCTATCGAACATGGAGCCCTCGCGCCGGGTGACAATCGTGTGACGGCCACTACTTCACAGGGAAGTAGCCGACCTGGGTGACGATGGCCTGGCCTTCCGCGGACAGCGCGAAGTCGATGAACGCCTTCACGTCGCCGGCGGGCTTGTTGCGCAGGTAGAAGAACAGGTCGCGCGACAGCGGGTACTTGCCGCTCTTCACGTTCTGCGCGGACGGGGCGAAGGCCTCGTTGCCCTTCTTCACCTTCAGCTCCTTGATGCCCTTGGCGAACGCGGCGCCGCCGTAGCCGATGCCGTTCTTCTCCTTCGCCACCGCGTTGACGACGGCGGCGGTGCCCGGGAGCGTCTGGGCGGCGGAGGCGAAGTCCTCACCGGCGAGCACGGTCTCCTTCACGAAGACGTAGGTGCCGGAGGAGTTCTCGCGCGAGTACAGGACGATGGGGGCATCCGCGCCGCCCACGGCCTTCCACGACGTGGTGTCGCCCAGGTAGATGTCCTTGAGCTGCTCCACCGTGAGGGCGTCCAGCGTGTTGGACTCGTTGACGTAGAAGGTGACGCCGTCGCGGGCCACGGCGATGCCCGTGGGCTCCGCCTTGGCGGTCGCCTTGAGCTTGTCCTCCTCCGCCTTCTTCATCTCGCGGCTGGACATGGCGATGTCGGTGGTGCCGTTCTGCAGGGCCGCCAGGCCCGTGCCGGAGCCGCCGCCCGTCACCTGGATCTTCATGGACGGGTTCTTCTTCATGAACGCCTCGGCCCAGCGCTGGACCAGGATGACCATGGTGTCCGAGCCCTTCACGGTCACCGTGCCCGCCTGGGCGGCGAGCGGGAGGACGGTCAGGCCGAGCGCGACGAGGCTTGAGAGCAGGGTCTTCTTCATGGGTGTGTCCTCGGGAGGGCCACTGAGGGTGAACAGTCGGGAACGCGTCACGATCTAGTGCGCGGATGTGTCCGCTTGACGGCCCTTGCGTGACAAATGGGTGACGGACGCTATCCGGCGGTCGGATCCACGATGCGGTAACCCACGCCGCGCACGGTTTCCAGCAGGGCGCGCGCGTTGCCCAGCTTGTCGCGCAGGCGCATCACGTGCGTGTCGATGGTGCGCGTCTCCAGCGAACTGGACAGACCCCAGACCTCCTCCAGGAGCTGCTCGCGCGACTGCACGCGGCCCAGCCGGGCCATCAGGTGCTCCATCAGCCGGAACTCCAGCGCGGTGAGGGACGTCTCCTGGCCTTCCACGAAGAACCGGTGCGCGGTGATGTCCAGACGCAGCGGGCCCAGGGACAGGGGCGGGACGCTCTCCTTCGGCGCGGCGGAGCGCCGGAGGATGGCCTTGAGCCGCAGCACCAGCTCGCGCACGGAGAAGGGCTTGACGACGTAGTCGTCCGCGCCGACCTCGAAGCCTCGGATGCGGTCCGCCTCCTCGCTCTTCGCGGTGAGCATGACGATGAGCACGTCACGCAGTTGCGAGTTGGCGCGCAGGTGGCGGCAGACCTCGATGCCGGACAGGTCCGGCAGCATCAGGTCCAACAGCACCACATCCGGGGACTGCTCGCGGGCGGCCGCCAGCGCCGCCTCCCCGGTGAAGGCCAGGCGCGTGGAGAAGCCCGCGCCGCGCAGGTTGAAGTCGATGAGTTCGGCGAGGTCGCGCTCGTCGTCGACGATGAGAACGTGGGACATGGCGCGGCGTACTGTGCGCCCGTCGCTTCGCGCCGACGTGACGCGCCGGCAACAACTGCGTCACGTCCGTCACGGGGTGATGCCTTTGCCTGCAAGGACAACACGGGCGCGGACGGACCCCCGGAAAAGGGAGACGCGCTCCGGCCGTCCGAACCCTTCGCTTCGTTGCTGGAGGCGCACCGCCTCTTCGCGCAGGTGCCCGGGTGGGTAATCACGGGCGCCGCAGGGAACGTCCCGGCGCCGCCATCCATTGCAGGGAGAACTCGCGTCCTTCGGGCCGCAGGGCGACCGCGCAGCCTTTTCGCAGCTTGTCCGGCAGGGCGTATCCCAGCGCGAGTTCGGCGGCGCGCTCCAGGGACGGATTGTGTCCGACCAGCGCCCAGCCCGGCCCCACCTCGCGCGCCAGCTTCAGCACGCGGCGGCCCGCGCCCTTCATGGGGATGAGGGCGGGGTGGATCTCCACGTGCGACAGGCACAGCGCTTCGGCGAGCAGCTCCGCGGTCTGCACCGCGCGCACCAGGGGACTGCTGATGATGCCCATGAGCGGGGTGCGGCGGGCCAGCTTGCGCGCATGCTTGCGGAAGTCGTCGCGGCCCTTGGGGGTGAGCGCGCGGGCCTCGTCGCCCAGCACGTGGGAGTCCTCGGCCACGGCGTGGCGCACGAGCAGGAGGGGCAGTTCGTGGTCGGCCATGGGCGCGGGTTGTAGGGCGTTCCCCGTCCGCGTGTGTGACGAATGGGCGAATCGCGCCGGCCCGCCACCGTGGCGTGTGGACTACTCCACGCTGCCCAGGAAGAACGCGAGCAGCAGCAGCGCGAGCACGCCGGTGGTGATGGCGGCGTAGGCGCGGTCCCGCTGCGCGCGGAAGATGCTCAGCGACAGCGCCACGCGCAGCACGGGCACGGTGATCATCACCAGCAGGCCCGCCATCACGAAGGACTGTCCGCGCACCGCCATGACGCCCTCGAAGACATCCTGCAGCCGGTGGGGCGCGGAGTCCGGCGAGGTGAGGCGCTGGAGCGCGTCCGGCGACGAGAAGTAGTCCGGGTGGCGCAGGAAGGTCATCACCATGCCGCACGTGACGAGCGACAGGCTCAGCAGCACGCCGCCGCGCAGAAGCTGGCTGATGAGCAGCTCCGGCGTGAGCGGCACCACCTCCGGATCCACGGCGGGACGAACGTCGGGATGAGGGACGGGATGAACGGCGGCGGTGACGCGCTCCTCGGAGGAGGGAGGTTCGGGGGCCTGGAGGCTCATCCGCGAACCCCCTTGGACAGCATCTCGAAGGACACCCACAGGAGGACGGCGACGAAGAGCATGCGCAGCGAACCGCTCTTGAGCTTCGTGAGGTAGCGCGAGCCGGCGAACGCGCCCACCGTGACGCCCACGCAGACGGGACCGGCGATGAACGGGTCGATGTCGCCGCGTGCGAAGTAGATGCCCGCGCTGGCCGCCGCCGTCACGCCGATCATGAAGTTGCTGGTGGCGGTGGACACCTTGATGGGCAGCCCCATCGCCAGGTCCATGGCCGGCACCTTCAGCGCGCCGGAGCCGATGCCCAGCAGGCCGCTCACCGTGCCCGCCACGTACATGAGGCCCAGGCCCGCGAGGGGACGGTGCACGCGGTACGCCACCACCTGCTCGGTGGAAGCGTCGTAGTAGCTGCCGTGCAGGGCCAGCCGATCCGCGAGTGCATCGGGTGGAGGCTCCACGCGCGGCGAGCCGTCCTCGCGCAGCTTGCGCAGCATCGCGAGCGCCGAGTACGCCATCACCGCGCCGAAGAGGAGGTACAGCGCGCGGCCGCTCACCACGCCCGCGAGCATCGCGCCGGTGACGGCGCCCGCCACGGTGGCCAGCTCCAGGAACATGGCCACGCGCAGGTTGGCCAGCCCGTCGCGCACGTAGGCCGCCGCCGCGCCGCTGGAGGTGGCGATGACGGACACGATGGAGGCCCCCACCGCGTAGCGGATGTCCACCTTCAGCACGAGCGTGAGGACGGGGATGAGGATGAGACCCCCACCCAGGCCCAGCAACGAGCCCAGCAGGCCCGCGCCCATGGAGATCAGCAACACGATGGCGACGAAGTTGAACGGAGTGGCGTCCAAGGCGGCGGCCATCTTCCTCCCGGGCTCCGCGCATGCAAGCCGGTTCACTCGGAGCCCGTCTGGTCGCCTGCCTGGATGCGTCACCGCGTGGAGGGGCGGGTCGTCAGCGCTCCGGGGGTGTTTCAGGAGGGCGCTTCGGCTTCGTGTCCGGCTTCGCGTCCGGAGGTTGGGGGACGGACCATCCCTGGAACAGGGGCCAGCCCCGGTAGGGATTGCCCCGGGTCGGCGCTTCCGACGGGGTGTTCTCCTCGCGGTGCCTGGGATGGGGCGGGGAGCGCAGCAGCACGTAGGTCAGCACGAGGCAGAGCAGGCTCATCGCGACGATGCTCCACGCGCGCGTCCGGCTCTCCATCTAGAAGCGCCCCCGCTTGAGCAGCTCACCCTTGGAGAGTGCGCCCAGCAGGTGCCGGCCCCCGTCCACCACGGGCAGTTGCTCCAGCGACGTGTGCCCGAAGCGCGCGGCCACCTCCGACAGGGACAGGTCCGGGGTGATGGGTTGCACGCCGGTGTCCATCACGTCCGCGGCCACGGTGGCCTGGAGCAGGGAGTGGTCCGGCAGGTGGCCCTTGAGCGCGTCCAGGGTGATGACGCCCAGCAGGCGCCCCTCCGCGTCGGTGACGTAGAGGTCCGCGCCCGGCGGCAGCTCCAGCAGCAGCACCACCACCTCACCGAAGGGCGCGGAAGGGGGCACCCGCTGCGTCACCGGAGAGAGCATCGAGCGCACGCCCTCCTCGCGCAGCCAGTGCGGGACGGACGCGGGCACGTGCACGTCGCGCTTGACGAGCACGGAGGTGTAGAGCGACTCCGGCTCCAGGCGGCGGCTGACGACGGCGGCCACCACGGCGGTCAGCATCAGCGGGAGGATGAGGTCGTAGTCGCCCGTCATCTCGAAGATCATCAGCACGGCGGACACCGACGCGTGCGTGGTGCCGGCCAGCACCGCGCCCATGCCGAGCAGCGCGTAGGCGCCGCTGGGCACCCCGCCTGGAAGCACCCGCTCCACCAGCATCCCGAAGGCGCCACCCAGGAGCGCGCCGAAGAAGAGCGAAGGCGTGAAGAGCCCGCCTGGAACGCCCGCGCCCGCGCACAGCGACGTCAGCGCGAGCTTCGCCAGCGGCAGGATGAGCAGCAGCGCGAGCGGCAGCGTCCCATGCAGCGCCATGTTCACGGAGTCGTAGCCGTTGCCCATGAGGTACGGCCCCGCGAGCGCGGTGGCGCCCACCAGCGTCATCGCCACCAGCGGCATGAAGGGCGTGAGCCAGGCGGGCAGGCGGTCCATCAGGTCCGAGGTGGCGTTGATGCCCCGGACGTAGAGCGCGGAGGCCCCGCCCACGAGCACGCCCAGCATCAGGGCCAGCAGCAGCTCGCGCGGGTGGGTGAGCGCGTAGTGGGGGATGACGTAGCTGGGATGATCCGCGATGAGCGTGCGCGACACGAGCGTCGCCACCACGCACGACACGACGATGGGGCCGAAGAGCTCCAGCGCGAAGCTGCCCAGCAGCACCTCCAGCCCGAAGAGCGCCGCGCCAATGGGCACGTTGTACGCGGACGCGATGCCCGCCGAAGCGCCGCACGCCACCAGGACGCGCGCCTGTCCCGGCCCCAACCGCAGCCACCCGGACAGGGCCGAACCACTGGCCGCGCCCGTCTGGAGCAGGGCGCCTTCGCGGCCCAGTGGAGCCCCCAGCGCCACCGCGATGATGGAGACGAAGCCTCGAAGCAGCGCACGCGGGAAGGGCAGCCGTCCGGACTTCACCCAGATGGATTCGATGATGCCCGCGGTGCCGTGGCCCCGCAGGGGCTGCCCGACGATGAGCGACACCAGCGTCACCAGCGCGCCGCCGAGCACCGGCACCAGGAA
Source organism: Myxococcaceae bacterium (assembly GCA_004173515.1). Classification (GTDB taxonomy): domain Bacteria; phylum Myxococcota; class Myxococcia; order Myxococcales; family Myxococcaceae; genus Corallococcus. The sequence goes on along the minus strand of SECN01000308.1, from coordinate 1,354 downwards.
CCGGCGCCAGCCTGGGGACGCGAGCGCGCCTTCGAGGAAGTGCTCCGTGTTGCTCTGCCAGAACAGGTGCTGGGTGAAGCGCAGCACGGCCAGGAGCGCCACCGCGCCCAGGCCGGAGATGAGCCCCACGCCCACCACCAGGGCCCAGAAGCGCCGCTCCTGTCCCAGCAGGCCCCGGAGGATCCGCCGCAGCCAGGGCGACGGCGCCCCCGTCCTCAAATCAGGGTGCACCACCGCGGGTTCGGGCATGGCCTCCACACTTGTCCAATGCAGGGACGCTCAGGCTGGCTTCCCTGGAACAGCACACGGTCCGCCGGGCCTCGCCCGTCCGGCCGCCCGGGGGACGGGAAGGTTACTTGCGCGTCGGAGCTCCTCCCGCCGTGCTGCTCGCGGGTCGCCGCGCGCCGGAGTCCCGGGGCGGAGGCGGGGTGGCGGGGGCCGTGCCCTCGGGTTCGGCCGCGAGGCCCAAATGGATGCCCGGAGGCGGGGTCTTCAGCACGGACTCGGTCCGGGTCGCGGACTCTGTGACGTCCGGCGCGAAGCGGTCCGCCAGCTCCGCGGCGGTGTCACTCAGGTCGCGGTGCGCGACGATGGTGCGCTCCAGCGTCTTGTTGAGGCGGGCCGACGTGTCGAAGGTCTGTCGGGAGTCATCGGAGGCGGGCAGGGAGTCCTGGTAGGAGAACGCGAGCGTCGCGTCCCGGCGCAGCGCATCCAGCAGGCGGGCGAGCTGCTGCTGGAGCTCCGCGTCCTGCTCCGCGCGCGTGCGTTCAAGCAGGCCCCGCTCGCCCCCGAACCAGACGCGGCCCGAGCGTCCGAAGCCCTCATCCACGGAGGCCACGGGCAGGTCCTCCAGCACGACGAGCGGGTGCACGCGGCGCGGGAAGTCCTGGCTGTACAGCGCGAAGAGCAGGGAGCCGTCCGCGCGCGGGAACACTGCCGCGGTGCGCGAGCCGAAGGGGAAGAAGGGCGTGGCGGACACCTCCGCGCGCTTCGTCATGCGCGCCCGGGCCAGCGCATCCAGCGGCGGATTGGACTCGGCGCGCCTGGGCGTCCGGCGCAGGTTGTTCATCAGGTCGCGCGCTTGATCGATGCCCACGACGACGTTGAGCGCGCTGCCTCGGGAGTAGCCCGCGTGGTAGACGCCGACGAGCTCGAACTCGCCCGTCTTGCAGGAGATGGCGAGCACGGGCGACCCCGAGTTGCCCTGGGACAGCAGCGCGTCGATGACGAAGTCGTCGTGGTACCACTCCTTGTACTCGTCGCGGTCGTAGGCGGAGATGACCTTGCCCATGTTGGTGGCGTTGAAGACGCCCAGCGGGAAGCCGCGCACGTCCACCACGTCGCGCTCGCGCAC
>SECN01000779.1 GCA_004173515.1 Myxococcaceae bacterium | reverse complement strand
TCGATGAGCGTGGACACCGGGCCGGTGCGCTCCAGCGTGTAGCGGTACAGCGCCCACACGTCGTCGCAGACGCGGTCGCCGTGCGTGTCGATGAGGACCTTCTCCCCCACGTCATGGCCGGCCAGGTGCACCTGCACCACGCGCTCCAGGGGCAGCGCGTCCACGAAGGCGCGCGGGTCGTAGCCGTGGTTCGTCGCGTTGACCCAGACGTTGTTCACGTCCAGGAGCAGCCCGCAGTCCGCGGCCTCCACCACCTGGCGCAGGAAGTCCGCCTCCTCAAGCGTGCCGCCCGGCATGGCCGCGTAGTAGCTGGGATTCTCCAGGAGGAAGGGGCGCTCCACGCGCGACATCACCTCGCGCACGCGCGGCACCACGTGCTCCACGGCTTCCGGCGTGAAGGGCAGCGGCAGCAGGTCATGCAGGTGCACGCCGCCCAGGCGCGAGTAGCACAGGTGGTCGGAGAAGAACGGCGCGTCCAGGCGCTTCACCAGCGCGGCCAGGCGGGTGACGTAGTCGTCGTCCAGCGCATCCGGCCCGCCGATGTTCAACCCCACGCCGTGCGGCAGCAGCGTCCAGCGCTCGCGGCACGCGTCCAGGGCGCGCTGGGAGCGGCCCCCCAGCGACAGGAAGTTCTCCGGGATGATCTCCACCCAGTCCAGCGGGCGGGGCGTGCGTGGCAGCGCTTCATAGAAGTCGCGGCGCAGTCCGATGCCCGCCCCCAGCGGCTTCAACCCATGGCGGTGTGAATAGCGGGGGGACATGCGCGAGGCCTCCTGGGCACGGGCCATCAGGTACCGGGTGGGACAGGTGAAAACAACACGGGCGGCAGGAAGGAGTCTTCCCACCGCCCGCGAGCAAGGGAGGGACCCGGGCTTCCGGGCCCTCCGCTGGCGATGACTACTTCTTGCCGCTGCAGGAACCCGCGCCGCAGCTGTGCTCGGCGCCCTTCTCCGGCGTGGTGGCGGCGGGGGCCGCGGCGCTGCAGCTGCCCTCGGCGCCCTTCGCCTCGGCCGGCTTCGCGCTGCAGTTGGCCTCGGCGGCCTTCTCGGACGAAGCGGCCTGCGTGCCCTCCGCGCCCTTCGTGGAGGCACAGCCGGTGGCCAGCGCGCCGAGAGAGAGGGTGCCGACAACCGCTGCCAGAGCCTTGACGTTCATGTGTTGCTTCCTTTCGTACCGCGGGGGTGTGACTACGGTGAAAACCAATTACGGCTTGAACTGGGTGGAGCCCCAGGCGTCGACGGAGACCTCCGCCATCTCGCCCACCTTCAGCAGCAGCGCTTCGGTGCGCTTGATGCCGTAGGCCTCCACGGGAATCTGGAACTTCGCGCGCACGCGCAAGAGCTCGCCCGGGGCGCGGTTCTTCGTCTGCGCCGTCTCCGTCAGGTACGTGGCGGTGACCTCCACCGGCTCCTCGTGCGTCACGCCGTGGATGCTGAAGGTGCCCTTGCCCTTCACCGTCACCGGCTTCGCGTTGGCCAGCGGCGCGGGCAGGGCGACGTCCTTGAACTCGAAGACGATGTCCGGGAACTTCGCCGCGTCCAGCCAGCGGTCATTCTGGAGGTGACCGTCGCGCGTCTCGTTGCCCGTCTTGATGGACTTCACCGGGACCTGGAAGCGGCCACTGGCCTTCTGCCCGTTCACCTCCACGCGGCCCTTCACCTGGTTGGACAGGCCGTTGATGACCTCCAGCGGCGCGTCCAGCACGAACATGACCGTGTCGCGGCCATTCGGATCATTGAAGACGAAGCCCTTCGCGGCGGCGGGCGCGGGGGTGGGCTCGGCGGCGACCGCGGACAGCGACAACACGGAGGCGAGCATGAGTGCGCTGCGGAACATGGCGGACCTCATCTA
>SECN01000307.1 GCA_004173515.1 Myxococcaceae bacterium | reverse complement strand
TCGTGGGGGACCGTCCTGTCATCGACGCGGCCCTGGCGGGCATCAAGCACAACGGCGAGCGCATCTCCGTGCACCACGCCGCGGACTTCGTGGGCATGGACGAAAAGCCCGGCGAGGCGCTGGCGCGCAAACCCGAGTCCTCCGTGGCGGTGGCCGGGTTCGCGCTGACGGCGGCGGGGCTGGCGCTGTTGCCGCTGGCGCCCTCGTACGGGTGGCTCTTCCCGGTGATGGGGCTCCTGGCGGTGGGGTCGGCGCTGGTGAACCCGACCCTGTCGGCGCTGGTGTCCCTGCACGCGCCGGCGGACCGCCAGGGCGCGGTGTTGGGCGCGTATCAGGCCTGCGGTTCGTTGGGTCGCATTGTGGGCCCGGCGCTGGGCGGCCTGCTATTCACCCGGTTGGGCCCCGCGGCCCCCTACGGCACGGGCGCGGTGCTGGTGGCCCTGGGGGGTGTCCTGGCACTGTCGTTGGTGACACAGGTGAGAATGTCGGGAGCGGGCGCCGAGCAAAGCTCATAGGATGGAGTCCATGGTGGGGAAGCCGCAGCACATCACCATCGCGTTCGACGTGATGGGGAGCGATCACGGCCCGGCGGAGGTGGTGCGGGGTGCGGCCCAGCTCTCGCTGGAGTCTCCGCACATCCACGCGCTGCTCGTGGGGGACCGTCCAGTCATCGACGAGGCCCTCGCCGGCATCAAGCACAGCGGCGAGCGCATCTCCGTGCACCACGCGGCGGACTTCGTGGGCATGGACGAGAAGCCCGGCGAGGCGCTGGCGCGCAAACCCGAGTCCTCCGTCGCGGTGGCGGCCCGGCTGGTGGCCGAGGGCGAGGCGCACGCGCTGGTGTCCGCGGGCAACACGGGCGCGGGCGTGCTCGCGTGCAAGCGCCACTTCCAGCTGATTCCGGGGGTGCGCCGCGCGGCGCTGGCCACGGTGTACCCGACGCGAGGGGTGAGAGGGGCGAAGCAGGACCCGTTCAGCCTCATCCTCGACGTGGGCGCCACGGTGGAGGCCACCGCGGAGGACCTGGTGGCGTTCGCCGTGATGGGCAGCGCGTACGCGCGCATCATCTCCCGCAACGAGCGGCCCAAGGTGGCGCTGTTGTCCAACGGCATCGAGCCGCAGAAGGGCCCGCCCCGGGTGGTGGAGGCGCACCAGCGGCTGTCGCAGATGACGGGGCTCAACTTCACCGGCAACGTGGAGGGCATCGACATCCCGCGCGGCACGGCGGACGTCATCGTCACGGACGGCTTCGTGGGCAACGTGTGCCTGAAGATGCTGGAGGGCGTGCACGACACGGTGATGGAACTGGCCCAGTACGCCTACAAGGAGAGCCTGCGCTGGCGCGCGGGCCTGGCCATGCTGTCCTCCGGCATCGAGCGGCTCAAGGACATCACGGACTGGGAGCAGTACGGCGGCGCGCCCATCCTCGGGTTCGACCGCATCTTCATCAAGGCGCACGGCCGCTCCAAGGCGCGCGCCATCGCGAACGCGGGCAAGGTGGCCGCGAAGGCGGTGGCGAACGAGCTGGGCACCGCCATCCAGGAGGGTCTGGCGCGGTGAGCCTGCCGGACCGCATCGACCCCCGCCCACCGCGCCGCATCTACCGGTGGGACCTGGACAAGACCTACCTCCAGACGGACTTCGAGTCGCTGCGCGACCTGTTCCGCACGGCCTTCCAGAAGGCGCATGAGAAGGTCGCCGTGCCGGGCGCCTCCGCGCTCATCCGGGAGCTGGCGGAGCAGGGCGACTCGCGCCTGTGCATCGTGTCCGGCAGCCCCAAGCAGATGCGCGCGGTGCTGGAGGAGAAGCTCAAGCTGGACGGCGTCCAGTGGGATGAGTTCGTCCTCAAGGACAACGTCAGCAACCTGCTGCGCGGGCGCTTCCGGGCCTTGCGCGGCCAGGTGGGCTACAAGCTGCCCGTCATCCTGGAGAGCCGCATCCACGCGCCGGTGGAGGCCGAGGAGGTGCTCTTCGGCGACGACGCGGAGGCCGACGCGTTCATCTATTCGCTCTACGCGGACCTCATCGCGGGCCGGGTGGACGAGCGCGTGCTGTCGCAGGTGCTGGAGGCGGGCGGGGTGTACCCGGACGACGTCGCGCGCGTGCACGCGGCGTGGAAGAAGATTCCGGTGGCGGACCCGGTGCGGCGCATCTTCATCCACCTGGACCGGCTGACGCCGCCCGCGCACTTCACGGCCTATGGGCCTCGCGTGGTGCCCATCTTCAACTACTTCCAGGCGGCGCTGGTGCTGCTGGCGGACGGCCACCTCACGGCGCCCCAGGTGCTGAAGATCGCCGTGGAGATGGTGCAGACGGCGGGGCACAACATCATCACGCTGTCGAACTCGTTCCAGGACCTGCTGCGGCGCGGCCTGCCCCTGCAACAGGCGGCCATCGCGCTGTCCCAGGCGATGGAGGGGCCCAACGCCCTGCTCAAGGCGATGCGCCCCGTGCCGGACATCCTGGCGGCGTTCAGCAAGCGCCTGGCCGCGCTGGGCACCCAGCCGCCCCCGCCCCGGGTGCAGGCGGTGGACTACGTGTCGCTCATCTCGCACGCGCTGCCCCGAACCCATAAGGGCCGCTCGACGAAGCCCACGACCTGAGCTTCCGGGCGGGCGTGGCAGGGGCTCCCGGGACGTGGGGGGCCTGCCTGCCCGCAGGGCGTGCCGGGGACCGGGGGCCCGCCCGGGTCCGGTCCTGGTCCCGGATGGGGTGGGGCCCGGTTGTTACCCCTGGCAGGGCGCCTCTGGCGGGCAGCGGGGCGTCCTGGGAGGGCTTCGGGCACCGGGTGACACCGGGAAGTCCGGAGGGCGGGCAGGGGGGCCCTGGTGGACCCCCGACGTCCTTGAAGAATGTCCTTAAGCGCAACCCCCATGGGTGGGAGGATGCGTGATAGACGGCTGCCCTTCCGAGGCGAATGACGCGAGACCCGACCCATCCCCCGCCCCCAGGCGGAACGCTGCCAGCCGCGCCCGGAGACGACGCGCGCGGAGAGGCCTCCTTTGAGGCGGCAGCGGTGGAGTCCTCCGGGTCCGCGCACGAGGTTTTTTCTATGTCTTCCCCCCTGGACCTGACGGGCCAGGAGGAGCGCACCGCGGCCACCGAGCCGGCGGACTCCTCCGCGCGTCCCAGTGAACCTGAAGCCCGGGCCCCCGAGGCCCCTTCCGACAACGGCACCGAGCCCTCCTTCTCCGCGGACGCGGGGGACGATGAAGGCTTCGACGATGACGACGACACCGAGGACGCCGGCCCGGCCGACCCTGAGGTGAGCGATGAAATCCGCCGCGCCACCGAGGCCCTGAAGGCCGCGGAGGCCGAGGACGCCCAGGCCGCCGCCGAAGCCGGCGACGAGGCCGAGGAGCCCGAGGCCGTCATCCTGGAGCCGGAGCCGGAGCCCGCGGCGAACGAGCCGGAGCTCCAGGCGCCCACCACCACGCGCACCGGCGAGCCGGCGGAGATCGACCCGGACGAGATGGATCCGGACGCGCTCAAGGTGGTGCTGCGGCTGCACCAGCACGGCCATCAGGCGTACCTGGTGGGCGGCTGCGTGCGCGACCTGCTCCTGGGCAAGAAGCCCAAGGACTTCGACGTGGCGACCAGCGCCCACCCGGGCGAGGTGCGCGCCATCTTCCGCAACTGCCGGCTCATCGGAAGGCGCTTCCGGCTGGCGCACGTGTACTTCAAGGGCGGGAAGATCGTGGAGGTGTCCACCTTCCGCGCGAACCCGACGGAGCTGGAGCCCGCCCCGGGCGCGGCGACGGACGAGGCGTCGGGTGAGGACCTGCTCATCACCCACGACAACGTCTTCGGCACCGCGCAGCAGGACGCGCGCCGCCGCGACTTCACCATCAACGGCCTGTTCTACGACGCGGCCGAAGGTCGGGTCATCGACTACGTGCGCGGCCGGCGCGACCTGGACGAGCGGTTCATCCGCACCATCGGCGACCCGGAAGTGCGCATGCGCGAGGACCCGGTGCGCATCCTGCGCGCGGTGCGCTTCGCGGCGAAGCTGGACCTGGACATCGAGTCGCGCACGTACGCGGCGATGGAAGGCGCGGTGGAGGACCTGCCGCGCTGCGCGCCCGCGCGCCTGTTGGAGGAGACCTTCCGGCTCATCCGCGGCGGCGTGTCCGCCCCGGCGCTGAAGCTGCTGGCGGCGCTGGACGCGCTCAAGCTGCTCTTGCCGCCGGTGGACGAGTACCTGCGGGAGAACGGCAAGGAAGGGGAGAAGACCTTCTACGCCTTCGCCCAGGCGCTGGATAAGCGCGTGTCGGCGGGCGAGGTGCTGGACGACGCCATCCTGCTGGCGACGCTGCTGGTGCCCATTGGCCGTACGCAGCCGGCGGAGGAGTCGCAGGACGAGGGCCGCGCGTCCGTCGCGCACGTCATCGAGGACCTGCTGGCGGGCTTCGTGGAGGCCGCGAGGCTGCCGCGCCGCATCGCCGAGCGCTGCCGCATGCTGCTGCTCATGCAGCGCACGCTGTCCGGGGAGCGCCGCAAGAAGACGGGCGCCTTCCGTCGCCACCCGCTCTTCAACGAGGCGCTGGCCGTCTTCGCGATGACGGTGGAGGCCACGGGCGAAGGGCGCGAGGCGCTGGAAGCCTGGCAGTCCGGAGAGGTGCCCCCACAGCGCGCGAGCGCGAGTGGCGCGGGCGCGGCGGACGCGGAAGGCCCCCGCCGCAAGCGCCGCCGTCGTCGTCGTCGTCGCACCGGCGGTGGAAGCGGAGAGGGTGGCTCCGGCGCGGATCGCCCGGCGTCGTCCTCCGGTTCCAACGGCGGCGAGGGGTAGTCGTCAAAGAGGCTGGAGCGCATCGCGCGCTTCGGCTTCGCTGCACCGGAGGCTCGGAGCGGCTGGAACGCTTCGGCTTTCTCACCGGACGTTGAGGTGGCTGGAGCGCGTTCCGCGTTGCGGCTTCGTCACCGGGCGCTGGGGCGCCCAGGAGCCAGAGTGCTTCGGCCGCACCGCACCAGCGGCTCGGAGCGGTGCGCCGAGGCCAGAGCGCCCTACCGCTTCGGCTTCTCCACCGGTCGCTCGGAGCGGTGGCCATCGTCGTCCGGCGCCTCCGCGCCCGCGATGTCCGCCATGGTGATGGCCTTGCTCCCGAAGCGCGCGGCGATGCGGTCCATCGCCTCATTCAGCTTCGACGTCTTCGGCGCCGCCGCGGGGAACAACCCGAGCTGCGCCTCGTCCTCGTCCAACTGCACGCTGACGCCCGTGAGCCGCACCGGCTTGCCCTCGTGCGCGCGCTCCAGCAGCTCCAGCGCCGCGCGGTAGAGCACCTGCCCGTCGTCCGTCGCCTCGCGCAGCGTGGTGCGCCGGGTGATGAGCGTGAAGTCCGCGAACTTCAACTTGAGCTGCACCACGCGGCCCTTCAGCGCCGCCCGCCGCAGCCGCCGCGCCACCCGCAGCGCCTGCGCGTGCACGTGCGGCTTCAGCGTCTCCAGGCCCGCCAGGTCCTCCTCGAACGTGTCCTCCGCGCCCACGCTCTTGGCCGCACGGTCCGGCACCACGTCCCGCGCGTCGATGCCGTGCGACAGCTCCCACAGGTGCTTGCCGCTGGAGCCGAAGCGCTCCTCCAGCCACCCCATCTCCCTGGCCGCCACATCCCCGATGGTGGACAGCCCCGCGCGCTTCATCGCCTCTTCCGTCTTCGGCCCCACGCCCCACAGCCGCGACACCGGCAGCCCCGCCAGGAAGGCCACCGTCTCCTCGGGCCGCACCTCGCGCTGGCCGTTGGGCTTGGCCAGGTCGGAGGCGATCTTGGCCACGAACTTCGCCGTGGCGATGCCCGCCGACGCCGGCAGGTTCAGCTCGTGGGCGATCTCCTTGCGGATCCGCTTCGCGATGTCCGCCGCCGCGCCGAACAACCCCACCGACGCCGTCACGTCCAGGAACGCCTCGTCCAGGGACAGCGGTTCGATGAGCGGCGTGTAGCGCTCGAAGATGGCGAACACCTGCTCGCTGGCCTCCGCGTACGCGGAGAAGCGGGGCTTCACCACCACCGCGTGCGGCGCCTGCTTCATGGCCCGCGCCATGGGCATCGCGCTCCTCACGCCGAAGGGACGCACTTCGTAGGACGCGGCCACCACCACCCCCCGCTGTGCATGCCCGCCAACGATGACGGGCTTGCCCCTCAGGGACGGGTTGTCGCGCTGCTCGACGGACGCGTAGAAGGCGTCCATGTCCACGTGGAGGATGGCTCGCATGGCGTGAGTCACTCTAGTGGCCCCCTCTGACAGTGCGGCCCATGAAGACCCTCACCGAATACCTCTGGTTCGAGACGAAGTCCCGGCGGGAGCTGGTGCGCCTCACCGACACCGTGGCCGCGCTGGTGAAGAAGAGCGGCATCCAGGAGGGCATGGTGCTGGTGTCCGCCATGCACATCACCGCGGGCGTCTTCGTCAACGACGACGAACCCGGCCTCCACGAGGACATCTGGGACTGGCTCCAGCACCTGGCGCCCTCCGGCCCCGACTACCGCCACCACCGCACCGGCGAGGACAACGGGGATGCGCACCTCAAGTCCATGCTCGTCCACCATCAGGTGATGATTCCCGTCACCTTGGGCAAACTGGACCTGGGCCCCTGGCAGCAGGTGTTCTACGCGGAGTTCGACGGCCAGCGGCGCAAGCGCGTCATCCTCAAGGTGATGGGGGAATAGCCCCGGCCCCGGCCTCGGGAAACGTCAGGCCGTGCCGCCCCAGCTCCGCCACCAGGTCCTGGGGCAGCGGGCTCTCCACGCGCACGGGCTCCTTCGTGACGGGGTGGGGCACGGTGAGCGAGCGGGCGTGCAGGAAGAAGCGGCCCAGCTCCGGCGCCTCGCGGCCCCCGTAGAGCGCGTCCCCCACGAGCGGCGCGCCGATGCCCGCCAGATGCGCGCGCACCTGGTGCAGCACGCCGGTGAGGATGCGCACCTCCACCAGGCTGTAGTCCCCCGAACGGCCGAGCACCCGGAAGTGGGACAGCGCCTCGCGGGCGTCCTCGGCGCCGTGGGGCGCGGGCTCCACGCGGTCCGGATGGCGCGGGTGGTGGCGCAGGGGGACCTCCACCTCGCCCTCGTCGGCCAGGGGCCCCGTGACGAGCGCGATGTAGCGCTTGTCCACGGCGCGCTGGCTGAAGGACTCGCGCACGGCGGTCCAGGCTTCGCGCGCGCGGGCCGCGGCCACCACGCCGGAGGTCTCCACGTCCAGGCGGTGGCACAGGCCGCCCTCGCGCGGATCCTGCGAGGCCTGGGCGCACTCGGGGTAGCGGGCGACCAGCGCGTTGGCGACGGTGCCCGTCTCCCCCGGTTGCAGCGGGTGCGAGGCCCGGCCGGCGGGCTTGTCCACGAACAGGAGCGATGCGTCCTCGTGCAGGATGACCAGCGGGAAGTCCGCGTCGGGCACGGCCTCGCGCGTCGTCTCCTCCACCGTCACGGCGATCCGCTGGCCTTCGGCGACCATCAGGCCCTTCTTCGCGGGGCGGCCGTTGACGCGCACCTGGCCCTCGTCGAAGAGGCGCTTCATGCGCGCGCGGGACAGGCCCAGGGCCTCTCCCACGAACAGGTCCACGCGCTGGCCCGCCTTGGCGGCGTCCACGGTGAGGGTGTGCGTCGTCGCGGTGCTCACTCGGAGAGGGCCTCGTAGACTTCCTCGGCCGTCTGGAACCGGTCGTCCGGTTCCTTGCGGATGAGGCGATGGGCGACGCGCGCGAGCTGCGGGTCGCCATGCAGGTTGAGCGCGAGCAGCGGCGGTGCCTCCGTCTCCAGCACCTGACGCCACAGCTCGTGCGGCGTTTTCGCGTCGAACGGCGGACGCCCGCTGATCAGCTCGTACAGGATGACGCCCAGGCTGTACAGGTCCGAGCGCCCATCCAGCGGCTCGCCCAGGATCTGCTCGGGCGCCATGTACCGGTAGGTGCCCACGAGCTTGCCGTCCGCGGTGATGCCCGCGTCGTCGGCCAGGAACTTGGCGAGCCCGAAGTCCATCAGCCGCACCTGCCGGTCGTCGTCCACCATGATGTTGGACGGCTTCAGGTCGCGGTGCACCAGCCCGTGGCCGTGGATGTACGCCAGTGCCTCGCACACCTGGAGCATCGCGTCCTTGAGCCGGCCCATGCGCTCCGGGCGGTTGAGGTCCGCCATGCGCGGCGGGGCGGCGCGCGTTGAAGTGGAGGCGGAGGTGGACGGCTTGCGCGCCAGGTCGCGGCGCGGATCCACCGGAAGGTCGTCCGAGTCCGAGTCGTCCCCCGCGCCCGCGCCGTGGAAGCTGGCCAGGTCCTCGCTGGGGGCTTCTTCCGCGAACGCGTTCAGGCCGAACGTGCCGTCGTCCTCGTCGTCGTCGTCCACGTCGAAGACCTTCACGACGTTGGGGTGGGCGAGGTCCGCGAGGGTCTCGAATTCGCGCACGAGTCTCCTCGCGGCGCGGTCGTCCAGGGACGGACCGGTCGACAGGAGCTTCAGCGCGACTTCGTCGTTCGTGCGGCGGTCCCGGGCCCGATAAACGGTCCCGGCCCCGCCACTGCCGAGCGTCTCCAACACGCGGTAGGGACCAATGGCCTTGGGGGGCATGGGAGCGCGGATCCTACGGAGCACGTCACGCCACGGTCAAACACCCGGACACACCTTGCGGGCCAGCGGACGCTCGACCCTCAAGGTCGTTTCACTTTTCCGGAAAACCGTGGGAAAGCTCGACGCCAATGCAACTGGGGAAGTACCAGCTCGTGCGCAAGCTTGCTTCGGGAGGCATGGCGGAGGTGTTCCTCGCCAAGGCCGCCGGGCCGCGTGGTTTCGAGAAGACGCTGGTGCTCAAGCGCATCCTGCCGCACCTGGCGGAGGATGAGGCGTTCGTGGACATGTTCCTGGGCGAGGCGAAGCTGGCCGCGCAACTGGACCACCCGAACGTGGTGCAGATCTTCGACTTCGGCGAGGCCGACGGCAGCTACTTCCTGGCGATGGAGTACATCGACGGGCCCACGCTGCGCCGGCTCATCAAGCGCTCCACGGAGCTGAAGTCGCCGCTGCCCGTGGCGCTGTGCGCGAAGATGGTGGCCGCCGCGGCGGAGGGGCTGGCGTTCGCGCATGAGCTGACGGACCCGGAGACGGGGACGCCGCTGGGGCTCATCCACCGGGACATCAGTCCGGAGAACGTGCTGCTGTCCCGCCAGGGCGCGGTGAAGGTGGTGGACTTCGGCATCGCGAAGGTCGCGGGGCAGAGCCACCGCACGCAGACGGGCGTGGTGAAGGGCAAGGTCGCGTACATGCCCCCGGAGCAGCTCCAGGCCCGGGCCATGGATGCGCGCGTGGACGTGTACGCGCTGGGGATGGTGCTCTACGAGCTGCTCACCGGCCGGCGCCCCTTCGACGCGGCGACGGAGGTAGGCATGATGCAGGCCATCCTCTTCGAGCCCTTCGTGCCCGCCGTGGAGCGCCGGCCCGATTTGCCCCCGGCGATGCAGCGCATCCTGGAGCGGGCGCTCGCGAAGGACCGGGACCAGCGCTATCCGGACTGCCGGGAGTTCCAGGCGGACCTGGAGCGGTTCGTGCTGTCGCTGGGTGAGCCGGTGGGCGCGTTCCAGATTGCCCGGCTGGTGGCGCAGTTGACGGAGAACGCCTCCGTGCCGCCCGTGGCCGCGAAGGCGCGGGAGACCGCGGTGCTGGTCGCGGAGGAGCCGGGGAAGGCGAAGCCCCGGCCAGAGGAGGAGGCGCCACGCGAGGCGGTGACGACGCCGATGCCTGTCCGGCAGGGCGGGGCGGGGCGGGAGGAGGTCCGTGGACGGGACCCCATGGAAGCTCCCTCGATGACGGCGGAACGGGCGCTGGAGCTGTCAGGGGCCCCCGACGCGGCGACCGATCCCGCGACGCCGTCCGCGGGCAATCTGCTGCCGCGAAAAGCGTCGCCCGCGCGACCCGTGGCGGTGCCGCCCGTCGCCGCGCCGGTCGAAGCCGTGGTGCCGGCAAGTCCGGTGGGGAAACCCGTTTCGCGTCGTGGGGTGGTGGTGGCCTCGGTCGTGGCGCTGGGCGCGCTGGTGTCGGTGGGCGGATGGGTCGTCCTCGGTTCGGGTTCGAAGCCCGTGGCGCCCGAGGTGAAGGTCGCGGCGGCCTTGAAGGACCCGACGCCGAGCGAGCCTCCTGCTCCGCCAGTGGTCACGCGGGTCGTGGCCGTCGAGGACGCGGGTGCACCGGAGATGGACGCGGGCGCTCTCGCGACCGACGCAGGGGTGACGGAAGCCCTCGCGGATGCGGGACTGGCGCCCATGGCGCCGGATGCAGGCAGCCCCCGGCCGAAGACCCGCCCCCAGACGGTGAAGCCCCCGGTGGCCAGGGGACGGGTGGAGTTCCGGATCCGTCCGTACGCCACGGTGTTCCTGGACGGCAAGAACCTGGGGCAGACCCCGTTCGGTGCCGTGGAGACCACGGTGGGGTCGCACCAGATCCGGCTCGTGAACGGTGACTTGAAGAAGGACGTGACGCGGACCTTCGAGGTGAAGGCCGGTCAGGACAACGTCTTCAAGCTCAACCTGCTGGCGGAGTGACGGGCGAACCCGGCATGTGATGCCGGGGCCGCGGGCCCACGAGGTCAGGGATGGAATCGCAGCACGGTGTTGTTGTCGCCCGCAGCCGAGACCAGGGTCGGAAGCGGTCCGTCCAGGCTTCGGAGAGGCTTGGTGCCCGTGTAGACCTCCTGCCATGTGCTTCCATTGAAGAAGTAGATGTTTCCCTCGAAGGAGGAAACGTAGACCGCGGAGCGGCTGTAGGCGATGACATCCGTCAAGGTCACCAATGCACCGGATGTGTTCGTCACGCGAGGCAGCATGCTCCACACACCGCGCTCGCGCACCAGCACGAGACCATTGTCTCCCACGGCGTAGGCGCGCCGCGCATCCACCACATCGACACCCCTGAGGAATCCGGAGTCACTGGTGGCTGCACCCAGATCTTCTTGGACCCACGCCCCCCCATCGCGGTTGAAGCGAAACGCCGCCACGCCGCCCGAGCCGTCCGAGGCACCCACGGCGAGCAGTGTGTTGGCTGCGCGATGGCCATCCACCGCTCGGAGGTTGGCGGGAGCATCCGCCATCTCCACGAGGTCACTTGAGGCGTCGTAAGGAGGCGACCAGCGGAAGAGCTTCCCGGTGCTCGCTACGGCATAGACCGTGGCGCCGACGTTGGGGTCATCAATCCCCGTGACACCATTGAAGGTGAGTGCGCCGGTCGCCTGGGGGGTGAAACACGGCCCGTCCTGATCGGGCAAACGGGTCGATAGCCATCCGTCCGCACCGACCACGAAGACGCGACCGTCCTGGGCGGCCCAGGCAGCCCTCCAGTCTCTCTGGCACGAGCTGTCTGAATACTCCCGGATGGTCGTCGTATCGAACATGAGAACAAGCTTGTTCGACCCCACGACCCAGGCCTTCTGGCCCTGCGCGTACGTGGCGACAGAATTGAAACCCGCAGTCCCTTGAATCCCTGTGTACGTATCCCTTTGCAGCGGCCCACAGCCCTCATCCACTGATCCTGAGCAGTTGTTGTCCAGGCGGTCGCAGACCTCGGTGCGCCCACTCGATACGAAGACGGAGCTTTCGTCACAGTCCGCATTGAACGAGACCATGTTGGGGGCAGGGCGCTGACAACTCCGCCCCACGGAAGTGCCAGCACTGCCGTCGCCATCCTCGTCCACGAACCACTCCATGGCCGTCTGGTTCGGAATGCAGCTTGCCTGGGATTGATTGCACTGCATGGTTCCACTGCAATCAAATGCGTCCATGCAATCGAACCCGATGTTGAATGTCTCGTCAGCGGAGCCATTGCAATTGTCATCCAGTCCATCACAGCGAAGTTCGCTCTGATCTGGATGGATGAGATGATTCGCGTCGTCGCAGTCTCCACCGGTGCTGCTTGTTCCGGTCGGCTGCGTGCAGTCCAGGATGGCGGCGCCACTGCCGTATCCATCGGCATCCTGATCCACGTGCCATGTGCGTTGATCCACGGCGTCAGCCTCGCCGTTGACGCAGTTGTCATCCACGCCATCGCAGTGTTCCGTGGCACCCGGGTGGATGGCGTCGTCCGTATCGTTGCAGTCGGTGCCGCCGCTGCCCGTGGCGACATATCCGTCCCCATCCGCGTCCGTCGCCGCCAGCTCCAGTCGAACCTGGCTCACGCGTCCCTTCGCTGCTGGGGCAGCATCGAGCGAATGGTTCGCCACCGCCACCGCGCCGCACGCTTGTTCGAAGGCCTCCGCCCTGAATCGGAGGTTGCCCGCCCAGGCCTCGGACAACAGCACGCCGACGCGGAGGGTGTCTCCCGCCACCGTGGAAGGCCTACCACTCACGAGGGTGGCCGCACTTCGGGATCCGTCAGGCGTTCCCACGGTCACGCGGACGCAGCCCGGCTTGAATCCCGTGGACTGGACCGTGAGTTCCATCCCCCGGTCACACGCCTTTGGATCCGCGCGCAGCACGCCATCCAGCGCCTGCGTCCCCCGTCCCGCGCACAGCCGCTCCACCGCCAGCTGCTCCGCGCTCGGCACCGTGCAGCCCACTCCGAACCCAAGACCGAAGGCCACCGCGACCCAGGCCCTCACGGCGCCACTTCCGAAACCGTGGGCTCGCTCAGGAAGTACGCCGTGACCGCGCCCGCCGCCGCCGCCAACGCGGTGCCGAACAGGACGTTCGCCACCACCGCCTGTCCCCGCGCATCGTCCAGGTGTCCCTCCACGGACGTGGACAGCTCCGCCTCCCTCGCGGAGCCCACATTGCCGCGCGACTGGAGCCCGAA
>SECN01000306.1 GCA_004173515.1 Myxococcaceae bacterium | reverse complement strand
TCAAGTGGCTGAGTGTTCGTGAAATCCAGCCCTAGGCGGTAGCTAAGGACCCCTCGGGAAACCCGGATCCCGCGCGGCCTGCCGTCTTGCGTCAGGCCGCGCGGGATCCGGGTTTCCCGAGGGGTCCTTAGCTACCGCCTAGGGCTGGATTTCACGAACACTCAGCCACTTGAAGTCCACGTCGTTGGCGTTGTCCCAGCGGAACACCGCGATGGGGCCGCCCCAGGTGATCGCCATGGGCCCGGTGGCGCCGCCGCAGTGCTGCGCATCACCGCCCCACCTGCCCGCGTCGGTGTGGTCGTAGACCTTCTTCCACGTCACCTTGTCCGCGTTCTCGTTGACGTACATCTCCAGCTTCACGGCCGTCTGACCGCTGACGGTGATGTTGCGCATCACGGACTTGAAGCCCACCCAGCGGCCCTTGAGCGCGGTGGTGGCGGGCTTGTAGGGCGTCTGCTCGTAGGAGACATGCCAGGTCTCCTTCTGCCAGCGCGCGCGGCCGTCGTAGTGGAAGCCGGCCTTGTAGCTGCTGCCTTCACAGCCGGAGTGGTCGTCGTTGTGCTTGCCGCCCCGGGCGTACCAGTCGAAGTTGTCGGACGTGTCGGACACGCTGTTCAACTTCACGAAGCCGGTCATCTCGATGTTCTTCCAGTCGTTGGCGGCCTGCATGTAGCCACGGCTCGTGAGCACGTCCCGGTCGTAGGTGGGAATCTTGTCATCGTCGTAGCCGGTGGACGTGAAGACGCTCATCCGCACCTGCGAGTCCTTCATCTTCCAGGAGCCGTCGCTGTTCTTCGTGATGGGGTTCTGCGGGTCGAACCGCTTGTCCGACGTGGCGGCGTCCGCCAGCGTCCACGCCTCCCCGCCCGCCTTCGTCGGGTAGAGCATGGTGACGCCGAAGCGGTCGCGGCCCGCGGGCGCTGTGACGTCACCGGCGATGGCGGCCCACTCGGCGATGCTGGCCCAGGTGTTGAGCGAGTTGCCGTTGACCGTCACGCGCACATACCGCGCGTCGCGCGCCGTGAAGCTGTAGCGCTCGAAGTTCGCGGTGGTGCCGGAGGACTTCGTGGAGACGGCCGTCGTCCAGGTGGCGCCGTCGGTGGACGTGGCGAGGACGAACGTGTTGGTGCGCTTGTGGCCCTCGTGCCAGGCGATGTCCACGGCGGACAGCGACTTCACGGCGCCCAGGTCGCCCCGGAGCCACTGGCCCACGCCCAGGCTGGACCAGCGCGTGGCGAGGTTGCCGTCGACGGTGGCCGACGGCGGATTGCCGTCATCCCCACTGGCGGTGACGGCGCTGAAGCCCGACGCGGCGAGCGCGGGACTGGCGGACACGAACAACGCGAGCGCGCCCGCGCCTGAGACATGACGCTTCCATCCCCCCCGGGATGCCTTCAACCCATGCGTTTGGGACAAGGTGCTTCCTCACGACAGGGCCGCAAGAAGGCGCACGTCTCCAGGGGTCCGGCGAAGAGGCCGGACCCGTGACGTCGCGCGACCGCTCACGGCACGTGGACCTGCTGGCGTCGGTGCCGCTGGCGCGACCGGGCGCGGGGAGACTCCAAGGAAATCCCCGCCCATCCGAACGGCGCGCGACGCGTCCTGCTCGTTGTGGCGGACCCGAGTACCGGCTCCGCGCCCGGTCCATTCCCTGATGTCTGTTGTTTCAACAACGAAAACACCACGGCCCGTCTGCCCCTCTTGCGGGGTGACGGGCCGTGGGTGGATTCAGGTCTCGCGATGCGTGCGAGCTTTTGACGCCGTGTCTGGCTTTGCTACTCGCGCAGCTTCACCACCGCCGCCGAGGGACCTTCCAGGCGCACCATGTTGCCCGTCAGTGGAGACGCCTCCACGGTGCCGCCGAAGCGCGGGGATTCACTCCACACCACGATGCCCGCGCTCGCATGCGGGGGCAGCGCGTGCACCAGCGAGCCCCGGAGGTTCACGATGATGAGCACCGTGTCGCCCTCCGCGCGGCGCTCCAGCACGAACGCGTCCGGCCCCAGCGCGCGGGCGTCATGGGTGCCGCGGCCCTGGCGGTTGGAGAGCACGGGCTCCGTGGCGCGCAGGCGCAGCAGTTCCTTGTAGAGCGCATGCACCCCCGCATGCTGGGGCCCTTCGATTTCGCCCCAGTCCAGCGTGGAGCGGGTGAAGGTGTCCCGGTCCTGCGGGTCGGGCACCTGTTCGCCCTTGAAGCGCGAGAAGCCGGAGAACTCCTTGCGGCGCCCCTCCGTGACGAGCTTGCCCAGCTCCGCGTTGTGGTCCGTGAAGTAGAGGAACGGCGTGCGCGTATTCCACTCCTGGCCCATGAAGAGCATCGGGGTGAACGGCGACAGGAGCAGCAGCGTGCTCATGGCGCGGTAGGCCGCCGGGGACACGTCCTCCGACAGCCGGTTGCCGAAGGGCCGGTTGCCGACCTGGTCGTGGTTCTGGATGCAGTGGACGAAGTGCCACGGGGCCAAGCCCTCGGACGACGTGCCGCGCGCGTGGCCCAGGTTCTTCGACTTCTGGCCCTGGTAGAACCAGCCGTAGCGCAGCGTGGTGGCGATGTCCTCCGCGCTGCCGGTGTAGTCCTGGTAATAGCCCTCGTGGTCGCCCGCGAAGGCCCGGCGCAGCTGGTGGTGCAGGTCATCCGCCCAGACGCCGTCCAGGCCGTAGCCGCCGTCCTTCACGGGGGTGACGAGCTTGCGCTCGTTGCGCTCGTCCTCCGCGAAGACGACGACGCGGCGGCCGTTGCCTGCAGCGTGGGCGCGCTCGACGATTTCGGCGAGCAGGTGCGGCTGGCCGTCATCCACCAGCGCGTGCGCGGCGTCCAGGCGCAGGCCGTCCGCGTGGTAGTCGCGGATCCACATCTCCACGTTGGACAGCACGAGCGAGCGCACGAAGCGGCTGCCCTCGCTGTCGTAGTTCACCGCGTCGCCCCAGGGCGTGTGGTGCGTCTTCGTGAAGTAGTGGGGCGAGTACGCGCCCAGGTAGTTCCCGTCCGGTCCGAAGTGGTTGTAGACGGCGTCGATGAGCACCGCGATGCCGTGCGCGTGCGCGGCGTCGATGAGCCTGCGCAGGCCCTTCGGTCCGCCGTAGGTGGCCTGCGGCGCGAAGAGGTCCACGCCGTCGTAGCCCCAGTTGCGGGTGCCGGGGAAGCTGGCCACGGGCAGCAGCTCCAGCGTGTTCACGCCCAGCTCCCGCAGGTGCGCGAGCTTGGGGATGAACGCCTCGAAGGTGCCCTCCGGCGTGGCGGTGCCCACGTGCACTTCGTAGATGACCAGGGACTTTGGATCCGGTCCCTTCCAGTGCGAGTCCGTCCAGCCATGGTCGGAGACGACGACCTCGGAGGGGCCGTGCACGCCCGCGGGCTGCGAGCGCGACCACGGGTCGGGGAACGGGTCGGAGCCGTCCACGCGGAGCTTGTAGCGCACGCCCGTGCCCTGTTCGGACAGCACGCCGCCGAAGCAGTCCTCCGCTTCAGGGGTGAGCGGCAGCGTGCGCAGGACGCGGTCCTCCGCGTCGTAGAGCACGGCCTCCACCTGCTTGTGACCGGGCGCCCAGACGCGCCAGCGCACCGAAGGTCCATCCTCCACCCAGGCACCCAGTCGCGGCGCGAGGGAACGTGTTTCAGTCGATTGAGCCATGGGTGCCCCTGTTAATGCGCACGCGCGGGTCCGGGGAGCATCCCTTGGCGACCCGGGACACCGGTGTTCACGGGTCGACCTCTGGGAGCCCACGAGTGCGGACCGGCGGACGGAGGGCCCCGGGCCCTCCAGGCGGCGGGGCAACGGAGGGATATCTCTTGGGTCCTGTTGGAAGTTCAGGACCCTGAAGGTAGTGTCCGCACCCGCTGAATGCCCGCTTGCCCCGCGACGGGTCCTTCTTTACCCTATTTCAACTCTGTCGGCTTTGGTTACATTATCTTGAATTGCTTGAATTGAAATGATAGTGAGTAATCCCCGGGAGACAGGTTTCCAGCCAAGACACCGACGATGGGGATTCAGCGAAGCTGCAACCTGGTGTGGCTGGGATTGCTCGCCGTGATGGTGGGCTGCTCCACGCCGAGCCCCGACGTCCGGGTGCGTGTGCTGCCGGATGGACGCATCCAGGTGACCGGACCGCTCGCGGGGCCCTTCAAGTCCACGGCGGAACTCGCTGGGAACGCCTGTGAACTCATCACCCGGCAACCGGGGGCGTCGTCAGGTGAGTACGGGATCGAGTACTGCGCGTTGATCTACTTCTCGAGCGCTGCGGACGCGTTCTACCTCAGCCACCTGTCTGACATTCAGGGCGAGTCCAAGGGCGGGAACAAGTCCTGCCGGGTGCCTTCCAGCCTGAATGATCCTCAGCACCTGGACGCCATCATTCTAGGGCGGGGCCACAGCCATCCCCACAATCGGCGCTTTTCCCAGCAGGACCTGGGCGAAAAGCGCCGGTGGTATCCCAGCCGAATCGCCGATTCGCGAACCGGCAAGGTCTTCCGCCGGGAGTTGCTGCTCTTCTACCAAGAGAAGGCAGGCGAGTGCCGCGCCTACAAATACGACTACGCCGACCGCGTGGTGACCGCGCTCCGCGACGGTGCCTGGGTTCCCATTGGCGCGGTCGTCAACGACCTGGGCGCCATCGAATATTATGACGGACAGGACTGGACACCATGAACGAGCCCACGCGTTTGCGGCGACATGCTTCGGTCCTCGTCGGGCTCGTGCTTTTCAGTCTGGCGCAGGGGTGCGGCTACTTCGGCTACTACAAATACGAGCGTCCGGAGCGCATTCCCAAGGAGGTCGGAGAACGCATCAGGGATCCTTTGACCTTCGTCACCACAGCCGAAATGGACGGTCCCACCCTGGCGGCGCTTCAGGTTGCACTCGCTGACTTCATGCCCCCCGGAGTGGAGTCGTCCGGCAACGATGAATACCTCGTGCGCTGCTACAATCGCCGCGACACCTTCGACGTGCGGATCGACAAGGTGAACGACGACCTGTACGTCATCCGATTCTCCGCCGACCTTGATCGCTGCGGCATGCCCCCGGGCTCCGTCGTGATGGACGCGGGCGCGACCTACCTCATCGACGGCCAGGGCCGCATCCTCGACATCCGGTAGCGCCGGACGCGCATCGCGCCCACGCCAGGTGACTTGTGGCCTCCGGGCCCTCCCGGGATGATGGCGCCGCCGTCCCGAGCCTGGAGTCCACCGAAGATGCCCCCCCGCCCCGGCGCCGAACCCTCCTCCTTCCCCGAAGGTCCGCCCGTCCAGGAGCGCGTGGCCGCGCTGGAGATCCTCTCACCCCAGGACATCGACGCGCGGCTGGGGGACCTGGGCTACCGGGGGCAGACGGAGGCACGCCGCGCCGCCGCCGTGCTCGCCTACCGCCACCTGCGCCGCATCCGCCGCCTGTACCTGGAGGGCATCGAGCCCGAGCCCGGCACCCGCGAGAACGCCCTCTTCCTGGGCCCCACCGGCTCCGGCAAGACGTTCCTCGTGGAGCTGATGTTCCGCGAGATCCTCGGGGTGCCCACGGTGCTCGCGGACGCCACCCAGTTCTCCGAGACGGGCTACATCGGCGACGACGTCAGCAGCCTCCTGTCCCGCCTCTACGAGGCCGCGGACCGCGACGCGGAGTGGGCCGCCTGCGGCGTCATCTGCATGGACGAGTTCGACAAGCTCGCCACCAGCCGCTCCGACAGCCGCTTCTCCGGCCAGCAGACCACCAAGGACGTCAGCGGCTTCGGCGTCCAGCGCAGCCTGCTGCACCTGCTGTCCGCGTCCAACGCCACCTTCCCCCCGGACTTCGGCTTCACCAGCCGCATCCGCTCCGAAACGCTGGAGCTGTCCTGCCTCACCTTCATCGCCTGCGGCGCCTTCAGCGGCTTCCGGGGCACCGCGGAGAACATGACCCACGTGGAGCGCGTGGGCTTCGGCCGCGAGCCCGGCAAGGGCGGCGCCCGGGACGCGGAGTCCATCGCCACGCGCATCACCGAGGAGCACCTGGAGAACACCACCGCGTTCTCCCGCTACGGCTTCATCCCGGAGCTCATCGGCCGCTTCAGCCGGCTTGTCTCCTTCAACCCGCTGGACGCGGCCACCCTGGGCGACATCCTCCAGAACAACGTGCTGCGCACCTGGGAGCGCGAGTTCGAACACGAGGGCCTCCAGCTCTCCGTGGACCCCGCCGTGCGCGAGTGGATCGTCGCCCGCGCCCTCAAGCGTGAAACCGGCGCCCGCGGCCTGCGCACCGCGCTGGCCCCCGTGCTGGAGGCCGCCGCCTACGAGCACTTCGGCCACGGCCGCGCCGCCACCGTGCGCCTGGTGCTCAAGGACGACGCCGTGCACACCGTGCGCGACTGAGGCCGTCCCTCCCCGCCGTCGGGGGCGGCCGACACGGCGGGGCCCGGCCCGTGGGGTCCCCGACGCGACGGCCGGACGGGCCCGTCCTTCATCCGCGTGTCACACGCCTTACGGTTGAGGCACACGACTTCTCGCGGAGGCGGCGCCAATGGCACACACCAACAAGGAAATTCCCCGGGACCAATGGGCGAAGTACCTGGCGGACATCAGCCAGCGGGTGCGCAACGAGCGAGTGCGCGTCGAGTCCATCACCATGGAGTCCCTCAGCCTGGAGACCGGCGACCAGGACATCGCCCGGAGCCTGCCGCTGGTGGAGATCTCCCTGGAGCAGAAGGGCAGCGACACCGGCGCGGTGCAGATCATCGCCGGGCATGACGACGACGTCATCACCCACCGCGTGCTCGAACCGGAGCGCATCAGCGCGGAGCTGGATTCGGACAGCGGCGCCCTGGAGTGCCTGGAGATCGCCGAGCGCGGCGGCGGCAAGCTGCTCGTCTTCTTCGAGCGCGCCCCCGACGTGGACGGGCCGTCCGTCCGCGTCTGAAACACGGGCCCGCTGAAACGAACACGGGACCGACAGGAGCCAAGAGGCTCCCACCGGTCCCGGGTCGCGCGCGGGCATGACACCCGCGCGCATCAGCAGCTCACATCGCTCACGGATACAGCGCGCGGGCGCCCTGCTTGTCCAGGGAGGTCAGCACGAGGTCGCCCGTCTGGGTGCCGTTGCACTGGGGGTAGTGCATGACGGACGCGCGGTCGTAGGTGGTGGTCAGCGCGCGCCACTGGGAGTCCTCGTAGCAGCCGGACGCGGTGGAGCGGGTGTGCTCGTGACGGAAGCCCAGCGTGTGGCCCAGCTCGTGACGGATGACGCCCGTCAGCGTCCACGCGCCCGTGGCGCCGAACGCGCTGCTGTCCACGAGGACGTTGCGGCCGGAGCGGGCCGAGTTCGGGAAGAACGCGCGCGCCACGTAGGACTGGCCGCTCACCGGGCGGACGTCGAACAGCACGCCCGTCTGGGACGCGGTGCAGGACGCGTCGTACTGGGACAGGTAGGTGAAGTTGACGTTCGCCGTGGCCTCCCAGGCCGCCGTCGCGTTCGCCATGGCGGTGACCATCTTCGCCTTGTTGGTCGTGCCGAAGTTGTTGCTGATGCAGTAGGTCAGGTTCAGCTTCTGGGTGGCGTTCCACTTGATGTCGCCGCCGATGTAGTACACGGCGAGACCGTCCTGCGACTGGCCCAGCTTGGACTCCACGACGTTGTGGAAGTAGGCGGCCAGCTCCTCCTCGGACTCCAGCGCCTCGTCACCGTTGACGATGATCTTCCCGCCCTCCCACGGCTCGCGCACGGCGCTCGCCTTGAACTCCTCCCACGTCGGCGTCACGTCGGCTTCCTGCTGGGACTCGGCACCACCACAGGCAGCACCGAGCAGCGAAACACCGGCCAGCATCGCAACAGAGCGGAACTTGAGCATGGGAAACTCTTCCTGGTCCTACGGGGGATTTGCGCCGCCACCGCCTGGCCTTCCCGCCAGCCGCGAAAGCAGCGCGCGGGGCCATTGAGCAACTGTCGGGCCAACCCTCCTCCGGGGGAGAAAATCCGAAAACGCGGGATAGCTGGAGTGACCTCGCTCCAGGCTCCCGCGCTCCCGTTGTCACCCTTCGTGACGGCCCCGTCACCAAGTTCCCTGAATGACAGGCCTTTCCCCGCACTTCTCCCACTGTCTGAGAAAAGGACGCGGGGGTGTCCTGGTTCCGGCCAGTCCCTCAACAGGATTTAAGGGGAATCCCTAGAGGATGGCGCGGCGCACCTTCCAATACGTCTCCTTGGCCATGCGGAAGGCGCTGGAGTCGGCGGGCAGCAGGGTGCGCAGCAGCTCCGCGGACTGAATCTGGATGGGGCGCACGCAGTGGGCATCCAGTTGGTGGCGCAGGTAGCCCACCATGTCGCGGCTCCGGTACTCGTTGAAGTAGTCGCGCAGCTGGGCGGCGGTGCGGGTCGATGACGTGCTCCCTGCCGCCCACGCGGAAGCGCAGGAAGTCCATCACCGTGCCCAGGTGTTCGACGGCGCGGAAGTACTGCTCCAGCTGCTTCACCTCGTCCGGCTCCAGGCACTCGCTCCAGTCATCGCCGTACTCCTTGGGGTCCACCGGCGTGAGGGTGCGCTCCTTCGGGTTGATGGAGACGGAGGAGTCGTTGGTGAAGTCGTGGCGCAGGAAGGCCGGGAGCATCTGGCAGGTGGTGGAGTTGAAGCCCCGGGCGTAGTCGGGAAGCGTGGTGGTGTACTCGGCGGCCCAGAGGCTGTCGGCGCGCTGGTACTTGTGCATGGAGCTGAAGGGGACGAAGTAGCGCACCCCGTACATTTCCGCCTGCCGCGCGATGGTCTGCCCCACGGGCGTCTTCGCCGCCGCGTACGGGAGGATGCGGCTCCCGTCCTCGGTGAAGAAGTTCATCATGTCCGCGTCGCCGTAGCCGGACAGGGCCAGCAGGAACGTCTCGTCGTATTCCTTGATGACCCGGCGCACGAAGTGGCCCTGGCCCCGGTCCCCGGCGTCGTTGAGGTTGACGATGAGCCGGCCGCCCACCTCCACGAGCAGCACCGCGTCCTGGTTCACGTCCGGCAGGCAGAGCACGCGGATGCGCGGGGACAGCCGCGTCCACTCCCGGTCCGCCAGCACCTGGACCTTGAAGCCGGCTTCGCGCAGGTCGTCCCGGATGCGGTTGCCCACGTGGTTGGGGACCAGCAGGGTGCGCTCGCGCAGCTTCTCCAGCGACTCCATGCTCAGGTGGTCGGGGTGGCCATGGGAGAGCCACACGTAGGCGCAGTCCTTGATGGATTGGCGCTGCTCTTCCGGAATCTCGTGCGACAGCGTCCAGCTGCCGAAGTACGCCGTGCCGTCCGTCCAGGGGTCGGTCACCAGCACCGGTCCGTTGTCGTGACAGATGAGTGTGGCGTTCCCAATCGTCTCGAAGCCCAGCTCCATCGTTGCGCGCCCCTTTGAACCCCCACGTCGCCCATGCGCGTGTTGGATGAGAAGGTGGCACCCGCCCCTCCGCCTACAAGGTTGGGAAACAGCCTTCACGCCCGGCTGGTCGCTGTCCGCGCCTGCGGCCCAGGAAAAGCCTTTCCCTTGCCGGCCGGTTCGCGGACCGCGCGCGGGCGGATCCGCGCCCTTGCTTGGGCCGGGCCTGCCCAGTCCATGTCGCGCGCGCCCATGCGCGGTGCGGCGAAGGACCTCGCGCGGACCCGGAAGGGTGCGTGGGGCCCGGGTGTCCGGCGGCGGACGCTCTAACGGCGGCGCGACACGAGCGAGATGATCTGCGGGCCGTAGCGCTCGGTGAGGGCGGGCCCCACGCCGTGGATGGACAGGAGCTCCGCGCCGCTGGAGGGCCGGGCGCTGGCGATGGCGTCCAGCACGCGGTCGGTGAGGATCCGGAAGGCGGGCACCTTGCGCTTGCGCGCCTCCGTGAGCCGCCAGGCCTTGAGGGACTCCACCAGGGCGGGGGCGGCCTCCGGCGCCGTGTATCCAGGCTCTGGCGTCTGGCGCGAGGCGTTCCACGAGGCCTTGGGTCCGGTGGAGGGCTCTGGCGAGGTGCGCGCCTTCCAGCTGGGGCCCGGGGCGGGCGCGTCGGTGGCGAACGATTCCTGGGAGAAGTCCGCGTCGGTCCGGTCCCCGCGCGGGGCCTGCCACGGTTCGGCCCGGCTGCTGGCGCCGCGCCGCGTGCCCGTGCTGGCGGCGCGCTTGCCGCGTCCCTTCGCGGGGGCTTCCGCGCCGGCGCGCTTGCGGGGGGCCCGCTTCGAGGCCGCGGTGGCGGTCCTGCCGCGGCGCTTCTTGGAGGGCTCCTCGCGCGCCTGGGGGAGCACCACCTGTC
Source organism: Myxococcaceae bacterium (assembly GCA_004173515.1). GTDB lineage: Bacteria > Myxococcota > Myxococcia > Myxococcales > Myxococcaceae > Corallococcus. Next base: position 519 of record SECN01000306.1, on the reverse strand, counting down.
CGGGAGCGATGACGCGCGCGCGGCGGCCGGTGTCCGTCAGCGACAGCCGCTGGAACAGGATGACCTGTCCGTCCTTGTCGAAGGAGTCCGAGTCCAGGCGCACCAACCCGGAGCGCGCCAGGCCGCCCACGAGCCGTTCGAAGTCGCGCCGGTGGAGCGCGTCACCGAACAGCTCCCGGTGGAGCCGTCCGGTGGCCTGAGCATCGCGGGCGTGCAGGGCTTCCAGGATGCGACCCAGCGCATGCGCCTCCATCGCCGAGGGCTCCTCGAAGCGCACCACCGCGCACGTCTCCGGAGCGCACACGTCGCACAGGCCGCACGCCGCGCCGGAGTCCTGCAGGTCGCCGAAGTGCGCGACCAGGTGCCGCATGCGGCAGCCGTGCGCCTCCGCGTAGCGGCCCATCTGCTCCAGGTGGAGCTGCTTGCGCTCGCGCTGCGCGATGTACTGCACCGCCCAGCCCGGGCGTCCGCGCCGCACGTCCTCGTCCGGCGTCATCTCCACGCCGCCGTGGATCCACA
>SECN01000305.1 GCA_004173515.1 Myxococcaceae bacterium | reverse complement strand
CTCCAGTACGACACCACGGTGAACGCGTGGCACACGTGCTCCGGCACGGCGCGCATCAACGCGTCCAACCCCTGCTCCGAGTACATGTTCCTGGATGACTCGGCCTGCAACCTGGCGTCCCTGAACCTGATGCACTTCCGCACGCTGGAGGGCGGCTTCGACGTGGCCGCGTTCAAGCACGCGGTGTCGGTGGTGCTGCTGGCCCAGGAGATCATCGTCGGCTTCAGCCGCTACCCCACCGAGCGCATCACGAAGAACAGCCACGACTACCGGCCGCTGGGCCTGGGGTACGCGAACCTGGGCGCGCTGCTGATGGCGACGGGCCTGCCGTACGACTCGCCCGCGGGCCGCAACTACGCGGCGGCCATCACGTCGCTGATGTGCGGCGAGGCCTACGCCACGAGCGCGCGCATCGCGCAGAAGCAGGGCGCGTTCGCGGGCTACGGCAACAACGCGGAGCCGATGCTGGGTGTCATCCGCAAGCACCGCAAGGCGGCCTACCAGCTCCAGGCGGACGGGGTGAGCGCGGAGCTGTTCCAGGCGCAGAAGCAGGCGTGGGACGACGCGCTGGCGGGCGGCACGGAGCACGGCTTCCGCAACAGCCAGGTGACGGTGCTGGCCCCCACGGGCACCATCGGCTTCATGATGGACTGCGACACCACCGGCATCGAGCCGGACATCGCGCTCATCAAGTACAAGAAGCTGGTGGGCGGCGGCATGCTGAAGATCGTCAACCAGACGGTGCCGCTGGCGCTGGAGAAGCTGGGCTACCCGCAGACGCAGGCGCAGGACATCATCGCGTACCTGGACAAGCACGACACCATCGAGGGCGCGCCGCACCTCAAGTCGGAGCACCTGCCGGTGTTCGACTGCGCGTTCAAGCCGTCCAAGGGCCAGCGCAGCATCCACTGGATGGGCCACATCGAGATGATGTCGGCGGCGCAGCCGTTCCTCTCCGGCGCCATCAGCAAGACCGTGAACATGCCCACCGACTCCACGGTGGAGGACATCGAGAAGGCCTACCTGGAGGCGTGGAAGAGCGGCCTGAAGGCGGTCGCCGTGTACCGCGATGGGTGCAAGCGCACGCAGCCGCTCAACACGTCCCAGGACAAGCCGAAGGCGAGCGGCTTCACCGGCAACCCGAACATCCCCATCGCCAAGTCCATCACCGACTACATCTTCCGGTGGCTGTCGTTGAAGTTCCTGCCCACCGCGCCGTGCGGTGACGAGGCGGAGGTGGAAGAGGCCCGTCCGGCGCCGGTGACGCAGGCGGCGGTGCCCGCGCCGCAGCCGTTGCAACTGTCCGCTGTGAGCAGCTCGCGCAGCACGTACCTGAACCAGGCGGACGCCCCGCCCTGCCACACCTGCGGCGCCATCACCGTGCGCAGCGGCGCCTGCTACAAGTGCGCGAACTGCGGCACGACGAGCGGCTGCAGCTGAGACGGTTCTCTGGCTGGCCCGTGCTGTGCGTCGCGACGAGGCGACGCGCAGCCCCGGGCTGGGGGACTGAGCTGTTCCAACTACCCCTTGGATGACCTCGGGTCGTTGCCGTAGCTGTTCTTGTAGCCAATCGTGCCATCGCGATTGTGGATGGTGTGCTCAGTCTCTTGAGCCATGGCCTGAGCCCTCCCTGACTCCACGGCCCGCTCCTTGAGCCGATGCGTGCTCTCAATCTCTCCCCCGCGCTGATTCACCCATCCCTTGCCATTCGGGTTGGGGGTCGTGTGCACGCCTCCTCCGCGACCCGTATGCCTTGCCATGACGGTACCTCCCGCTGTGCCCCCAATGTGGGCATGAAAGAAAGGTACTTCTTGGGGGTGGCGATGGCATGGCCTCGCCAAGGTGACGCCATCAGGTCGTCACCCGAGCGAGCCCTGGATGACGGTCACGGGAAGCGGTGGAGGCGGGTGCAGATCTCCACGGCCCGGTCCGCGATGCGGCCCAGCTCCTCCAGCGTGTCGAGCTCCACGGGCGCGGGCCCGTTCTCCGCGACGAAGAACGCCACGGGCTGACCGCGCGCGTGCAGCGGGAAGACGAGCAGGTGCGATTCGGACTCGCACAGCGCGGAGAAGATGGCCTCGTCCTGGGGTCCCTGCGGTGCGTTGAAGACGCTGGGGCTGGGCCCCTTCAGCGCGGACGCGAGAAGGGACGGCGCATCCAGGTCCACCTTGAGAGCGGAGACCTCCGGACGTTCGCTGCCTAGCCCCCAGGCGCGGCCCACGCGCGCGAGTCCGAAGCTGTCACCCAGCAGGAAGGCCCGGCGGAAGCGGCCCGCGCTGTAGGCGAGCAGCACCTTTCCGACCATGCCCTGTGAGTCCGCAGTGTCGAGCGCGGAGAGTACCTGATCCGCCGTGATGGCGGGGCCGTTCGCCGGCGTGTCGGTGGACGCGCTGGCGGCGGCGAGCAGGGCCTGGACGGTGTCGGGTTGCTCGGTGGCCTGGGGCTGCCAGGGGTGTTGCATGAACTCCCACGCGGAGGCCAGCGCCACTCCCCCTTCGTGCGAGACCGAGGTGGACGTGGTGGGGCCCTCCAGGTCGACGACGCGGTCCGCCCAGGTGCTGTCCGCACTGTGGCCGACGGTGCCCTCCCCTTCCCCGCCCTGCCAGCCCACGAACTCCCAGGTGGAGGCGAGCTGCATGGGCTCTTCGGAAGAGGCCGGAAGGTCGTCGAGGGCGATGGGCGTCCGTTCGCGGGCCACGGCCGGAGCGGGCGCGACGACGAGGCGCGGCTTCGGGAGCGCGGTGTCCTCTGGGGTGGAAGCGGGCGCCGGTGCCTCCGTGACGCTCGCTGCGGGCTCCGGGGTCTGGGTGGGCGCACCAGACTCCGCCACCGCAATAGCGGCCTGGGTGGGCGCAGGCACATCAGGCGCCGCCGCCGTGACAACAGGGGACGTAGGCGCGGGGAGCGCTGCGAGGACAGGCTGGGACGTAGGAGGCGCTTCGGCGTCCGTGACCATCGCGACGTCGAACTCCGGGGGCGGCTCGGTTCGCGGCTCCTCGGTGGGAGGGCTGGGCTCGGCGGCGACAGCAGGCTCGGGGGACGCCTCGGTGGCCTTGAGTTCGGCGGCGAGAACAGGCTCGGGGGCCTTCGGTGCGGCGGCGATCTGCCAGGGCTCGGCGGAGTCCGTAACCGACGCGGCGGAAGGAGCGGGGGCCTCGGGCGATCGGGGCGACTCGCCCGCGAGGCTGAACTCGAGCGCATCGGCTTCGGCGTCTGGCGCGACCGGGGCGACCACGACCGGGGACGCCGGGACGTCAATCGAAGACACTCCGGCCTCGGGGGGAGTCGGCGCGTCGGAATAGGCAGACACCGGAAGGTCGTCCGGCTCCAGCCAGGGATCGAACTGCGCCAACTGCTCCTTTTCGGAGGAGCTCGGAGGGGCCGTGAAGACAGACGCTTCGGGAGCGGGGGCCACCGCGGCGGCCTCCGGCGTGGGGGCGGCCTCCACTTCGAGCGTCTCTGGCGACGCGTCCGGGAGGTCCTCGAACTCCATGGACTCCAACACCCCATCACCCGAGGGGCTGGGCAGGGGTTCGGGGTGCGGTGCATTGGCTTGGGCCACTGGGGCCGGGCTCGCGCTGACCTCCACCGTCGCCGCTTCCTTCTGTGCGGGAGTGCTGCTTTCCGAGGCCTCGTCCGTGAAGAGATCCCAACCGGGTTCCGCCACCTCAGGCGACGGGGCCGCGTGGGGTTCGGATGACAGGACGTCCGCGTCGTCGAGCGATGTTGCCTCATGGGGCTCGGACGACATGACGTCCGCGTCGTCGAGAATGTCCGTGTCGAGCGCTTCCGTGGAGGGGACGGCGACGGGCTCGGGCGCTTGCGGAATCGGGGCGGCGGTCAGCGTTGGGTTGGATTCGGGCTCGGCGTCGAACGACTCGGGGATCAGGACGTCGTCGTCATCTTCGACAAGCTCGGCATCCAGCACCAGCTCCGACAAGGGAGAGGGCGGGGCCTTGGGAGCAGCGTTCGACACGGCTCCAGCGGATGCGTCAATGGCAGCCTTCGAGATGGCTGGGGGTGCGGACGCGGACGCCGCCGGAGGACTTCCGAAAGACCAGCCATCCGCGATGTCTGACAATGCATCCGAACCCGAGGCCTCCGGCCCACCCTGGGCAACTGCGGTGGGATTCACCGCGACAGCGCCAGCTCCAGGAGCGGCGTTCGCCACGGGCGGAGCCGAGACGGTCAAGGCTCCAGGAGCAGTCCCCGTGAGCGCATTCGCACCACCAGGAGCAGCGGCCTTCGGCAACGCCGAGGAAGGAGGCCCCGCGAGCGCATTCGCCCCACCGGGAGCAGCGACATTCGGCAGCGCGCCGGGAGGAGTTCCCGCAAGCGCATTCACTCCACCGGCAGCAGCGATATTCGGCAACACGCCAGGAGGAGTCCCCACAGGCGCATTCACTCCACCGACAGGAGCAACGGCAGCCCCACCACCGGGAGCAGCGACGGTCGGCATCGCGCCCGGTCCGCCCGAGCCAGGACGCGGCTGCGCAACGGAAGCCGGCACGCCAGGAGGTGCACCGGCATTGCCAGCAGACGCAACCGACGGCACCGCCCCCGAAGGAGGCCCCTGACGCGGAAGCGCACCGGGAGGCGGAGGTCCCACCGGCCTGGCCTGCGCGACACCCGGCGGCACGGCACCCGGCGCCCCCGGAGGTCCCACCGGCCGGCCGGCCCCTGGAGGTCCAGCGACCGGAACGCCCGTGGCGGACGACGGACGCCGCCCGGGCCCCGGAGGAACAGGCCCCACGCCCGGAGGCGCTGCCATCGTGGGAGGCGGAGCCCCCGGAGGCCGGGGCGCCATCCCAGGAGGCATGCCCCCCGGACCCGGCGGCGGTCCTGCCCGGACCATCCCCGGAGGCAGCGGCGCACCCGGAGGAGGTCCCGCCGGACGCGGAGGCATCGGCGCACCCGGCGCACCCGGAGGCGCCGCGCGCATCCCAGGAGGCGGAGGCTTCCCCACCGCGGGAATGCCCACCGCCGAGGGAGGCCGAGCCCCCACAGGCCCGGGAGCCCCGGGTCCACCCCGCGCGACCATCCCGGGAGGAGGCACCCCCGGCGCACCCGGAGGAGGCGGCGCACGCACGGGCGCGCCCCCGGGTCCCGGAGGAGGCACACCCGGCCCCGGCGCTCCACCCTGCCGAGCCACCATGCCCGGAGGCAGTGCCACCACGCCCGGAGGCGGAGCCACCACCGGAGGGCGCGCGGGCGCCAGGGTCGGCACCCCACCCGGCCGGAAGCTCTCGCCCCCCGCCGGAGCACGCACGGCCTCCCCCATGATGATCTGCGGAAGCTCTTCCTCCTCGGGGCTGTCGAATGACACCGGGGACGCGCTGGCCACGGCCGGCGCCGCGTCCTCCGCCTCCGATTCATCACTGAGGAACTGTCCCGGCGCGAGCCCCCCGAACATCGCGGGCAACTGCGGCTCCGGACGGACAGGCGCCGGAGCGGGAGCGGCGGCAGCCGGCATCGGAGGCAGGGGCACCGTGGCCACGGAGACGGAGCGACGGATGGGCACGGGCGCGGGCGCTGGCAGGGCCCGCGTCGGACGGTCGATGCCGTAGTGGCGCGCCTGGTAGTGGAACAGCCGCAGCTCCGGCGTGACGTACGGCACGATGCGCATCCCGGTGATGAACCCGAGCGCGTCCGTCGTCTGCAGCTCCAGCGGGTTCGCCATCGCGACCTTCAGCCGCCGGCCCTCCACCGCGAGCGGGAACGCCTGGTGCTTCTCCGCCTGGTCCGCCGTCAGCAGCTTCAGCGTGGCCTCGGTGACGGCGTCGAAGTCCGCCTCCATCGCGACGGGAAAGTGCGTGAGCTCCCCCAGCACCATGCCCACCGTCTCGATGTCGAGGAACCCCAGCTCCACCAGCCGGGTGCCCAGACGGCCCCCATGGACGAGCTGGACGCCCAATCCCTGGTCGAGCTGCGCCTGCGTCAGGAGGCCCTTGCGGACCAGCGTAATTCCAAGCTTGTCGGCCATGTACCGACGGATTCTAGACGGCTTCGCGGCAGGTGAAGAGGGTGCGCACGAATACGACTTCCGCGCCTTCCCTGCCCGCCTGCCTTACTCGATGCGCTTCTGGATGGACGTCTGGCCGCGCAGGCCGTTGATCTGCGCCCAGCCGGTGATGCCCGCCTTCACCTTGTGGCGCAGGTGGTAGCGCGGAATCTGGCGCTTGAACTCCTCGATGAAGACGGGGCGCTCCGGCCGGGGGCCCACGAGGCTCATGTCGCCGCGCAGGACGTTGAAGAACTGGGGCAGCTCATCCAGCGAGTACTTGCGCAGGAACGTGCCCACCGGCGTGCGCCGGGCATCCACCGCGCTGGCCATGGTGGCGCCCTGCACCTCCGCGTCGATGCGCATCGTGCGGAACTTGAGGATGGGGAAGGTGCGCCCGTCCATGCCCATGCGCTCCTGGCGGTACAGGATGGGGCCTCGGCTGGTCACCCACACCATCAGCGCCGTCAGCGCCATCACGGGCGCGCTCACCAGGATGGCGACGAGCGAGAACAGCACGTCGAACACGCGCTTGGCCACGCGGCTCCAGCCGTCCATGGGGTCGCCCTGGAGGCTGATGATGGGCAGGCCGCCGAACTCCTCCAGGCCGCCGTACAGCGTGATGTACTGGTACAGGTCCGGCACCACCTTGACGTCCACGGTGCGCAGCGCGAGCTGCTCCATCAGCGGCTTCACCTGCGCCTGGTCCTCCAGGGGCACGGCGATGATGACCTGATCCACCGGGTGCGCATCCAGGTACGCCTCCACGTTCTTCACGTGGTCCACCACGCGCACGCCGCCCACCCACTGGCCGACCTTCTCCTCCTTCAGCGACAGCACGCCCATCACGCGGAAGCCCAGCTCGCGGTGGCTCTCCACCGTCTCGATGGTGCGCAGCCCCAGGTCTCCCGCCCCGATGACGAGGATGGACTTGAGGTTGTAGCCGCGCCGGCGCACCACGCTGAGCACCTGGCGGAAGGCCAGCCGCGACAGCGCGATGAGCGTGAAGGCGTAGACGACGAAGATGGCGATGGTGAGTCGCGAGTAGCGCTCGCGGATGAAGTACGTCACCGCCACCAGCACGAGCGTCGCGGTGATGGTCGCCTTGAAGAGCTCGAACAGCTCCCCCATGTGCGTGCGCGAGCGGTTGGTCGCGTACAGCCGGGCCTGCTGGAACGTCACCGGGAAGATGATCAGCACCATCACCAGCGAGACGAACGTCTCGCCCGCCGGAGGGATGCCCTCGGTGACGGGCATGACGCCGCTGAAGCGGGTGAAGTACGCGAGCACGAACGCCACCGCGAGCATCCCCGCGTCGGCGGCGACCTTGATGGACGTGTAGAAGCGCTGCAGGCGACCGAACACCGCGGTGACTCCTGTCGGAAGGACGGGGGGCGAACCGCCGCTTCCGTTGCAAGACGCGCACCCTGGACCCAGAGCACCGTCACCTGACCGACACCGCCCCCCGCGCGGCGTCCTAGCACGGGTTTTTCCGTAAATCCAAGGGGTTGCCCCGGAGGGCATCCAACACTCCGGATGGGGAGCGAGGGGCCGGGCCTCGGGAATGTGGGGACAGGGCGGACAGCCCTGTCACACCCCTGGGGAGGACGGGGGCAGCGACAGGAGGGCGTCGACCTCGGCCTGGATGGCTTGCTGGAAGCGGGCGCGGCCGAAGCGCTCGGCCTGGGCGCGGGCGTCCTCGGGGCGGAAGGAGGCCTCCCAGGCGTCGAACTGGCGCACGGCGGTGGCGAGGGACGCGGGGGTCTGTTCGGGGAAGAAGAGGCCCGTCTTCGGGGTGACGGTCTCCAGGGCGCCGCCCTTGCCGAAGGCGATGACGGGGCGTCCGGTGGCCTGGGCTTCCAGGGGGGTGATGCCGAAGTCCTCCTCGGGGGTGAAGAGGAGCGCGCGCGCGTCGCGGTAGAGGGCGGGGAGCGCGGCGTCCGGGACGTTGCCGAGGAACCGGATGTGGGGCGGCAGCGGCTCCGACGTGAGGCGCGAGGCCTCCTGGCCGGTGCCTACGATCCACAGGGGGGTGGAGAGGGTGCGGAAGGCCTCCAGGGCGACGTCCAGGCGCTTGTAGGGGGCGAACGCGCCGAGCCACAGGAAGTAGCCGCCCTGCCCTCCTCCGGCGAGGGGCATCTGGGTGAAGCGGTCGAGTTCGACGGGGGGCGGGATGACGGAGGCCTCGCGGCCCCAGAAGCGGCGGATCTTCCCGGCGATGTGCTGGCTGTTGGCGACGAGGCGGTCCACGCCGTCGGTGGAGGCGCGGTCCCAGGCCTGGAGGTAGGGGCGCACGGCGAGGGCGGCGGCGCGCACGGGGAGGCGGGCGCGGCCGGGGCCGAAGTAGTCGTCGAAGAGGTCCCACATGTACCGCATGGGCGCGTGCACGTAGCTCAGGTGGGGCACGCCGGCAGGGGCGTGGATGCCCTTGGCGACGCAGTGGCTGGAGGACAGGACGAGGTCGTAGTCGCCGGAGATGCGCAGGGCTTCGATGGCGCGGGGGAACAGCGGCAGGAAGTGGCGGTAGCGCGCGTGGATGCCGGGGATGTGCTGGAGGAACGACGTGGTGATGCGTCGGTTCTCGATGCGAGGGGGCTGGCTGCCCGGCTGGTGGATGAGGGTGTAGAGGTCCGCGTCGGGATACAACTCGCAGAGGGCGTCGAGGACGCGCTCTCCGCCGCGGTGGGTGACAAGCCAGTCGTGGACGAGGGCGACCTTCACGGGGCGCCTTCTACCACTGTGTGGTAGGCCAGGGGACGTGCCCTCTGTCCTTCTTGACCTGCGAATGGTGCGCGGTCAGCTCCACGGCATCGCGCGCTACGCGCTGGAGCTGGCGCGAAGGTTGCCGGGGCTCGCCCCGGACCTGGAGTTCTCCGCCCTCGTCCCGGCCCAGGGGTTGCCGGACGGGCTGGGGGAGCTGACGCCGAGGATTCCGCTGCACCGCTCCCGGGCGGGGTATCTGGCGCCGCTGGAGCAGCCGCTCTTGGCGTATGAACTGACGAAGCTCAAGCCGGACCTGTTCCACGCGACATCGTTCTCGCTGCCGCTGTTCTGGCCGGGGCGGCTGGTGGCGACGTTGCATGACGCGAACCACCTGGCGCTGGCGGAGCAGTACACGCCGGTGCAGGCGATTTATTACAAGGCGGTGGTGGGGCCTCGGGCTCGCACGGCTTCGGCGCTGATTACCGTGTCTGACTTCTCCCGGGAGGAATTGGGGAAGTATCTGAAGATGTCACCGTACCGGTTCCAGGTGATCCACAACGGCGTGGATTCCCGCTTCGAGCCGCCCACCGCCAGTGAGGCCAAGGCGTTCCGGGAACGGCATGAGCTGCCGGAGCGGTACGTGGCGGTGGTGGGCAACGCGAAGCCGTTCAAGAACCTGGCGATGTTGGGCAAGTTCGCAGCGGATTTGCCGGTGCCTCTGGTGTTGCTTGCCGGCAAGGGGGCGGTAGCTCACGAGACGGGGCTGCACGAGAACGTCATCGACCTGGAGGAATTGCCGGAGTCGGAGATGGCGCTGTTTTACGGAGCGGCGGCGGTGCTGCTAGTGCCTTCGAAGTATGAGGGATTTGGGCTGCCTGCCTTGGAGGCCATGGCGGCGGGGTGCCCGGTGATTGCGGCGGATGCCACTGCGCTTCCTGAAGTCGTGGGCAACGCAGCACTTCGGATGCCTCCCGATGACGCGACTGCTTGGCGTGAGGCCACGCTGCGACTCCTGCGGGACGACGGACTACGTCGCGAGCTTGCAGCTCTCGGCAGAGCAAGGGCCGAACGGTTCGCCTGGGAGGCCTGTGCATTGCAGACAGTGGGCGTCTATCGTCGAGCACTCGACACCCAATCAACCCGCCCCACCAAGTAGAGCCAACCAAAAAACACAACGGAAGTCACACAGACATGGAAAACGAAAAACAAAGCCGCGTCAAAATGGCCCGCCAAACAGCCACCGAACTCGTAGATCAAATCGAAGGCGGCACTACCCCCATCACAGACTGCCTTCTAAAAGCCAAGCGTCTTGCCCGCCTACTGCGCGACACAGATGCGCAAACGTGGCTCGATCATGAACTCCGTGGCTATCCAGAAAGGATAAATCCCTCTCAAGTCGGAGGGTGCATCAAATATATCCGTCAAGCAAACAGACTTTTCCCGGACGGAAGGACTTTTGCCACCAGCCTACCAAAGCTTGAGGCTGCGGTGAAAACCGAGGAATACGCACTGACCGCCATCAAACTGCCATCTCCAGGAGCGGTAAAGAATTTTGTCGAGGCTGGAGCGACTAACGAAATCCTCAACAAGCTACTCCAACAACATGGTCTTGCGAAAATCAGCTACCAAAACGCAGTCAACAATTTTTCGGCAATGAAGGCATCGCTACACCAGTATGCAACAGACTCACACCTATCTCTGGAGCTCGGAGATCTGGCCGAAGGCATATTTGAGGCATCGCGTTCAAGCGTAGATGCATTTGTACGCGCAAACTGCCCTCAGGCCGCTGAACAACTCCTCGCTGTAAGCGAGCGCATGAATGAAAATAGCAGCGAGTCTCGCTCCCAGGCGCTTACGTCTTGCCGACGCTTGCTTTCGACAATAGCCGACGCAGTTTTTCCGCCACGCTCCGAACCATTTACTGATGGCAATGGAAAAGAACGTAAAGTAGGTCCAGAACAATACGTCAACCGCCTACTAGCCTTTCTCGAGGCTCGCCTTGCAAGCGGAAGCTCAAAAGCCATCGCAAAGGCAGAAATGGAACACTTGGCGGCCCGACTAACTGCGCTCTACGAGAAGCACAGCAAAGGCGTACATTCTGACGTGTCCGAAGATGAGACTCGGCTCGTCGTCGTCCACACCTACCTGCTTATGGCTGAAATAGCACGAGCATCAAAACTGCCACAAAACACTTCAACATAAGATCGACTTCATCCGACTCAACACTGCCAATCAATTTCCAGATAGCGCCGCACGACTCTACAGGCGAAGTTCCTTTTCGCCAGCGAGCGGCATTCCGGATTTCACTCGACAGTCCCTGCAAGGCCCGCTCAACAACAAAGGAGAACAGCACGATGTCGAATGCTGACGCCATTAGAAAGTGTGTAGAACTTTTCTATCGAGAGAGTGGCGTAACCGCACGCATTGAGGATGCATTTGCCCCGTGGGTTCTGCACAGTCGCTTCCGCCTGAGCCCTCAAGAAGCGCTTGCGCAGTCCTCGGATGGAAACTTCGATGGTGGGCTTGATGGATTTGTATTGCAGCAAACAGCGGAGGGATTCCACGAACTATTTTTGATCCAGGCGAAATTCTCAGATCAACCTGGACTAGTGATTAAGGGATTCAAGGACCTAGGCCGCGCAGCTCAAATTCTTGAGAGCATTCTCACTGGTACAGATTCCGGGCTGCAGGAAGAAAACAGGGTAATTCAGACACTGCGCCACCAAGTAAGCTCTCTATCGGAAGCGCAGCGGCAAGCAATGCAGGTGAGCCTGTGCCTTTCACATCTGCTCAAAAGCCAGGAGACATGGCAGACAAACCCCACCGTTGCGAAGGCACGAAAGGAGATGTTAGCTGATCTAGGTGAAAGAACCCTTGCTGGGCGCGTGCGTTTCAGACCCTTGGGGCCAGATGAACTTGACACTGGGGACGTCGTCCCACGGCCTGCGATGCCAGCCAGCGTGCGGATTGACGGTACCGTGTTCGCCCTACCTGATGGTGACAAGGTGCTCTTGGGACTCGGCTATCTCTCAGATGTCGTGAAACTCCATAGTCGCTACGGCCATCACCTTTTCAGCAAAAACGTGCGCATGTATATGGCACGAGAGGCTGGCAAGGAGCGTAGTGCCGCTAGCCACATCCGTGAGAGTCTCAAAGGCATCTGTAAAGGAATTATTCCTGTCGAGCATTTCGCGCTCTTGCATAACGGCATCACGATCACCGCTCCGAAGGCTCGAAATGGTGCCAGCGAGGGCGACTGGATCCTAGAGCCCGGCCAACAGGGGATAAGCGTCCTCAACGGCTGTCAGACAGTCTACACTGCCTGGGTTTTTCACGCGCAGATGTCGGCCAAGTCTCCGGGAGGGGAATGGGAAGCACGCTTCAATCAAGTGCGACTGCCCATTCGTCTGCTGCTGACGCGGGACGAAGATCGAGTACGTAAGGTCACAATTGGAGCAAATAGACAGACCAGTATCAACCCTTCCGCATTCTATGCCCACGAACCGATGCAACTAACTCTTGAAGAGCGATTTGCACGTCACAGGCTCTTCTATGAGCGTCAAGCAGGAGCTTGGGACCACATAAACCGGGCGGCGCCTGAACGTGCGAACGAGTTTGACGATGCGTTCACAATGGAGGCAGTTGCACGCTCAGTCGCAGTAGCAAGTTCCAGTCTTTCCATTGACCTCGCCCGCAGTCCTCAGCGAATCTTTGATTCAGAGGACACGTATCATCGCGTATTCAACGAAAAACACCTCGCCTCCATCCGCCTGCTCATTTTTCTTGAAAATGCACTGCGCGCCACCAAGGCGGCGCTCGGAGATCTCCGAGATGAGGTTCACGCACTTCAGAATTTAAAACCAGCAAAATTTGCCTTTATCATCACACGTCTTCTCGTGGCGTGGATGGCCAAGAAACGACCGGACTGGGTACGGAATTACTCCCGGTTCGTATTTCACGTAGGAGTTTCAAGCGATTTGCGACGTGATTTCCGACTTGCAATGAAGCATCAGCATTCCGGAATTCAGCAACTTCTACCAGAAGTGTGGCTCCGCACAGACGGCTGGCAAGAACCCCACGACAAGGATGCACTTAAGCTCGCAACATCCAAGCTTCACCTGAAGGACGTCGACATTTTTGAAGTGTTCGAAGCACTCGACGATGAGGAAGATGAGGGTGCAGATTAACAGCCTCTACTGCGGGCATGGAATCGACTTGGGGAAAGAGTTCGTACGCGTCGTGGACGTTGGCCGCTGTCATTGACTCGGTGAGAGGCAGGCCGTGGGCCTCTACGAGAAGATGATGTTTGCTACCCGCCTTCGCTCCATCCGTCGGTTTTGGGCCCGTGAGGGCCCCCCTTTTGACGCCCGCACAGACGAGGAGTCGACAGAGGCGCAGGAGAAGTCCACCTTGCCTCGCAGCCCCAGCTCATCCAGGGACCGCGCCTGGAGTTGTTCCCACACGCCGGCAGGTGTCCATTCCTCCAATCTGCGCCAAGCTGTCATGCCCGACAGGCCGAACTGCTTGCGAAGCAGGAGCTCCCTCGGGATGCCGCTTCGCAGCACGAAGACGGTGACCTCCAGAGCCGACCGGTCGTACGCCCGAGGGCGGCCCAGCTTCTTCTTGGGCCGGGGCGGAGGTAGCAGGGGCGCCACACGCTGCCAGAAGGCGTCGGGGACGAGTTCACGGACCATGTCCCTCAAGTAGGGGACGTCACCTGCCAACGACCAGCCCAGCCCGGACTTTCGTTAGGCACTGTCATTCCGACCGGAGCCAGGACTTAGCCCAGACTGTCATTTCTCAATGCGGATTAAACGGGGCTGTTTACCCTCTCTCGCGGAACCCAATAGTGGCGGGTATAAACTATGCAAATGCGACTCAAGCTCCCTGTATCTTTCGGCCAGGACGGCACCGAAAATTAATCGCCTGCCGCGTATTTCAATTGCATCTCTCAACTTAGCGTTGCCGGTCCCCTTGTGATTCTGAATATGCGCCAGAATACGGCTACAGGGCTTGATATCCCGTCCCCAGTAGACCGGGAACCAGCCAGCGTTGTCCGGCAGCATCTTCACACTCGCTGGTGCCGTTCGTTTTGATATGTCAGCCCAAACCCCGTAGACACTGCCGCATAGCTGGCGTATGGGCTCTTCGTGTTCGAGATCAATCTCTCCCACAAGGGCGTCGAAGACCTTGTAGCCACGGCGCTGAGCTTCAGATCTGAGAAAAACAGCCACTCGATCATCCATAGGTCAATACCTCATTGCTCTGAGAGGCGCGCAGCGATCTGCCGTGTTATTGTGTCTATGCGTTACGCTGACGCGTGAAAATGTCCGCAAGCTCCGCGATTGTAAGGCCGGACTCCCTCGCGATTGTTCGAACAACGCTATTGGCGTTCGCTTCGACATTGCGCGTTCCGAACGACTCATAAGACAATCGGAGGAGCGCGCGTGCAGCCTTTTCGAGATTTGACCATGATTGATTCCGGTCTTTGCGTATTTGCAGAACCGTTTCAAATGCGGCCAAGTCTCCTCGGTCACGAGGGGCGCCCGTACTCGGGCTTCGCTTGGCACAAGGCAGCAACAGCCGAACCGGATTGGCAGCGGTGATGCCTGAGAGATCAATGCCCGGATCGTGCACAAAATCCGGCGGTGCACAAACAGGCTGCTCCCGAAAGTAGAGTTCGAACGAGATTTGTTGAACTAAGTGTACAACGTCGAGGTGAGGATGCTCGTCCCCGGTGAGCATGCCGAGCCAGTAGGGCATGTAGCAGAGGTTCCAACCAGCCGTGAATGCGTCCGGGTCCCACGGATGTCCCCAAATGTGCCGCACGCCGTATCCCAACGCACGTTCGATAGGTCGGCCCGTGTACTTCGCCCAGGCCTTCTGCGCTCGGAAGGTAACTGTCCGGCCAGCGACGTGTGCCGGATCGCTTGAAGGCGGACGGGTATCGTGATCGTCGAGGGCCGCGACGGATGGAGACGCGAGACGGAGAAAATGCGCGGCGTCAGGAGATGC
>SECN01000304.1 GCA_004173515.1 Myxococcaceae bacterium | reverse complement strand
GGCCTGACGGGAGCCCACGAGGAGTCCTCGGCGATGGACACGGAGCTGCAAGGCAAGGGTGTGCTGGTGACGGGCGGCGCGGGTGGCATCGGCTCGGCGGTGGTGCGGGCGTTCGCGGGCGAGGGCGCGAAGGTGGCGGTGCACTTCCACCACAGCCAGGAGAAGGCCGCCGCGCTGGCGCGTGAAGTGGGCGGCACGTCGGTGCGCGCGGACCTCACGGTGGAGGCGGACGTGGACGCGCTGGTGCCCTTGGCGGTGAAGGACCTGGGCCGGCTGGACGTGCTGGTGTGCAACACCGGCGTGTATCCCGCGCCGGATGAGCCGGTGTGGACGATGTCGCTGACGCGCTGGCGCCGCACGCTGGCGGAGAACCTGGACAGCGTGTTCCTGAGCTGCCGCGCGTTCCTGCGCCACGTGGAGACCACCGGCACGGGCACCATCGTCATCATCAGCTCCACGGCGGGCCTCTTCGGGGAAGCGGGCCACGCGGACTACGCGGCGGCGAAGGGCGCGCTCGCGAGCGGCTTCGTCAAGAGCCTGAAGAACGAACTGCGGGTGGTGGTGACGCTCGCGTCGGACCGCATCTCCGGACACGTGACGGGAGAGGTCGTCACCGTGGCGGGGGGCATGGAAGGCAGGGTGCTGCATGAAGGCTGACGTGGACGTGCGGGCGTACAACCGCGAGGCGTGGAACGGTGAAGTCAGCCGTGGCAACAGGTGGACCCTGCCGGTGTCACCGGAGATCATCGCCGCCGCGCGCAAGGGTGACTGGAGCGTGGTGCTCACGCCGACGAAGCCCGTGCCGCGCGCGTGGTTCGGGGACCTCGGCGGCAAGGACGTGCTGGGGCTCGCGAGCGCGGGCGGTCAGCAGTGTCCGGTGCTCGCGGCGGCCGGCGCGCGCGTCACGGTGTTCGACAATTCTTCCGCGCAGCTCGGGCAGGACCGCCTGGTGGCCGAGCGCGAGGGCCTGACGCTGAAGCTCGTGGAAGGCGACATGAAGGACCTGTCCGCCTTCGCCGACGCCAGCTTCGACCTCATCTTCCACCCGTGCTCCAACTGCTTCGTGGACGCCATCCTGCCCGTGTGGCGCGAGGCCTTCCGCGTGCTGCGTCCCGGCGGCGCGCTCCTGTCGGGCATCTGCAATCCGGTCCGCTACCTCTTCGACCCCGCGCAGGAAGAGCAGGGCGTGATGCGGCTCAAGTACACGATGCCGTACTCGGACTTCACCAGCCTCTCCGACGAGGAGCGCCGCCGCTACACCGACAAGCAGGAGCCCATGGTCGTGGGGCACTCGCTGGAGGATCAACTGGGCGGACAACTGGCCGCGGGCTTCGTGCTCACCCACCTCTTCGAGGACAAGTACGAGGAGAAGGACCTGCTCTCCACGTTCCTGCCCACGTTCATGGCCACGCGCGCGGTGAAGCCACCCCTGCTTCCGTGACGCGGATGTGGGTTGCGCTCCGGAGCTGAAAAAGCCTACAGGGGCGGAGTCCGGGTCTCTCCGGACATCCCCCCTTTGTAGGAGTCACCCATGAAGCTGTCCTACCTGGAGGTCGTGCAGACGGCGACGGGCTACGAGGCGGCCACGGTGACGGAGGCGTACGATCCGTGGGACTGCCGCTGCACGTACCTGAAGCGCGTGGTGCTGGGGCAGTACACCCGCTGCAACCGCTCCACGGTGGATCCGCGCATCCTGAACTGCTTCCGCATCGAGCCCAACGGCACGACGGGCAAGGTGGTGCTGTCCACCACGCGCGTGCAGAAGACGCAGATGGTCATCGGCGGCACGCAGACGGTGTCGTACTCGGAGCTGAGCATCGCGGCCATCAACCAGGACCCGGGCCAGACGCCGCGCAAGGACTTCACCTACACCCTGTCGGACTGCCAGTAATCCCCGCCGTCCGGAGCGAATTAACCTTTTGCCGGCTCCGGGGTTTCCACTGTCAGAGCGCGACGGAAGGCGGGCCTGCACGGCTGCCTTCCGCCGGGCTTCTGACCCGAACCTGGAGTCCACCACCATGTCGCTGAAGTCCCTTCTTCGCGGTACCGCCGTCGCCTCGCTGCTGTTCGCCGTGCCCGTCTTCGCCCAGACCGCCCCGTCGTCCGAGTCCGCGCCCAAGCAGGCCGGCCAGTGCGAGAAGGGCGGCCGTGGCAAGCACGGCGGTGGCGGCCACAAGTTCGGCCGCATGGAGCACCGGCTGGACAAGCAGGTCGCCGAAGGGCGCCTCTCCCAGGCCCAGGCCGACGGCTTCAAGGCCGAAGCCAAGGCGCTGCACGAGGAGATGAAGGCCGCCCGCGCCGCCGCCAACGGCCAGGTGGATGAAGCCCAGCGCTCGCAGTTCAAGGAGCGCCGCCGCGCGCTGAAGGAGAAGATCAAGGCCGCGCTGGCGCCCACGCAGCAGGGCGCCTGAGGTTCGCGTGATGGGGGCGCGTGACGAGGGGGACCGGTTGGCGCAGACTGACCGGGCCCCTGTCGCCGGGAGTCCCCATGGTTCGCAGTCTTCTCGTCGCGGTGGTGCTGCTGACCGTTGGCTGCCGCGCGCACTCCGACGTGGCGCCCGCGGCGCAAGCGCAGGCCGAGGCCCCCGCCGAAGCGGACACGTCGGTGAAGCTGGTGGCGGACGACGAGCTGCTGCGCGTGCAGAAGCGCGCCCGCTACATCGTCGCCTCGGAGCAGGGCGCCATCCGCGCCACGGATCTGCTGTTGAAGCGGCCGGACCTGGACCGCGCGCGGATGAACTGGTTCTTCACCGTGCCGCGCGGCAACGCCTGGTACACCGTCTTCGGGCGCTTCAATGCGCAGGACACCTTCGTCCCCGCGTACGCGTACCGCGCGCCCATCGAGTTCTCCGCCGAGATGGAGGACTTCCCCGTGGAGTCGCTGCCCGAGGGCATGGAGGCCGTGGCGCGGGCCGTGAGCGCCGCCAGCGAGCGCGTCTACCAGGTGCACGGGCGCAAGCAGCTCAACCCCGTCGTGGTGGAGGAGGACGACGCCCTCACCGTCTACGTGTTGCAGGGCTTCGACAATTCGAGCCTGTACCTGCTGGGCGGCGACTTCCGCTTCCGCTTCAGCAAGGACGGCCGCGAGAAGCTCCAGGAGCTTCCCCTGCACCAGGGCCTCATCCCCGTGTCCATCGCGCCGGACGGCGACGGTGAACGTCCGGCCTTCTCCGCGCACGCGCACGTGCTCTTCCCAGGCCCCACGGAGACGGAGCTCGCGCTGGTGATGCTCTACCCCGTGCTGGGCGGCCTGTTCGTGGGCGTGCCGGACCAGGACTGCGTCTACGCGCTGTCGCCAGACGGCACCATCCGCGCGGTGCGCCTGAGCCGCGAGCAGGTCCTGCGGGAGCTGCGTTCGGATGGCACGTTCGCGCCCCCCGAGTCGCTGGTGCCCCCCAAGGACGAAGAGGGCGCGGGCGTAGCGCTCTGAACAGCTCCTGGCGCCGCACTGTTGAGCTTCGACCATCCGTGTCTCCCGGGCCCGGTCGCGTGTGGGTGGGGAGTGCCTAGAGTGCTCCGCCTCAAGTGGCCGCATGCGCGTGGCATGCGGGCACGGACACCCGACAGGAGGACGTGATGGCCTTGCAGAACGACTACCAGGACGTGCTGGACGTGGCGAAGAACGTGGGCGCCAAGGTCGAGACCCGTGAGGAAGGCGGCAAGCTCATTATCAAGGGCACGGTGGACCACGCCTTCGACCGCGATCGCATGTGGGATCAGATCAAGGCGAAGCACCCGAAGTGGAACGAGGAGATCATGGTCAACCTGACCGTGACCCACGCGGAGCCGTACGGCATCCACACCGTGAAGTCGGGCGACACGCTGGGCAAGCTGGCCCGCGACATCTACGGCGACGCGAAGCTGTACCCGAAGATCTTCGAGATCAACAAGGACCAGCTCAAGGACCCGGACAAGATCCAGGTGGGCCAGAAGCTCAAGCTGCCCCCGAAGACGATCATGAACCAGGCGTAGTCCCAAGCCTCCCGGCCGACGGTCGCCCCAGGGCGGTCGTCGGCACGGGAGCGGTGCATCACGCCGGAGAGAGTTCCCGGCGGCGGAAGGGGAGGCTCAGGCTCCGCGCAGCCGGTCGGCCCAGGTGAAATAGGCCTTTCGCGGGTCGTCGAGCGGATCGCGGAAGAGCGCGCGGATGTCGGCGGTGTCCACCTGGCCGGAGTCGAAGGCGCGGTAGAGGCTGTCGCCCAGCAGGTAGCCGAGCGCGTGGCTGACGCCGTGGAAGAGGCGGTCGCGGCGCAGGGGCAAGAGCTTCACGGCTTCCTCCGGCGCTTCGCCCTCCGTGGCCTTGTGGGCCAGCACGAAGGCGGCGATCTGCCGCTCCAGGCCCCGGGACTCGCCGAAGCGCTTCGCCCACTCGGAGACGTTGGGGCAGGTGCGGCGCGGGTTGATGAGCTTGGAGCCGAAGAAGCCCAGGGCCTCTTCCAGGCAGCGCGCGTAGAAGGCCTCGGAGGCGCCGCGCGGTGCGTCCATGGCATCGCCCACGGCGCAGTGGCGCACGAAGTGGGCGGCCTCCTCGGCGGCGTGGTTGAGCGACAGCGACGCGAGGTAGGCCGTGCGCGCGCGGGGGATGTAGCCGCTCTCGCGCGACAGGATGTGCTTGCGAAGCTGGGACACCTCCGCCTGGGTGAAGCGGCCGCGCTGCCGGATGCGGGCGAGCACGTCGCCGTCCGCCGCCGTCGTCACCTCCACGGAGTCCAGCTCCCGGCCCACCGTCACGCCCGCCAGCCGACCGATGAGCTCCGCCATCTCCCGGAAGCGCTCCGCGGCGCTGCGGTCCAACAGCGGCGCGTCGTCGCCTTCGGCCTCCAGGTAGTCCAGGAAGCTCTGCTGGCAGAGGACCGGCGAGGCGTTCATCAGGCACACGGCGCCGTCCGCCAGCTCCACTGCTTCAGCGGATCCCAGACGACCTTCACGGGCGAGGCGCCACCAGAGCCCTTCCGCGTTCTGGTACACGACGAGGCCCCGACGCGGGTGCGTGTCTCCCAGGGCGCGCTCCACCTGGGCGGGCAGGTGACAGGGGGCGGCGTGGAACTGGCCCACGAGCACCATCACCAGCGGCACGTCCTCCGCGCGGGCCACCCGGGCGATGCGTTCGGCGGCGAAGGCGTCGCGCAGCGCGAGCGAGCGTTCCCCCTGGGCGCGCCGGTCGATGGCCGCGACCTGGAGCTTGTGGCGCTTCGCGAAGCCGAGCACGGCGCGGATGCCGGCCCCCGGACCGAAGCCGGTGGTGGGGCCGTGTCCCAGCCGGGCCAGGAGCGTGCGCTCCGGCAGCCTTCCGGCGAGGTACGCGTCCAGCGCCGCCTGGTGACGACCTTCCACGCATTCGAGCGCCAGCACGACGCGACGCCCGGAGGACAGGGCGCGCTCGGCGAGGTCCAGGTACGTCTGCTGGGCCAGCGGCAGCGTGTGGTAGTCGCCGACGTAGACGAGGTCGGAGTCCGCGATGCGCTGGTGCACGTGGGTGACGGGCACGACGCGCTGGTAGGAGGTCGTGCGACGGCGGTAGCGCGCCTCGTAGGCACGGAACGCGTCGGTGCGGCCTTCCACCACCCGGGCAATCTGGGCGCGTTGGCGGCGGAACAAGGCGAGGTGAAGGGCTAGCGACGCGCGCATGGAGCGGAGGCAACGTCGCACGCGCTTCCGGAGGCGGCAAAAAATCAGCGGGAAGGACGCGGGTGGCTTGCTTGACTCGAATGGCCCTGCAACGGACCATCGTCGGCAATCTTGCTGACCGCACTTCCTCGCACGCTCCTCCTCTGCGCCGTGGTGTTCGTCGCGGCCCCCGTCCACGCGCAGGAGCCCGCGCTGCTGCACGCCTCGCCGCCGCGCGCGGAGGTCCGTCAGGCGCTCCAGTTGGATGCGACGCTGGTGGACGGCGGCAAGGTGCTGGAGGTCTTCGTCCGCTATCGCGGCCCTGGCGAGCCGTACATCCAGGTCCCCATGGAGCGGCAGTACGGAGACCTGTACCGCGCGGAGATCCCCGCCGAACACATGGTGGCGCCCGGCGTGGAGTACTACGTCGAGGCCGCGATGGTGGACGGGGCGCGCACGCCCCTGTTCATGTCCGCGCTCCGGCCCGCGCGCGTCAAGGTGGGGGAGCAGCCTCCTGCCCCTGCACCGGTGGTCGCGCCGCCTCCCAGGCCGGCCTCTCGCGGTGATGCTCCAAGGTCCGCGCCGAACATCGATGCCTTCACGCCGCCCTCCGGAGGGGATGACGACGCGGCCGCCGCGCCGGTGGATCCGCGAGGCGCGTCCCGACCGGGCGCGGTGACGCCGGCTCCCCCGTCGCGGGGAAGCGCCGTGGACTCACGGACCGGGAGTACGGCCCCGGAGGTGACGCGGGGGACCGCCGCCCCGGACGCACGCGCCTCGACGCGCACGGAGGCCGCGGACCCGCGCGCCACAAACAACCGTACGCGTACGGACGCGACCGATTCGCGTGCTTCGACTCCACCCGGCGCCATTGATCCGAAGTCTCCGGGCCGCCCGGATGGCAGTGACTCGCGGACCTCTCCGCGCACGAGCGGCACGGATTCGCGCGGGACACCTCGGACGGACGGCACGGATTCCCGGTCGTCCTCCCCCCGCACGTCGCGCCCCGCGGAGGACGACGCGATGGCCGCGCTCACCGCGGACCTTCCTACGGACTCGCGCGGGAGCACCTCCCGGCCGAGCACCGCCGCCGCGCCCCGCGAATCCGCATCTTCCAGCCGTGGCTCCATGGACGACGACCTGGCGCTCTACAGCGCGGAGGACGTGCTCGCGGTGACGACGCTCCAGGAGGAGGCGGTGCGCACCGTGCCGGCCATTGGCGCGTCCTTCAGCCGCTCGCAGATGATCGCGCTGGGTGCCCGCACGGTGGCGGACGTGCTGGACGTGGTGCCGGGCGTGTCCGTCAGCCGCGACGTGCAGGGCTTTCACCGCACCGCCGTCCGGGGCCTCCGCAACGACGCGGAGGTGCTCTTCCTCCTGGATGGCCACCGCCTCAACAACTTCTTCGACGGCAAGGCGCTGATGAACCTGCCGGTGGAGAACCTGGAGCGCATCGAGGTCATCCGAGGCCCGGGCTCCGCCATCTACGGCGCCGGTGCCTTCCTGGGCGTGGTCAACCTCGTCACCAACCACGCGGACGGCGTGCGCGGCGCGGTCACCACCGGCGGCGTTCCCCGCGACGATGGACGGCTCGCGCTCGCCACGGACGGGCACCTGTCCGCCGCGCACACCACGGGGGACCTGCGCCTGTTCGCGGACGTGGACCTGTGGAGCCAGGACGGTGACTCGCTCGTCATCGACCATGACGCGCTGGACGCCGAGTCCGTGGACCAGGGCCTGCGCAACATCGAGGACCCCGCGGGCCGCACGCGCGACGGACGCTTCTTCGTCAACGCGGGCGGAGGCATCTCCTATGGCCTGGACAGCGCCGGCCGCGTGGGCGTCTCCGCGCGCTACCTCGCGGAGAAGCGCGATGCCCTGGTGGGCCTGTTCGACACCGTGGGCGAGGACTCGGAGCTGTCCTGGAACGTGCTGCTCGCCGACCTGACCTGGGACCGTCCGCTGGGCGACGGGGGGCAGATCCGCGCCCGGCTGGGCTTCGATCAGCAGGCCACCGACCGCCGCTTCCAGCTCACGCCCTCCGACTTCCGCACCGGCGACGGCCTGGATCAACGCTTCCAGGACGGCCTCCAGGAGGAGACGCGCGTCACCGTGCGCACCGTGACGGCGTCGGTGGACGCGGACCTCGCGCTCGCGAAGGAGAACCACCTCACCCTGGGCTTCGTCGCCGAACAGCAGTCGCTCGCGAACTACGCATACACGACGAACTACACGCTGGAGGGCCGCCTGCGCCCCAGCCCTACCGCCCCCGAAGGGCTCGTGGACCTGACCGAGCTCGCGGACGGCGCGGCCTCCCGCCGCCTCAACCTGGGCGTGTCCGCGCAGGACCAGTGGACGGTGCTCTCCGCGCTGACGCTCACCTTCGGCCTGCGCGTGGACGCCACCCAGCTCCCCGACGTGGACGCGTCCGGGACGCTTTCGGGCCGCAGGACGGTGGTGCGCGTCAACCCGCGCGTGGGCCTGGTCATCGCCGCGTCGGACGCGCTGGTGCTCAAGGCCCTCTACGGCCGCGCCTTCCGTCCGCCCACGCCCCAGGAACTGGTCGAGCGCATCCCCGACACCGACTACAACCAGGGCCGCTTCGAGGGAAACCCGCTCCTGCAGCCCGCCACCGTGGACACCTTCGAGCTGGGCGCGGACCTCCTACAGGCCGCCGGTGACACCCGCGTGCGCGTGCGCGGCAACGCCTTCCTGCAGAACTTCTCCTCGCCCATCACCCCGGTGGACACGAGCGGCAACATCGTCCCCCTGCGCAACCGCGAGCTGGGCGTGCGCGTGTACGGCGTGGAGGCGGAGGCCCGGCTGGAGGCCTCCAAGCGCGCCGCCGCGTGGGTCAACGCCAGCCTGTCGCGCGCGCAGGACCTGGAGCTGCCGGGCCAGTCCCGCCTGCTCACCGACGTGCCCCAGGCCCGCTTCAACGCGGGCGTGTCCATGCCCCTGGGCGACTGGGTGAACCTGGACGTGGTGGTGCGCTCCGGCGCCGAGCGCCGCAACAACAGCCGCTCCACGCTGGAGCTCATCCGCCGCTACAAGATTCCCGCCTACAGCCTCATCACCGCGCAGCTGCGCTCCGAGCCCATCCTGGAGCACTTCGAGGTGACGCTCTTCGCGCAGAACCTCTTCGACCACGACCTGCGCGACGACGTGCCCCGGCCGGACCGCATCACCGGACTGCTGCCGCGCGAGGGCGTGTCCGGCTACCTCACCCTGAGGGCCTTCTACTGATGGACCGCCGCTTCCTCGCCGCCGCGCTCGCCGGGCTCACGCTGTTGCCCGGGTGTCTTGCGTACAACGATTCCTGCGCCCCGCTGGTGGACGACCCCGACGCCGTCGTCGGCTACGTGGGCGAGGAGATCCTCCTGGACAAGACCGTCACCCGTCACGACAACAACGCGCTGGGGCAGCTTGCCGCGGACGCCTTCCTCCACGCGGAGGACGGCGCGGCGAAGCCCACCGAGCTGGGCATCATCAACGGCGGCTCCCTGCGCGACGAAGGGCTGTGCGTCACCCGCACGTCCCTGCGCCCGGGGCCCCTGAGCAACGGCGTGCTCCACGAGGTGATGCTCTTCGAGAACCTCGTCGTGACGGTGGACCTCACGGAGAAGCAGCTCGTCGCCCTCTTCGAGCACTCCGTGGCGACCCTGGCCATGGAAGGGCAGGCCATCGTGTCGCCCTCGGGCGCGTTCCTCCAGGTGTCCGACGGCACCACCCTGCGCGTGGACTGCGCCCGCCCCGCGGGCCAGCGCGTGAAGGAGCTGCGCGTGCGCGGCCGCACGGTGACCGTGCCCGCGCGCGAGGATGCGTCCATCCGCTACCGCGTGGCGATGTCCGCGTTCGTGCTGGAGGGGGGCGACGGCTACGGCAGCATCCTGGGCAACGCCGGACAGGATCCGGACCGCAACCCGGTGCAGGCGCGCAGGCTGGGAGGCACGGACACCAACCTCACGGCGGCGTACATGAAGGCCACGTACCCAAGCCCCGTGCAGGCGCTGAAGGAAGCCGCGCGCGTCATCTTCGAGAACTGCGCCCGGCCCGCCAGACCCGCCTCGCGCTGACGCATCAGCGCGGAGGGGCCCTCAGGCCGGGGCAAGGGGACACGCCTTCCGTCTACGTCTTGGAGGGCTCGTCCGAAGAGGCCGGGGCGCTGGCCACCACCGCCGCAGGAGCGGCAGCGGGGGCCTGGGCCACGGCGGCCACCGGCCTGGGAGGCAGGGGGCCGAGCACGTCGTTCATCGAGGGCATCCGACGGATGTCGGCGCGGGCCACCTTCCACGCCTGCTGGACGATCCACGAGAGGGAACGGTCCTGCCGGTTCGCCTCACGCTGGATCTCTTCCAGCATCTCCTCGGGGAAGTAGAGCGACTGCTTGCGGTGATCCGTGGTGGCCATTTCGCGGGCGATCTTCCAGGCCTGCTGCACCACCCATGAGAGGGAACGGTCCTGCCGGTTCGCCTCCTCCTGGATCTCCTTCAGCATCTCCTCGGGGAAGTACAGCGACTGCTTGCGCTTGTCGGTGCCTGCCATACCTGGGTCTCCGGGGCGGATTCGAGGTGACGACCTGAACACACCGGAGCGGTTATCCGACAGACTCTCAGAAGGGTCAACGGTTTCGGAGCACTCGTGCGTGCACGCGGGTGCTGAACGCTCCGCTTCCGACAGTGCGCGGCCCCCCGGGTGCCCCCGGCAGCAAAAGAAGCGTGGCGCGGAAAAAAGGAAACGCCCCGGCCTCCAAGGAGGAAGCCGGGGCGTTTCGGAAAGAGGGACCGCCAGGAGCGAATCTCCAAGCGGCCCCGTGGGCCCAGAGGGGGAGGGGGGGGACCCCTAGGCCCAACACCATGAAGTCTTGAACGTCCGACCAACATCCACGGGGCGCCGTTCTATTTCCGCCCTGCGACCACCGGTTGTGGGGATCATGCCAACCGCGTCCCACACCATCCTTCCACCGCGAATCTGTAACCCGGCACCCCACGCCTCCATTCCATCCGTCGCCCCCATGCCTCGCGCGTCTCCAGGATTCCCCCCGCTGGCTGCCCTGCTCGCCCGCTCCTACGCCGACCACGGTCTGGGCGCGCGCTCGGTGCTGCTGGCCGTCTCCGGGGGCGCGGACTCCACCGCGCTTCTTGCGGGCACGGCCCGGGTCCGGGAGGCGCTGGGCCTGCGCGTGGAGGTCGCCACCTTCGACCACGGCTTGCGCAAGGAGTCCGTGGAAGAGGTGGCCTCCGTCGCGGCCCTGTCCGCCCGGCTGGGGCTGACCTGCCATGTGCGCGCGCTGGCGCTGTCACCCGGTCCTGGGGTGGAGGCCCGGGCCCGCGAGGCGAGGTACGCGACCCTGGAGGTGCTGCGACAGGAGCGCAACCTGACGGCCATCGCCACGGGCCACACGCTGAACGACCAGGCGGAGACCCTGTTGATGCGGTTGGCGCGAGGCACCGCGCTCAAGGGGGCACGCGGCATCCACGCGGAGGCGCCCACGCTCATCCGCCCTCTGCTGGAGTGCTCGCGCGACGACGTGCTCGCCTTCCTGCACGCCGAGGGACTGACCTACGCGAGCGATCCAATGAACGCGGACCCAGCGCTCTTCCGCACCCGCGTGCGCACCGACGTGCTGCCCGCGTTGGATCGCGCGGCGGGGTTCCGCACCCTCACGCATCTGGCGAACTTCTCCCGGCTCGCCGCGGAGGACGAGGCCCTGCTGGAGCGCCTGGCGAACGTGTCATGGGAGCGGCTGTCGCTGCCGGGCGGCGGGCTGGATGCGGTGGGGGTAGGCGCTCTGGAGGCGCCGCTGCGGCGCCGGGTGCTCGCCCGACTGCTGGAAGCGGCGGGGGCTCGGGTGGACCAGGGGACGCTGGAGCGGGTGATGGACGCGGTGCGCCGTGGGGGCTCCACGCCCCTCAGTGGAGGTGCGTCGCTGAAGGCCACGGGCGGGCGCGTGCGCTGCGTGGGCCCCCATCCGGAAGGCCCTCCCGGGGCGTTGGTGCTCGCGGGGCCGGGCGCGGAGGGTGGGTTTGGCGCGTGGCGTTTCCAGGTGGCGGAAGGATTGGTGCCCCCGGGCGTGTTGGAGTTCGCGCTGGGGAAGGAGACCGCGTGGCCGCTCACAGTGCGCTCCCGGAGGCCCGGAGACCGCGTCCGCACGCGGTCGGGCCACCGCAAGGTGCAGGACGTGCTGGTGGATGCCCGCGTGCCGGCGGAGGCGCGCGACGCGCAACCGGTGGTGGTGGACGCGGACGGGGGGCTGTTGTGGCTTCCCGGGGTGCTGGCTTCCGTCGCGGCCAGGGGGGCGGGAAGCACCGAGGTGGCTTCCCGACACTCGCTGTGGGCGTCGCCTCCGCTCTCAAGCGAACGCGAGGGGCCTCGGTTATAGAGTCGAGGCCTCGAAACGGGGGATGGTCGCGGACCCCTAAATAGTTGAGGGCTTTTTACTGTTGCTGATACGGTCCGTCGCTGGCCTGCACACAGGCGGGCGCCGGGCAAATGACGAACATCGCCGGGGTTCTTCCTGGCACGGCCCTCATCCCGCCGAGTACCGAAAGGGCAGCTGAAACGTGCGTTCGACCTACAAGACCATCGGGCTCTGGGTCATCCTGATCGTCCTCTTCGTCGCCTTCTACAATTTCTTCTCGCAAGGCAACGAGCAGGTGCAGGAACCGACCTTCACCCAGCTTCTGACCAAGGTGGAGGAGAAGAAGGTCCGGGCCGTCTCCGTCAAGGGCAACACCTACTCCGGCACGTTCAATGATTCGAACGACAAGTTCCGGACCACGGGACCGCCGCCGGACGTGGCCGTGCTCAACCAGCTGCGCTCCAGCGGCGTGGACGTGAAGTACGAGCGCGAGGAGCAGAACAGCCTCTGGCTCACCATCCTCGGGCAGTGGATGCCCGTCGTCTTCCTGTTCCTGTTCTTCATCTTCTTCATGCGCCAGCTCCAGGGCGGCAGCGGCAAGGCGATGACGTTCGGGAAGTCCAAGGCGAAGCTGCTGAGCGAAAGCCACAACAAGGTCACGTTCGCGGACGTGGCCGGCGTGGACGAGTGCAAGGAGGAGCTGGAGGAGATCGTCGCCTTCCTCAAGGACCCCAAGAAGTTCACCAAGCTGGGCGGCCGCATCCCCAAGGGCGTCCTGATGATGGGGCCTCCGGGCACGGGCAAGACGCTGCTCGCCCGCGCGGTGGCCGGTGAAGCGGGCGTCCCGTTCTTCTCCATCTCCGGCTCGGACTTCGTGGAGATGTTCGTGGGCGTCGGCGCCAGCCGCGTGCGCGACCTGTTCGAGCAGGGCAAGAAGAACGCCCCCTGCATCATCTTCATCGATGAGATCGACGCCGTGGGCCGCCACCGTGGCGCGGGCCTGGGCGGCGGTCACGACGAGCGCGAGCAGACGCTCAACCAGCTGCTGGTGGAGATGGACGGCTTCGAGTCCAACGACGGCGTCATCCTGATCGCCGCCACGAACCGTCCGGACGTGCTGGACCCGGCGCTCCAGCGCCCGGGCCGCTTCGACCGCCGCATCATCGTTCCCCGTCCCGACCTCAAGGGCCGCCTGGGCGTGCTGAAGGTGCACACCCGCCGCGTGCCGCTGGCGCCGGAAGTGGAGCTGGAGGTCATCGCCCGCGGAACGCCCGGCATGACGGGCGCGGACCTGGAGAACCTGGTCAACGAGTCGGCCCTGATGGCCGCGCGCCAGAACAAGGAGCGCGTGGACCTGACGGACTTCGAGCAGGCCAAGGACAAGGTCTTCATGGGCCCGGAGCGCCGGTCCATGATCATGACCGACAAGGAGAAGCGGAACACGGCCGTCCACGAGGCCGGCCACGCGCTGCTCGCCAAGCTGCTGCCGGGCTGCGACCCCTTGCACAAGGTCACCATCATCCCGCGCGGTCAGGCCCTGGGTGTCACCTGGAGCCTGCCCACCGAGGACAAGGTGAACGGCTACCGCAAGCAGATCCTCGATCAGATCACCATGGCGATGGGTGGCCGCATCGCCGAGGAGATCATGTTCAACGAGATGAGCAGCGGCGCGGCGAACGACATCGAGCGGGCGACCGAGACGGCGCGCGCCATGGTGTGCCGCTGGGGCATGAGCGAGAAGATGGGCCCGCTGGCGTTCGGCAAGAGCGACGGTGAGGTGTTCCTGGGCCGCGACTTCAACTCGTCCAAGGACTACTCCGAGGACACCGCCCGGCAGATCGACGCGGAAGTGCGCAGCATCGTCGTGGGCTGCTACACGCACGGCAAGCAGCTGCTCACCGACAAGATGGACGTGCTGCAGCGCGTGTCCGACGCCCTGGTGGAGTACGAGACGCTCGACGCCGAGGACGTGAACATCATCCTGCAGGGCGGCCAGCTCACCCGTGAGCGTCCGCCTCCGCGCGTCAGCTCCTCCCCGAAGCCGACGGAGAAGAAGGACAAGCGGAAGATCCTCGACGCGCTCGAGGGCCTGCCCAACATGGAGCCGAAGAAGGCGTAGGCCGCCCCTCAAGGCACCTGACGCAGTGACGAAGGCCCTTCCCGCGACTGTCGGGGAGGGCCTTCTGCTTTTTCCGCGTCACGCCCCCGCGCGGGTGAATCCGGAGGATGCCCTGGGCTCCCGGCTTCCCTCCGGAGGGCACTTCCGGTGTCTCCCGTCAGTGAATGCGTGGTGGCACCCCGGATGCACCGTCAGTGCGGGCGGGGAGAACCTCGCGGGGGAGCAGCACGATGCGGACCGGATGGCAGTGGGGAGTCAGGGGACTGGCGGCAATCGCCATGGTGTCACTGTTGCCACGTTGTGGCGGGATGGCGGACGGGCAGGAGGCGGCGGAAGGGGAGGCGACGTCGAAGGCGGTGGCGCGGGAGATGGCGGCATCGGAGCCCTTGCCAGCCTCGTGTGAGTCGCGGAGTCACACGGTGTACCGGACGCTGCTTCCGGAAGCCGACGTGACGGCGCGGGAGGACCACCCGGACACGAACTTCGACAGCGCGACGACGCTGCTCGTGGATGGGGGGCCGGCCTTCTACGAGTCGTTCCTGCGCTTCGATCTGCCGGATCAGGGCGGCACGGTGACGAAGGCGATGCTGCGGCTGTACGTGAAGAACGGCACCACGACGGGGATGACGGTGCACAAGATGTTCGGGGGCTTCGAGGAGGCGACGGTCACCTGGAACGATCGTCCCTTCGTGGACGCTCCGGTGGCCACGGTGGGGGCCTTCGCGGAGGGCACCTGGGTGAACGTCGACGTGCGGGACGGGGTGAAGCGCGGCTCCTTCTCCCTGGGGCTGAACCCGGTGGGCTTCGATGGCGCGGACTTCTCCTCGCGGGAGGCGTCCAACGTGTCGCGGCGTCCGAGGCTCGACATCGAGGTGCGCTACGACGGGTGCACGGACCCCGCGCCGGCGGGCGCGGGCGTGGACTGAGCCAGCACGCATGCAGGGGATGAAGGGCTTCACCTTCCGGAACACCACCAACGTCGGTGGTCGCACCTACGACTCCGCGGGTCTGTCGGACATCGGCTTCCTCCAGCTCTTCCCGGAGTCCCCGCATCCCGGGATGTGACGGGCCCGGCTCCTCCTACGCGAGGGGTCGGGCCCGTGCCCGTTCAAGACGTCCGGCCTTTCGTGGGCGCAAGGAAGCAGCGACACTGGGCGTTCGCCAGCCCGTGCTTCCGAGGTGCCCCGACCGTGATGCGTGCCCGTCTCATCTCCCGTGATCGTCCCGACGACCTGATGCTGGCGCTGCGCCGGCTGAACCTGTCCGTGCGCTCGTGCCAGCAGCTCACGCGCGAACTGGGCCACGCGCAGGTGCTCGTCACGGGGGGACGGCCCTCCTACGAGGAGGAGCTGCTGCCCGAATACGGCACGCGGGAGCGCGAGCAGTTCCCGACCTGGGTGTCGGGCAAGGCCAGCGACCGGGCCGGGGATGCGCTCCTGTCCGGCAGTCGCAAGCAGTTCGAGCGGCTCATCACCCTGGCCCGCAAGTCACCGCGCACGGACGCGCTGGCGAGGGCGCTGGAGGCGGTGCTCGAACTCCAGGCGCCGCCCGTGTTGGAGCTGGGCGGACGCAGGTTCGAGTGGGGCACGCGCACGTATGTGATGGGCGTGGTGAACGTGACGCCTGACAGCTTCTCCGACGGGGGCCGGTTCGCGGACACGGCCAGCGCGGTGGCGCACGGGGTCGCGCTGGCGGAGGCCGGCGCGGACATCCTGGACGTGGGTGGGGAGTCCACGCGGCCGGGCTCGCTTCCAGTGCCCGCGGAGGAGGAGCTGGCGCGCGTGCTCCAGGTGGTGGAGGGCCTGCGGGAGCGCACGTCGGTGCCCATCTCCGTGGACACCATGAAGGCGTCGGTGGCGACCGAGGTCCTCAAGGCCGGAGCGCACCTCATCAACGACGTCACCGGCTTCCACTTCGATCCGACGCTGCCCGGCGTGGTGGCCGCCGCGGGCGCGGCGTGTTGTCTGATGCACACCCAGGGGATGCCCAGGACGATGCAGCAGCAGCCCGTCTACGAGGACGTGATGGGCGAGGTGATGGACTACCTGGAGCAGGGCGTGCTCCAGGCGTTGCTCGCGGGCATCCCTCGCGAGCGCATCCTGTTGGATCCAGGCATCGGGTTCGGCAAGACGCTGGAGCACAACCTCTTCCTGCTGCGCCGGCTGGAGGAGCTGCGGGGATTGGGTCAGCCGCTGCTCGTGGGCACCAGCCGCAAGTCCTTCCTGGGGAAGCTGACGGGTGGCAGGGGCCCCACCGAGCGGCTGGCGGCCACGCTGGGCTCGGTGGGGGCGATGGCGGTGATGGGCGGCGCGGACGTGGTCCGGGTGCACGACGTGACCGAAGCGCGCGACGCGTTGGCGGTGGCGGATGCCATTCGCCATGCCCGGGGCGGCGGTGACCTGTACGGCGCCTGACGCACGCAAGCCCGAGCGTCGCAAAGAAGCCAGGCGGACATGCCTGGGTGCTTGCCTGGTGGTCGCCCCGTCCCTACGTTCGAGCCCGCGTGTCGGACGGGGTATAAGCGCCCCGTGACGTGAGTGTGGCCGGAGTCCTTCCGGCGTGGGAAAGGTGGAGCGGGACACATGGCGTACAGGATGAACATGCCCCCCAATGAAGCGCAGAAGACGGAGCGGCTGTTCGGCACGGATGGCGTGCGCGGCGTCGCCAACGTCTATCCGATGACGGCCGAGGTCGCGATGAAGCTCGGTCGCGCGCTCGCGTACCTCATCCGCAGCGGCCCGCACCGGCACCGCGTCATCGTGGGCAAGGACACGCGACTGTCTGGCTACATGCTGGAGCAGGCGCTGTCCGCCGGCCTCATCTCCATGGGCGTCGACGTGGAGCAGGTCGGCCCGCTTCCCACTCCGGGCATCTCCAACCTCACCACGTCCATGCGCGCGGACGCGGGCGCCGTCATCTCCGCCTCGCACAATCCCTACCAGGACAACGGCATCAAGTTCTTCTGGCGCGACGGCTTCAAGCTGCCGGATGAGACGGAAGCGAAGATCGAAGAGCTGGTCTCCAGCGGGGAGATCGACAACATCCGCCCCACGGCCACGAAGATTGGCCGCGCCATCCGCCTGGAGGACGCGCGGGGCCGCTACATCGTCTACCTGAAGGCCACCTTCCCCCGCGAGCTGACGCTGGAGGGGATGACCATCGTCGTGGATTGCGCCAACGGCGCGGCCTACAAGACGGCGCCCGCGGTCCTGGAGGAGCTGGGCGCGAAGGTCATCGCGCTGGGTGTGACGCCGGACGGCAAGAACATCAACCACAAGTGCGGCGCGCTCCACCCGGAGGGCCTGGCCAAGGCGGTGGTGAAGCACGGCGCCCACCTGGGCGTGGCGCTGGACGGCGACGCGGACCGCCT
>SECN01000303.1 GCA_004173515.1 Myxococcaceae bacterium | reverse complement strand
CCGAGTACGGCCTGTAGTCGCCTCGGGTCCGGTAGCCGACGGTGCAACCCCGCCTGGGAGGCGGGCAGGGCCCGTCCGGTACGTCCGCGCCCGCGCGCCGCACGGGTTCCCAGTCCTCCTCTTCGTCCCGGGCCGAGGGGGTACGGGCCACGGCCCGGGCGGGCACCGGCGGAGCAGGAGGCCTGTCCGCCGCCGACCGCGCCCGCATCCGCCGTGAGACGCCGGGACTCGTGGCCAACCTGCGCCTGTTCTGGGCGGAGGCCAGCTCCAAGGTCCGCACGGGCGTGATGGCCGGCGGCGGCGTGGTGGTGCTGGCCCTCTTCGGCCTGTTGTACTGGCTGGTGCTGGGCGGCGACGAGAAGGTGGCGCGCGGCGAGGAGCCGGTGCGCCTGACCAACCAGCCCATCAACGACTCGTTCGGCCTGGGCGACGGCGTCACCTGGAACCGGCCGGACATGAAGGTCTTCGAGTGGGAGTTCGTCGCCGCCACGCGCGCGGTGGTCATCCTCCACTACCAGGCCTCCGGCATCTCCAAGGACGAGGTCGTGGTGAGCGTCAACGGCGTGGACGTGGGCAAGGTGCCCCCGGACACGCTGGCCAGCCAGGAGCGCTCGGTGGAGCTGATGATCCCGCCCCAGCAACTGCGCAAGGGCGAGCCCAACCGCATCATCTTCGACAACACCCGCAACCCGCCCGGCGAGGACCCCTGGCGCGTGTGGAACGTCTGGGTGGAGCGCGCCCTGCTGCCCGAGCAGCTGTCGTCGGTGCAGCTCGTGAACCTGGCGCGCGAGTCCTACAAGAAGGGCCGCAAGAACTTCGAGACGCCGGACATCGGCGCGCGCAACCGCTACGAGGCGTGGAAGTCCTTCCGCGAGGCGTGGCTGATGCTGGAGGCCCACCCGGACCCCAAGCCGGAGCTGTACTACGAGGCCCAGGAAGGCATGAAGAACGCCCAGCTGGAGCTGGACCGCACCTGCTCCAAGCTGCTGCTGGAGGTGGAGGGCTACTACAACCAGAGCCGCTTCAAGCAGGCCGCCGCCACGCTGGACCACATGCGCGAGTACTTCCCCGAGTACGACCAGCCGTGCGCCACGCGCGCGGAGAACAAGCGCGCCGAGTACGGCCTGTAGTCGCCTCGGGTCCGGTAGCCGACGGTGCAACCCCGCCTGGGAGGCGGGCAGGGCCCGTCCGGGTTGCCGACCCCCCCTTCCGTTCCCACCCTGAACGGGGTGATGCGCGAGCTTCGGGGGGAGGAGGGCGGGGTGGAGGAGCGGCTTCCGACAGGGGGTCCGCCGGTGCGGGCCCTGGCCCGGAGCCCGGGGCCGGTGCCCGAGCACGGGCCGGTGTGGAGCCCCGGGGTGTCCCGGCTGCTGCTCGCCCGCTACTACCTGCCCCGGCGCCACACCACCCTGCAGGGCAACGCGTGCCGCCTGCTGCGCGACGGCGTGGAGGCCTATCCGGAGATGCTGGAGGCCATCCGCCGGGCGCGGCGCTCCATCCGCCTGGAGACGTACATGTTCGTCACCGACGCGGTGGGCGAACTGTTCGGCCAGGCCCTGGCGGAGGCCGCCGAGCGCGGCGTGCACGTGAAGGTCCTCTACGACGCGGTGGGTTCGTGGACCAGCCGCCGCAGCTTCTTCGAGGGCCTGCGCCAGCGCGGCGTGGACGTGCGGGCCTTCAAGCCCTTCAGCCTGTCGCGCGGGCTGCGGCACCTGTTCCGCCGCGACCACCGGAAGATCCTCGTGGTGGACGGCACCGTGGCCTTCACGGGCGGGGTGAACATCGCCGCGCACTGGGCGCCGGAGGGGCAGGGCGTCGCGTGGCGCGACGACGTGCTCAAGATTGAGGGCCCCGCGGTGCATGAGCTGGAGCGCCGCTTCCTGGCCACGTGGCGGATGATGTTCCAGGACCGGCTGAGCCGCCTCAAGCGGCGCATCCGCGGCGGCGGACGCGCGCCGGAGCCCGGGCCCCGGCGCGGCGACGTGGGGCTGGCGGTGCTGTCCAGCCGCCGCAGCATCCACCGCGCCTACCTGCACGCCATCCAGCGCTCGCGCCAGAGCGTGCTGATCGCCGCGGGCTACTTCGTGCCGGACCGCCGGCTGGTCGCCGCGCTCAAGGACGCGGCGAAGCGCGGCGTGGAGGTGAGCCTGCTGCTCAACGGCGGCAAGAGCGACCACCCCTTCCTGGAGCACGCCACGCGCGCCTTCTACGAAACGCTGATGGGCGCCGGCATCCGCATCTTCGAGTGGCAGCGCGGCGTGCTGCACGCCAAGACGGCGGTGGTGGACGGCGTCTGGGGCACCATCGGTTCGTTCAACCTGGAGCGGCTGTCCCTGGCGTTCAACCACGAGGTCAACGCGGTGTTCGCGGACCCCCGGCTGGGGCGCGAACTGGAGGATTCCTTCCGCACGGACTGCGGCGATTGTCGCGAGGTGGACCTGGCCGTCTTCCGGCGCCGGCCCCTCTGGCAGAAGGCCGTGGAGCGGGTGCTGTACTTCTTCCGCAAGGTCCTCTGAGCGGCCCCCGGCGTCTGCTCGGGAAACACGGGGTTCCAGGCAACCGTCCGCCGCCTTCAACGCGGTGCAGGAACCCTTTGCATGCCGGGTGCGAGGGCCATAGAAGTTGCCTCATTCCGGCACGGAAGGACGGCAACGCACATGACGGACAGTTTCGGCACGAAAGCCAAGCTCAAGGTGGGCTCGACCACCTATGACCTCTTCAGCCTGGGGACGCTGGCGAAGTCCCACCCGGCGGTGAACCGCCTCCCGTTCTCCCTCAAGGTGCTGCTGGAGAACCTGCTGCGCAACGAGGACGGCCGCGTCGTCAAGCGCGAGCACATCGAGAAGATGCTCGCCTGGGACCCCAAGGCGGCCCCGGAGACCGAAATCTCCTTCCACCCCGCGCGCGTGCTGCTCCAGGACTTCACCGGCGTGCCCGCCGTCGTGGACATGGCCGCCATGCGCGAGGCGCTCGCCGCCATGGGCGGGGACCCCGCGAAGATCAACCCGCGCAACCCGGCCGACCTCGTCATCGACCACTCGGTGCAGATCGACTCGTTCGCCACCACCGCGGCCTTCAAGGAGAACGCGGAGCTGGAGTTCGAGCGCAACCGCGAGCGCTACGCCTTCCTGCGCTGGGGCCAGAGCGCGTTCAAGGGCTTTGGCGTCGTGCCGCCGGACATCGGCATCTGCCACCAGGTGAACCTGGAGTTCCTGGCGCAGGTGACGTTCCGCCAGGGCACCACGGTGTACCCGGACACGCTCGTGGGCACCGACAGCCACACGACGATGATCAACGGCCTGGGCGTGGTCGGCTGGGGCGTGGGCGGCATCGAGGCGGAGGCGGCGCTGCTGGGCCAGCCCATCACGATGCTGATTCCGCAGGTGGTGGGCTTCAAGCTCACCGGCAAGCTGCCCCCGGGCGCGACGGCGACGGACCTGGTGCTCACCGTCACGCAGATGCTCCGCAAGAAGGGCGTCGTCGGCAAGTTCGTGGAGTTCTACGGCAACGGCCTGAAGAACCTGTCGCTGCCGGACCGCGCCACCATCGCGAACATGGCCCCGGAGTACGGCGCCACCATCGGCTTCTTCCCCGTGGACGAGGAGAGCTGCAACTACCTGCGCTTCACCGGCCGCCCGGATGACGTCGTCGCGCTGACGGAGGCGTACGCGAAGGAGCAGGGCCTGTGGCGCACGGATGAAGCGCAGGACCC
Source organism: Myxococcaceae bacterium (assembly GCA_004173515.1). Lineage (GTDB taxonomy): Bacteria > Myxococcota > Myxococcia > Myxococcales > Myxococcaceae > Corallococcus. Next base: position 12,944 of record SECN01000303.1, on the reverse strand, counting down.
CCTCTTCACCGACTCGCTGGAGCTGGACCTGGCCTCCGTGGTGCCCAGCCTCGCGGGCCCCAAGCGCCCGCAGGACCGCGTGCCCCTGAAGGACATGAAGGCGGGCTACGAGGCGTCGCTCGTGGAGATGCTGTCCGCCGGCAAGAGCAAGGGCGAGGACGACGAGGGCCCCAAGGGTGGCGCCAAGGCCCCCGCGGCCCCGGTGCCCCCGGAGCGGCTGTCGCAGACCGTCACCGTGAAGAACGGCCGCCAGAGCTACCAGGTGGGCCATGGCGCGGTGGTCATCGCGTCCATCACCTCCTGCACCAACACGTCCAACCCGGCCGTGCTGGTGGCCGCCGGCATCCTGGCGAAGAACGCCGTGGAGAAGGGCCTCAAGCCCCAGCCGTGGGTGAAGACGAGCCTGGCCCCCGGCAGCCGCGTCGTCACCGAGTACCTGCGCGACGCGGGCCTGCTGCCCTACCTGGAGGCCGTGGGCTTCCACGTCGTGGGCTACGGCTGCACCACCTGCATCGGCAACTCCGGCCCGCTGCCGGAGGCCGTGTCCAACGCGGTGGTGGAGGGCGACCTCGTGGTGGCCGCGGTGCTGTCGGGCAATCGCAACTTCGAGGGCCGCATCAACCCGCACGTGCGCATGAACTACCTGGCGAGCCCCCCGCTCGTGGTGGCGTACGCGCTGGCCGGTGAAGTGGGCCGCGACCTGAACAACGAGCCGCTGGGCACGGACCCCAACGGCAAGCCGGTGTTCCTCAAGGACATCTGGCCCTCCGACCAGGAGATCCGCGAAACCATCCGCACGGCCGTGAAGCCGGAGCAGTTCCGCAGCCAGTACGCCAACGCGATGGACGGCGATGCGCTGTGGCAGCAGCTCCAGGTGAGCAAGGGCTCCACCTTCCAGTGGGAGGAGAAGTCCACCTACGTGCGCAAGCCGCCCTTCTTCGAGAACCTCCCGAAGGAGCCCAAGGCGGTGCAGGACATCCAGGGCGCGCGCGTGCTGGCGCTCCTGGGGGACTCCGTCACGACGGACCACATCTCGCCCGCCGGCAACATCGCGAAGACGAGCCCCGCCGCGAAGTACCTGATGGCGGAGGGCGTGGAGCCTAAGGACTTCAACTCCTACGGCGCCCGTCGCGGCAACCACGAGGTGATGGTGCGCGGCACCTTCGCCAACATCCGCCTGAAAAACCTGCTCGTTCCGGGCGTGGAGGGTGGCGTCACCGTGCACATCCCCACCCGCGAGCGGATGAGCATCTACGACGCGTCCATGAAGTACCAGGCGGACAACATCCCGCTCGTGGTGCTGGCGGGCGCCGAGTACGGCACCGGCTCCAGCCGCGACTGGGCGGCCAAGGGCACGCAGCTGTTGGGCGTGAAGGCCGTCATCGCCAAGAGCTTCGAGCGCATCCACCGCTCCAACCTGGTGGGCATGGGCGTGCTGCCCCTCCAGTTCGAGGCGGGCCAGGACGCGCAGTCGCTGGGCCTCACCGGGCAGGAGACGTTCGAAATCACGGGCGTCGCGGACGGCCTGGCGCCGCAGAAGAAGCTCACCGTGAAGGCCACCGGCGGTGAGAAGGGCCCCATCGAGTTCACGGCGGTGTGCCGCATCGACACGCCCAACGAGCTCGACTACTACCGCAACGGCGGCATCCTCCAGTACGTGCTGCGCCAGCTCGCCAAGGCGTAACGCACCCTCGGCGTCTGTCCTTCGCGGCCCGGCCGCCCTCGCTTCCACGGAGGGTCGCCGGGCCGTCGTCTCTTCAGGCCCCCGCGGCGCGCAGGCGCGTCCAGGCGGCCACGTAGCGCGACAGCCTTTCGGCGTCCCTGGGCGTGACGGCGGACAGCCGCCGCACGTCCATGTTGTCCTCCAGGTCCGCCAGCTTCACGCGGCGGGCCAGGGGGTGGGGCAGGAGCCTTTCGATGAAGGCCTCGTAGCCCTCCCCCTCGCGCTTCGTGAGGCAGTCCAGCGCGGCGAGGATGTCCTCCGCGTAGCCCAGCTCGCGCAGCCGCTCCAGCGTGTAGGGCGTGTCCTCCACCACGTCGTGGAGGATGGCCACCGTGCGCTCGGCGTCCGAGGCCAGCCGCAGCATCACCCGCAGGGGGTGGAGGATGTAGGGTTGTCCTGCCTTGTCGCGCTGACCCTGGTGCGCGGCCACCGACAGGGCGATGGCGTCTTCGAGCGTGGGCATGATGGGCGGGAAGCTTCTCACGCCCGCCGCCTCAAGGGTTCAACGGTTCAGGTTCCCGGAGCCCGTGCCGCCCGCGTTCTGCGCGGTGTAGGCCTGTCCTCCGCCGTTGTACTGGAGGATGCCCTCCACGGCGAGGCCGTTGGGGTCCTGCTGGTTGTTGTCACCCCGGCGCGGAATCAGCGTCTCGCTGATGCACAGCGCGCCCACCACCACCTGCTGGTCGTTGTCGCGCGTCCAGTCGTTGTCCAGCGGCTTGAACTCGTCCTCGTTGTCCCGGATGTAGAGGTAGACGTCGTCCTTGCCATCCCCGTCCAGGTCCGCGAACAGCGCGGGGTTGGCGGCCTTGATGGCGTCGCGGCCCGTGGGGGCCGTGAGGTCGCGCGGCAGGGCGGGCGCGGTGTTGGTGGACGAGCCGACGGGGTCGTAGACGGACGGCGCGGCGAGGTAGGTGTTCCACTGGGCGTAATTGCGGCCGAAGTAGCTGCGCGCCAGTTGCAGGCCGCTCTCCGCGCAGCTCTGCCTTTGGCCGGCGCGGCTGTAGGACACCGCGCGGGAGCGCTCGCTGCTGGCGTAGGCCATCACGCCCGCCACCAGTCCCAGCAGCACGGTGACGAGCAGCACGACGAGCAGCAGCGTGGCGCCGCGGGCGGAACGGGAGGAGGGGCGCGGGGACATGGGCGGACTCACAGGCTGGCCGACGCCAGGTTGGGCAGCTCCGCCCGGCGCGAGAAGAGGCTGCGGAAGTAGCCGTCGGGGGCGCCGGCGGCGGGGGTGTGGTTCTCCACGGTGATGGGCAGGTCCTCGGCGAGCACCGCCTGGTTCTGCGTGTCGCGCCGGGGATTGCGGCCGGTGGCCACCACGCTGATGCGCACCGAGCGCAGGCCCGGGGTGAACTCAGGGGACAGTCCGTCCTGGAAGACATAGCGGGAGGGGTCCCCCGTGTTCGCCGCGTCCACGCCGAAGGCCACCTGGAAGTCCTCCACGAAGTCCTGCACCACCAGGGCATCGCCCATGTCCATGAAGGGGCGCCCCGACGCGTCGGTGGCGGGCAGGCCCTCCGCGCGCATCAGCGCCTTGCGGCCCCCTGTGGCGGGGTTCGGCGCGATGAAGAAGTGCAACAGCCGCGCGGTGTACACGAGGTCCCCGCGCTGGAAGCCGCCCTTGTGGGGCGCGTTGGAGAAGCCCGGCACGCCGGTCTCCAGGTAGTTCACCGTGGCGGTGGGCGGGCTGCTCACCACCGTCGCCTGGGTGAGCAGCGCGGCGCTCTTCATGTTGCTGGCCACCAGCATGGCGTTGGCGGCCGGGGTGCCGCTGGGGGTGCCCGCGCAGTTGACCTGGAGCGCGCCGGTGCCCGGCTGCACCACCGTCATCGCCGCGCCGGGCGCGCAGTCGCGGCCCAGGTAGTTGCGGTCCGGCACCACCAGCCACAAATCGTCGGTGCCTTCGGTGCCCGGCACGTTGCCGGCGGTGGTGGCGGCGAGCAGGCCCGTGCCCGCGCCGTCCCCGCCGAAGACGGGGTTGATGCGCTGGGGCACGCCCGCGGACACCACCCAGAGGCCCTCGGACATGCCGGCCCCGGCCTGCCGCACGGCGGACAGCAGGGCTTCGCCAGCGAGCCGCGCGTGGTCGTGGCTGTCGCCCACGTGCTCCGTGTTGTGCACCACGCGCCCGCCCGCCAGCAGCAGGGCCGCGGCGGCCGCGAGGATCATGACGGCGAGCGCGGAGGCGACCATCGTCTCCAGCAGCGTCATGCCGCGCGCGGAAGCGCGCCGGGGGGCCTGCCTGGATTGCATCCGGTGCACCCGCGTCATTGGACGAAGACCTCGCTGTGGACGATGGCGCGCTCCAGGCTGTCGCCCTTGCGGAACACGCGCGTCCAGACGGTGAAGGGAAGGGCGCCCGCGGGCACCAGCGCCTGGGACGCGAGCGGCAGGTCGCGGGGCAGCCCCTTGGTCACCAGGATTTCACGGCAGTAGACATCCTTGGGCAGCACCGCGTCCGGGATGGAGTCCAGGCAGGGCGTATTGGCGGGCACGCCCGTCATGGGCTCCACCTCGCCGGTGGGCTTCACGGCCAGCCACAGCCGCTGCACGCGCGCCTCCAGCAGCATGCGCCGGCCCTGGAGCACCTGGCCGTCCTTCACGTCGCGCGTGGCGGCCACCATGCCCATCACGGCGCCCACGGCGGCCAGGGCCAGGATGCCCATGGAGATGAGCACCTCCAGCAGGCCGCTGCCGTGCGCGCGACCCCGGGGGTTGAGGCGGACGGGGGCGCTCATTCGAAGAACCTCTGGCTCCAATTGAGCAACTGGTAGAGCACGCCGTTGTTGCCGTTCACGGAGTCCTTCTGATTGGGGCTGGAGGGGCCCTCGGTGGTGGCGTTGTCGATGCGCGTGACGTGCAGGGCGCTGACCTCCGCGCCCACCACGAAGTCCTGCGACGCGCCCCCGCTGTCGCGGTGGTAGACGGCCACGCCGCCGTAGTTGGCCAGCGACGTGCCCGCCATCGGCCGGTAGGCGCCCAGGGACGTGGGCGCCTCGCCCAGGTCGATGCTGTAGGTGGCGCCCCGGATGGAGCCGCTGAGCAGCATGGGGTCGTTCACCGACTCCTGCGCGGTGCTGAAGTACGCGGTGCGCCCGGCGATGGTGATGTTGCCGTAGACGTGCTCGGGCGCGCTGAAGATGAGCGGGAAGGGCGGCGGCTCGCGCAGCACGCCGTAGGTGGTCGACTCCGAGTGGACCACGCTCGCGGGGATGGGCGTGACGCCATCCAACTGCTTGCCGTCCGTGCCCAGGGGCAGCCGGTACTCCGCGTCCAGCAGCAGGACGTGGAGGCGGCCCGCGACGGAGTCCGACACCCAGTCCATGCCAGCCGTTCCCACCAGGGCCACCATCCTGCCCGGGTAGTTGGCGAAGGCGGACGCCGCGTCCACCCCTTCGCGGGGGATGCGCGCCAGGCCCACGTTGGTGCTGATGGGCTGCGAGGTGGCCGGCAGTCCGCCGATGTTCATCGCGGTGTACTTGCAGGGGGCCGCCTCACTGCACGCGGGGCCCAGGCGCGCCACGTTGACGTTCATGCCGGTGGACGCGTCCAGCTCCCACAGCCGTCCCTCCATGTCGCCCACGTAGAGGCGCGCGGCGCCGCTCATGTCCTGCGACACGGTGGGCGCGGCGGGCGCGCTGTTGTCCACGCCCGTCGTGTAGCCCTGCTGCCACTGCCACAGCTTCTGGCCGGTGGCCGCGTCGATGGCGAACACCTGCACGCCCTTGGCCGGGGTGCCCGGCGCGCCGGAGCTGCTGGACGCGACGAACACCGTGTAGACGGGCGCCAGCCCCAGCCGGCCCACGCCCACCGACAGGCCGCGAGAGCCGCCCAGGCCGCTGTAGTCGTAGAGGCCGCTGGCGGTGCGGCCCGGATCCGACGCGGGCGGCAGCTGGAAGATGCTGGTGGCCTCGTCCCAGGCGTACGTCCAGTCCGTGCCGCCCTGGCTCCGGTCCGCCAGCGACACGGCGGTGTGCGGCGCGCTGGAGCTGCCGTAGTGGCTGCCCACCAGGTGCCACAGCAGCACCGGCTTGAGCGGGTTGGTGACGTCCATGGCGAACAGGTCGCGGCCCGTCTGGCCCACGTTGGCCACCAGCACGGTGTGCCATTCACGGCGGCCGGTGCCCACGAAGTCCGCGAACACGTCGAACACCACCGGCGCGCTGTTCACCCGCGCGGTGTTGTTGCGCAGGCCCACCAGCTGCGTGGCCGGCAGGAAGCTCCACAGCTCGGTGCCCGCGGGCGGCGCGGAGCCGCCTCGGAAGGACGCCGCGTAGTCCGTCTTGAAGCGCGCGGTGGCGTCCGGGTTGGGGAACTGGAGGTCCTCCTGGGGGCCGTCGTAGCGCTTGCCGCCGGAGACGTAGAAGGCGTGCAGCTGCCCGTCCAGGCCCGCCGCGTAGGCCATCGTCGGGCGGGCGGCGTTCTTGTCCGGGATGTTGGCGCTCGCGGGCACCACCACCGGGGAGGAGTGGATGAAGCCGCCCAGGTGCGCGCGGTTGTCCGCGTCCTCGTTGTTGCACTGGGTGTCGGCGGGCTCCAGCACCGCGGTGCCGCTGTCGTCGCGGCCGGTGGAGGTGGCGAAGCAGAAGCCGCGCACGCGCTGGAGCATCTGCGCCACGGCGCGGAAGTCGATCGCGAGCTGGGTCTGGTTGAGCAGGGTGTTGATGACGCCGAAGTCGCTGCCGCCCACCTGGGGCGTGTACTGCGTCGCCTGCTGCAGGTCGCACACGCCGTCGGCGCCGCGCACGAAGTCGTAGCGGAAGGTGCCGTCGCGGGAGGTGGCGCGGCCCAGCTTCATCACGTCCACGCAGCCGGGGTTGGGAGCGCTGCCGTAGTTGCTGTTGATGCGCGTGCCGGAGACCTCCTCCGGCACCCAGCCCACCTGGAGCACGCCGTGGGGCGCGCTGCGGTTGGTGCCCAGCACCGGGTTCTCCGTCACCTCGCCGCCGAAGTAGGTGAAGAGGTTGCGAGCCCCGGGGCGGGGCAGGCGCGCGTCCGCGTTCCAGAGCGTGCCGTCGTCCAGCGAGTTCTCCCCCGTGGAGAGCGCGTCGCCGCCGATGAGCGAGTGGGCCCGGAGCGTGCCCGGGTAGTAGGGGAACACCCAGTGCGAGCCCTGCGCGGGGGTGTACGTGTCCGCGCCGGGCGGGTAGCCGGACACCGCGTCGTAGGAGGTCTTGAACAGCAGGGCGCGCGAGCCGTCCGCGTCGCTGCCGTTGGTGTCGTCCAGCGTCACCGGGGCGGAGACGGTGCGCTCGCTCTGGAGCGGTTCGGAGCCCAGGTTGAGCAGCGTGTTGAGCACGATGCGCGTGCCCGCGACGCTGTCCTTGAAGTCGTGGCCGGCCAGGTAGACGACCGTCGCCTTCTGCGGATCATTGTCCTTCTGGCCGAAGGAGAAGAAGTCATGGCCGCGCGTGGAGGGATTGACGCCCACGTCCGCGGCGCTGTCGTAGCGCTCGCCGCGCTCGTAGTCCTTCCAGGACACCGCCAGCCGCCGCACGCCTTCCTTGTACGCGGAGGCGCGGTAGTTCTCCGTGTGGCCCGCCACGTTCTTGTAGCGGAAGTCCCCCATCTGGGAGAACGGGTCGCCCGGGTTCGGGTAGACCATGCACTGGGGGCGGGCGCGGCTTTCGCTCAGGTAGTCCGGGTCCGTGCAGTTGCGGCCGTCCCAGTTGGCGCCCGGGCCGCCCAGCTTGTTGATCTCGAAGTTGACGTCGCCCTGGAAGCGCGAGCGGTCCATGGCCGTGCCGTCCGGGCGCGTGCTCGTCTCATAGGACCAGATGCTGGCGCACTCGGCGAACAGGCCGTTGCCGCGCTGGTCGGTGAAGTGGGCGATGTTGTTGAGCACGTTCTCGCGCTGGTTCACGGCGCCGTCCCCGTTGGCGCTGTACTCGGCGCGGGTGCTGTTGCCGATCTCCCAGTGCGGCGCCCAGAACACGCGGTAGCGCGGCCTCTGCGTCACCGGGTCGATGGCGTTGATGAGGCCGTTGGGGAACGCGGCGGTGCTGATGAGGTCCGCGTTGGCGTGGAGCGCGTCGTAGATGAGCCCGGGGCGACCGCCGTTGAGGGTGCAGGTCGTGCTCGTGCCCTCGGGGCAGCCACCGGCGCCGGGGAAGTCCAGGCCCGCGTTGCGCAGGTAGTCGTCCAGCATGCCGCCCTTCACGTAGGAGCGGTCGCCAGCGTCGTTGTCGTGTCGGTCCAACAGGGCGATTTTGGGGGGCACGCGGTTGAGGCGCCGGCCGATGGGCGCGTTGAACTCGATGGTGGCCTGGTGCATGCGCACGTAGAAGCAGCCGATGCCGGTGCTGAACGTGTCGCAGGAGCACTCGGTGCGGAACTTGTTCGGCGCGTCCGGACCGCCCGCGGAGTTCAGGAAGTCGAGCGCGTTCTTCGCGTCCTTGGCGTCGATGATGAAGCTGCCGCCCATGTACTGGATGTCGCGAAAGCCGCTGCCGGTGTCGAGCGTCGCGCGCCGGAAGGCCGGCCGGGCCTCGCCCGTCGTGGTGGTGAAGTTCTCGATTTCATCTTCGGGGAACAGGCCGCCCGCGGGCAGCGCCGCCAGCGCGGGCACCGGCACCACCGGCGCCGCGTCCGCGCGCGACACGTGGAAGTCGCAGCCGTCATTCCACTGCGGATCATTCCACTGGCCGCTGTTGGGCAAGGGCGGCAGGTGCTTGTTGGTGGGCACGCACCGGTTGGGCGACTTCTTCGTGTCGTCGATGGCCAGGTACACCGTCACCGGGTGCGAGGCGTTGTAGCCGCCGGCCTCGTTGGACTGCAGGAGGCGCCACACCAGCCCGTAGGCCGACAGGCTGCCGCAGCCCTGCTGGAAGGTGGCCTGCTCGGGAATGATGAGCGAGCCCTGGCTGAAGGTGACGATGTCCGTGGCCGACGCGGGCGCGGCCGCCAGCAACACGAGGCCCAACAGGGCTCGCCGCCAGGAGGAGGCTCCGAAGGAGGGGTGTGCCAAGGGTTCACCGGGGGTTGAGGGGCCAGCCGACCCCTTCAGGGTCGGAGGTCACCCCGCGATGTGTGCACACCGTGTGCCCTTTCAACGACAGCCGTCCTCCGGGCGGGGCCCTGGAAAGAAACCGTGTCGTTGTGGCCGTGCGACGTCAGCGGCTACGCAAACGTTGCGAGGTCCGCACCGGGGTGCGTAGCGCGTCGCGGCGACAGGCCGGCTACTCCCCGACCCGGCCACCGCGGCCGGCCTTCTTCTCGGAGGTGCGCTTCTTCTCCTCCAGGCGGCGCTTCTTGGAGCCCAGGGTGGGGCGGGTGGCCTTGCGCACCTTGGGCACGAACGTGAGGGCCTGGAGTCCCGCGCGCAGGCGGCGCACGGCGGCGTCCTTGTTCTGCGACTGGCTGCGCCGCTCGGTGGCGGTGACGGACAGCTCCGTGGGCGGATGACTGAGGCGCACGCCGCTGGCGGTGGTGTTGCGGTGCTGTCCGCCGGGCCCGGAGGCGATGAAGAACTCCACGTCGCAGACCTTCAGCAGGGCCTCGTCGTCCAGGGCGAGGGCCGCCCGTGCGGCCTGGCGTCGTGCGGGGGAGGCGATGGGAGTCTTCAGCGTCATGGCAGTCCTCAACGTAGCGCCGGGGGGACGACGCGGGTACCGCCTCCCTGACGCCGGCCTCCCATCCCTTGCGCGAAGTCCGTGGGCGGGAGGAGCCGACCACCTCTCTATTTGAGTGGATGGATTCTCGATTTGATAGCTTTGGGGTCGGGGCGGGAGGTGACTCCAAGGGATTCCAATGGGTTGGATGGTGGCCCGGCCGTTGCTCTGGGAGAGGGCATCCACCCGTTGCACGCATCCCAAGGACGCTCCCCATGGCTCTCCAGACCTGGCAGCTCGACACGACGCACACCACCGTGGGTTTCACGGTGCGCCACATGGTGGTGGCCAAGGTGCACGGCCGCTTCACGCGCTTCGAAGGCAAGCTGACGCTCCAGGGCGACGACTTCACGAAGGCGTCCGTGGAGGTGAAGTTGGAGGCGGCGAGCCTCGACACCGGCGTGGAGGCGCGTGACAACCACCTGCGCTCGCCGGACTTCTTCGACGTGGCGGCGTTCCCGAAGCTCATCTTCCGCAGCAAGCGGGTGGAGGCCGTGAAGGGCGACCACTACCGCGTGGTGGGCGATCTGACGGTGCGCGACCAGACGCACGAAGTGGTGCTGGACGCGGAGCTGCTGGGCCGCGCGAAGGATCCGTTCGGCACGGAGCGCATCGCGTTCCAGGCGACCACGCACCTGGACCGCAAGCAGTTCGGGCTCACCTGGAACCAGGCGATGGAAGCGGGCGGGGTGCTGGTGGGCGAGCGCGTGGACATCAGCCTGGATGTGCAGGCGGTGCCGGCCACGGTGCCCGTGGACAAGGCGGCCTGACGGCCGTACCCGCGTGCGGCGGGACCTCACGATGCGCAGTGGAACAAGCAGGGAGCGACACCATGATCTACGTACGAACGTCCGAAGCGCGAGGCCACGCCGACCACGGCTGGCTCGACACCCACCACACCTTCTCCTTCTCGGACTACTACGACCCGGACTTCATGGGGTTCCGCTCGCTGCGCGTCATCAACGAGGACACCGTCGCGCCGCGCCGGGGCTTCGGCAAGCACCCGCACCGCGACATGGAGATCCTCACCTACGTGGTGAGCGGCGCGGTGGAGCACCAGGACAGCATGGGCACGAAGGCGGTCATCCGGCCCGGCGAGGTGCAGCGCATGAGCGCGGGCACGGGCGTGCTGCACAGCGAGATGAACCCGTTGGATGAGCCGCTGCACCTGTTGCAGATCTGGCTGTTGCCGGAGCGGCAGGGCCTGCCGCCCGGCTACGAGCAGAAGCGCTTCGACGACGCGGAGCGGCGCGGACGCTTCCGCGTGGTGGCGTCCCGCGACGGGCGCGACGGCTCGCTGACGGTGCACCAGGACGTGGTGCTGTCCGCGACGGTGCTGGGCGAAGGGGAGAAGGCGGACTACGCGCTTGCGCCCGGCCGCCACGCGTGGCTCCAGGTCATCAAGGGGGAAGCCACGCTCAACGGCGTGACGGTCAAGGCCGGTGACGGCGCGGCGGTGTCGGAGGAGACGGCGTTGGCGCTCGCCGCGAAGGCGCCCACGGAGGCGCTGCTCTTCGACATGGCCTGACGCGGGCCGCGTGCGGGAGGCGGGCCCCGGAGTGGCTCCGGGGCCGCCGCCCTAGAAGCTGCGCAGGTTGAACGTGAAGCCGGTGCTGGCGGTGCGGCCGTCCGGGGCGGTGGCCACGAAGCGCGCGATGACGGGCACCTGGCTGAGCGAGCGGTCCGCGGAGACGGAGATCTGCGCGCTCGTCTGGCCCTCGGCCAGGGTGAGCGCGTCGGCGGTGAGCCGCTGGGTGGGCGACTCCAGCGTGATGACGAGCGGACCGGCGAAGCCCGCCGTGCGGGCCACGGTGATCACCGTCTCCGCGCGCGCGCCCGGAATGAGGTCCACCTGGCGGGGCGTCACGGCGACGGAGAAGTCCGGCTGGGCCACGGGCGGGGGCAGGATGGCCAGGGCGATGCCGCCGGTGGCGCTGACGTCGTTGGCCGGATCCTCGGCGAGCAGTTGGATGCCACCGATGCCGTAGGTGGTGACGGTGGGCGCGACGGCGAGCGTGAGGGTGGTGTTGACGACGGTCTCCCCCGCGGGAAGCACGAAGTCCGGACCCAGGGAGACGCCCTCGGGCGCGCCCGTCACGCTGACGCGCAGCTCCTCCAGGTTGTCCGCGATGCGCTGGATGGCGATGTCGTAGGGGACGGAGTCCCCGGGCGTCACCGTCACCGTGTCCGCGCCCCCCCAGTCCAGGCGGTAGTACGGCGCTCCGCTGTCGCAGCCCAGCGTGAGTGCGCAGGCGAGCAGGGCGATACGGGAAAGGGAACGCGGCATGGGGGCTCTCCTGGGTGACGAAGCAGTGTGGAGCATGGGCTGGGGGAGACGGGGCCCGCAAGCGGCCGGAGGGAAGGGCGGGCGTCAGCGGAACAACGAACAGGCGGCCACATAAGTCCCGACGTGGGCCTCCAGCGAAGGCGTCAGCGGCTTCGCGTAACCGCCGCCCAGGGTGAGCACCGCCGGCAGTCCGCGCTCGCGCGCCGCGCCCAGCACGCGCAGGTCCCGTCCCCGCAGGCCCGCGTGGGTGAGCGACAGCCGGCCCAGGGTGTCCTCCGCCAGCGGATCCACGCCTGCCTGGAAGAAGAGCAGGTCCGCGCGCGCGGACTCCAGGACGTGGGGCAGGTGGGCGTCGAGCAGGGCCAGGTACTCCGCGTCCCCCGCGCCGTCCTCCAACCCCAGGTCCAGGTGCGAGGGCTGCTTGCGGAAGGGGAAGTTGTGCTCGCCGTGCATGGAGAAGGTGAAGACGGAGGCGTCGCCCGCGAAGGCCGCCGCCGTGCCGTTGCCCTGGTGCACGTCCAGGTCCACCACCACCGCGCGCTGGATGGCGCCTTCTGCCTGGAGGGCGCGGATGGCCACTGCGATGTCGTTGAAGACACAGAAGCCCTCCCCATGGTCGGGGAAGGCGTGGTGCGTGCCGCCGGCGAGGTTGGCGCCGAAGCCGTCCTCCAGCGCGGCGCGGGCGGCGGCCAGCGTGCCCCCCACGGAGGCCAGGGCGTTGTCCACGAGCAGGGGGGACCAGGGAAAGCCCAGCCGGCGCAGCTCCGCGTCGGTGAGCGTCCCGCCGAAGAAGGCGTCCAGGTAGCGCGCGGTGTGCACGCGCTCCAGGTCGGTCCGGTCCACGAGGGGCGCTTCGAAAAGGGAGGCGGGGGACAGGACGCCGCGCGCGAGCAGGGCCTCGCGCAGCAGGCGGTACTTCTCCATGGGAAAGCGGTGCCCTTCGGGGAGGGGCACGGCGTACCGGTCGGAGTGGAAGACGCGCACGGGAAGCGGGCGTAACCCCGCGCCAGAAGGGGCGCAACCGATGGCGTAGACCTTCCGGCGGACCTGTCCGTTACAGGAGAAGGCGGCGCGAACCGACCGCCCCCGCCGTCTCGTCCCGGAGCCCACCATGAACCTGAAGCCCCTCTCGCGGGCCGTCCTGACGGCCGCGCTCGCCACCGGTCTGTCCGCCACCTCCGCCCTGGCCGTGACGCCCGTCACGCCCCTCCACGAGTCACCGCCGGTCGCGCCGCGCCAGGTCGTCCCGGAGCCCACCATGAACCTGAAGCCCCTCTCGCGGGCCGTCCTGACGGCCCGCGAGAGGGGCTTCAGGTTCATG
>SECN01000778.1 GCA_004173515.1 Myxococcaceae bacterium | reverse complement strand
AGGTAGCGGCGCTCGAAGGCGCGCATGGCCAGGCGCTTGGCCTGGGCGTACGGCAGGTGCGCCAGGCTGAACACCTCCACCGCCGAGTCAGCCTGGGGCGCGGCCTGGAAGCCGGGCGGCAGGTCCTCCACGTCGATGGCCTCGTTGGCCGTGAGCACCACCGCGCGCTCGATGACGTTCTCCAGCTCGCGCACGTTGCCCGTCCACCGGTTGCAGGTGAGGGCCTCCATGGCGCGGGGGCTGATGCCGTTGACCTTCTTGTCCGCCTTGCCGGTGTAGACCTTGAGGAAGTGGTGCGCGAGCAGCGGCACGTCCTCCGGGCGGTCACGCAGGGGCGGCAGGTCGATGGTGATGACGTTGAGCCGGTAGAACAGGTCCTCGCGGAACTTGCCCTGCTCCTTGGCGCGCGACAGGTCCACGTGCGTGGCGGCGATGACGCGCACGTCCACCTTCACGGGCTCGTTGGCGCCCACGCGCTTGACTTCACCCTCCTGGAGGACGCGCAGCAGGCGCACCTGGGTGGCGGGGGGCACGTCGCCAATCTCGTCCAGGAAGATGGTGCCGCCGTCGGCCGCCTCGAAGAGGCCCTTCTTGTTGCCGGTGGCGCCGGTGAAGCTGCCCTTCACGTGGCCGAACAGCTCGCTTTCCAGCAGCGTCTCCGTCAGCGCCGAACAGTTGACCGCCACGAAGGGCTTGTCACGGCGGGCGCTGCGGTAGTGGATGGCGCGAGCGACGAGCTCCTTGCCCGTGCCGCTCTCACCCTGGATGAGCACCGTGGCGGTGGAGTGGCTGACGGTCTCCACCAGCTTGAACACGGCGCGCATCTGCGACGACTGCCCGATGAGGTCCTCGAACTGGCTGCGCGCGGTGAGCGCCTCCTCCAGCGCGCGCGTGCGGTCCTTGAGCGACTTGCGCTCGGCGGCCTTGGCCACCGTGAGGCTCACCTCGTCGATGTTCTCGAAGGGCTTGGTGAGGTAGTCGTACGCGCCCGCCTTCACCGCCTCCACCGCCGTCTCCACGGTGGCGAAGGCCGTCATCATGATGACCTCCACGTCCGGGCGGTCCGCCTTGATGGCGCGCAGCAGGTCCATGCCGGACAGGTGCGGCATCTTGATGTCCAGCACCACCACGTCGATGGACGGATCCTTCGCCGCCGCGAGCCCCTCCACCGCGTCGTCGATGGCCACGACCGGGTGCCCCTCCCGCTGGAGGATCTGGGTGACGGCCTTGAGGACGACGGAGTCGTCATCCACGACGAGGACCTTGGCGCGCTTGACTTGGTTCACGGCAACCTCTCGAGCTGCAGGGGAATGGGCAGGAAGACGGTGAAGCGGGAGCCAGAGCCAACGTGGGTGTCCACCTGGAAGGTGCCCCCGTGGTCCTGGACGATGCGGTAGGCGATGGACAGGCCCAGGCCCGTCCCTTCGCCCGGAGGCTTGGTGGTGAAGGACGGCTCGAAGATGCGGGGCAGGTGGCGCTCCTCGATGCCCGTCCCGGTGTCCGCCACCGCGAAGAAGCACCGGTCGCCCTCGCGGCCCGTCTCCAGGGACAGGCGCCCCTTGCCCTCGGGCAGCGCGTACAGGCCGTTCTGCAGCAGGTTGAGCACCACCTGCGCGAGCTGGCCCGCGTCGCCGTACACCTTGGGCAGCGCGTCCTTCAGGCCCAGCTTCAGCTCCACCCGGGGCATGGACTTGAGCTGCGCGCGGAAGAGCACCGCGGCGTCCTCCACGCACTTGGACACGTCGAAGAGGCGGCGGTCCTCCACGCGGCTGTGCCGGCTGAACTTCAGCAGGCTCTCCACGATGCGCTTGCAGCGCAGCGCGCTCTCTTCAATCAGCTTCAGCGACTCCAGGTCGTTGGCGCT
>SECN01000302.1 GCA_004173515.1 Myxococcaceae bacterium | reverse complement strand
CCCTCCAGAGCCGATGGTACTCCGCGGGAAACCGCGTGGGAGAGTAGGTCGCTGCCGGATTCTTTTTGAAGAGCCCCTGGTGCCGCAAGGCGCCAGGGGCTCTTGTCTTTGCGGGCTTGCATCCGGGTTTCTCCCCGGAGCGAATCCAGGCTACAGACCCCAGGCAGGAGACACGCGATGCCCTCCCTCCTGACGCGGCGCCCGGAGACCAAGTCGTTCAGCATCGAGGATCTGCTCGATCGCGTGCGGCGCGGCGAGGTGCGCATCCCCGACTTCCAGCGTCCTCTCCGGTGGACGGCGGATGACGTCCGCGACCTGCTCGACAGCGTCTACCGGGGCTACCCCATCGGGACGTTGTTGTTCTGGCGACGTGAGGCTCCTGCCTCCAGTGTAAGCTTCGGTCCCGTGCGCATCGACGCTCCGTCCACGAGCCAGGGCCTGTGGGCCGTGGACGGACAGCAGCGGGTCACGGCGCTCGCGGGCGTCCTGCTGCACCCGGCCTATGCGGATGAAGTGGGTCGCGATGACTTCCACCTGTACTTCGATCTGGAGACCGAGGAGCTGCTGCCTCCCTCGGGCAACGCGGCTCCCCCGGCGCACTGGCTGCCGATGAACGAGGTGTTGGACAGCGAGTCGCTGCTCAACTGGCTCAACCGCTACCCGGATCGCGAGGCGCACCCGGAGCACATCCGCGCCGCCATCCGCCTGGGCAAGGCCATCCGCGAGTACCAGGTGCCCGCCTATGTCGTCGACACGAACGACGAGAAGGTGCTGCGCATCATCTTCAAGCGGCTCAACACCGCGGGCCGGCCCCTCACCGACGAAGAGGTCTTCAATGCGCTGTATGTGGGCTCGCGCTCACTCAGCCTGGAGTCGGTGACGCAGGGGCTGCGGGAGCTGGGGTTCGGCGCTGTTCCGGAGTCGCTGTTGCTGCGTGCCGTGCTGGCCGTGCGCGGCCTGGATTTCACGCGGGGCTACCAGCAGCAACTGAACCAGGACGACGACTTCACAGAGACCGTCCAGCGCACCGACCGTGCGCTTCGCGACGCCATCGTGTTCCTCAAGCGCGATGCGTTCATTCCGCACCTCAAGCTCCTGCCTTCACCCGAGAACTCGCTCGTGCTGTTGACGCGGTTCTTCCAATTGCACCCGGAGCCGTCTCCCCGGTCGCGGGAGCTGCTGTCCCGTTGGTTCTGGCGGCATGTCGTCTTCGGCGGTTGGGTGCTCAAGCCCGCCGAGGCACTGGAGGTCGTCGCGGCCATGCGCTCCGATGAGGAGCGCTCCATCCAGGCGATGCTGGCCCAGGTGGCCTCGCCCCTGATTCCCTGGTGGCTGGAGGCGGGCCTTCCCGTGATCCCCAATCCGGAGGTGGCGCAGCCGCCTCCCGTGATGCGCATCGTCCTGTTGTCCCTGCTTCCCAGGCATCTGCTGACGGGCGCGGTGCTGGAGCCTGGGGAGTTGCTCGACATGGATGCCGAGGGCTTCCTGGACATCGTTCCCATGGAAGGCTCCCCGGAGTGGGCGGTACGGGGCGGGACCCTTCAGCGGACGTTCCAACTCGTCGCCCCCTTCAACTTCCTCTTCCATCCTCCGCTGCTGGGAACGTCCGTCCTGGCGCTGCTCAACCAGCGCCCCCTGCCCGATACGGAGATCCTGGCGAGCCATGGACTGACGCCCTCCATGCTCGAATACCTGCGGCGGGGTGAGTACTTGGACTTCCTCCGGCAGCGGCGGGCCTGGCTGGAGCCCGTGGTGCGCAAGTTCATCGAAGCCCGGACACGCTGGGAGGACTCGGACCGTCCTTCCCTCCAATCGATGATCATCGACGACGGAGACGACTGACATGGATCCCAGGGCTCCTGCGTCCACCACCGGTGTCCTCGACGTCCTCATGGGCGACGTGCACGTCGGCACGCTCACGCTGCTCGCCGATGAGCGCATCGAGTTCAGCGTCTCCGAGGAGTACCGCCAGCGCTACCCCCGGCCCGTGCTGGGCCAGTTCTTCGAGGACGACCTGTCGCGCCGGCACACCAGCCGCATGCGGCTGCCCCCGTTCTTCTCCAACCTCCTGCCCGAAGGCCCCCTGCGCGATCTCATCTCCGAGCGCGAGCAGATTGCCCGGCAACGCGAGTTCTTCTTCATCGCCCACCTGGGGGAGGACCTCTCTGGCGCTGTCGTCGTCCGTCCCGCGGGCGAACTCCCCGCTCGCGCCAGCTCCCTGGTCGATGTTCCTTCCGAGTCCGCGCCCTCCGATGGGGAGCCGCTGCGCTTCTCGCTCGCGGGCGTGCAGCTCAAGTTCTCCATGCTGCGCCGCGACCGCGGGATGACGCTGCCCATGGGCGGCATGGGGGGCGATTGGATCGTCAAGCTCCCGGACAATCGCTACGACCGCGTGCCGGAGAACGAGCTCTCCGTGATGACCTGGGCCCGCGCCACCGGCATCGACGTGCCGGAGATGCAGTTGCTCAAGGTCTCAGACCTCCATGGGCTTCCGGAGGGCATCACCCTTCGCGAGGACCTGGCGTACGCCATCCGCCGCTTCGACCGACCGTCGCCCGGACACCGCGTGCACATGGAGGACCTGGCGCAGGTGCTGGGGCTGTACTCGGATGAGAAGTACAAGAAGTACAACTACGAGACCATCGCCAACGTGCTGCTCAAGGTCGCGGGACTGGACGCGCTCCAGGAGTTCCTGCGGCGGATGGTGTTCATCATCGCGTGCGGCAATGGCGACGCGCACCACAAGAACTGGTCGCTCTTCTACCCGGAGGGCACCCGCCCCACGCTGTCGCCCGCGTATGACTTCGTCTCCACCATCCAGTACATGCCGCAGGACCAGCTCGCGCTGAACCTGGCGAAGTCCAAGCGCTTCGACGAGGTGTCGCTCCAGAGCTTCGAGCGACTGGCGCGCAAGCTGGGCCTGTCCGATGAGGACGTCCTTCCGGTGGTGAAGGGGGCTGTCGAATCCGCGCTCGACACCTGGTCTTCGCTGCGCGCGGACCTGCCCATGCCGGAGCTGTTCAAGCACCGCATCGAGGAGCACTGGAAGAGGGTTCCCCTGCTTCAGGGCGGCGCGAAGCGCAGCGCGGGGGGGCTGCGGAATACGGCCAACGCCTTCTTCACGCTCTACAGCGAGCTGCCCCGCCTGGGGCCCGGCAGCGATGATTGCACCCGCGAGGCACTTCGTCGGTTGCCTCCACTGGGGGACGCTCCCCGCGTGCTCGACCTGGGCTCGGGCACGGGCAGGCAGACGTTCGTGCTTGCCCAGACGCTCGGGACCCGGGTCACCGCCGTGGATCTGCACCGGCCCTATCTGGAGCGGCTGGAGCGGGAGGCTCGGGAGCGGGGCCTTGGGGATGCCATCGTGACCCGGCAGGAGGACATGGTGGCGCTGACGCTGCCTCCTGCTTCCGTGGACCTGCTCTGGTCCGAGGGCGCCCTCTATGTGATGGGTTTCGGGCCGGGCCTGCGTCGCTTGCGGCCGCTGCTCGCGCCTGGGGGATTGGTGGCCGTCACCGAGTGCTCGTGGCTCACCGATGCCCGGCCTCAGGAGGCCGTCCGTTTCTGGGCGGACGGATATCCTTCCATGGCCTCCATCGCTGACAACCGCGCCACCGCGGAGGCCGAGGGGTTCAGCGTGCTGGACACCTTCACGCTGCCCGCATCCGCGTGGTGGGACGACTACTACACGCCCTTGCTCCAGCGCATCGAGCGGCTGAAGCCCTTCGCGGACCCAGCGCTGCGTGAGGTCATCGCGGCGGCGGAACATGAGGTGGACCTGTACCGCCGCCACGGGGACAGCTACGGATACGTGTTCTACCTGCTGCGTCTGCGTGAGTCGTGACGTCTGTGATTGATTCGGGGGAGGCTCCCACCGATGCCTCGCTGACGCTGCTCCGCATTCCCGGCGCGACGCAGGCGGAGGTGGACACGTTCTGGCTCACGCGCGTCTACCAGGGCGACCGCATGCCGCAATTGACGCTGCGCGCGGTGGTGCTGGGGGCGCTCCTGGGCGTGCTCACCTGCGCCACCAACCTGTACGCGGGCCTGAAGACAGGCGTCGTGTTCGGCGTGGCCATCACCGCGGCGCTGCTTGCCTCCGCGACCCAGGGGGCCCTTCGCCGTATCGCTCCTCGGGTCGCGGGCGCTCCATTGTCATTGCTGGAGATGGGGTGCGCGCAGACGGTGGCTTCGTCGGCGGGGTATGCGACCGGCGGCGCGCTCGTGTCCGTTCAGGGGGCCTGGCTGCTGACCACGGGGCATCACCTGCCTGGATGGACGCTGCTGGCTTGGACGTTCCTGCTGTCCGCGCTGGGCGTCCTCTTCGCCGTGCCGTTCAAGCGTCAGTTGGTGGATCGCGAGCAGCTCCCTTTTGCTTCCGGTACCGCCGCCGCGGCCACCGCGCGTGCACTGCATGCGGGGGGCGATGCGTCCCGGCCTCGTCTGCGCATGCTCGGGGTGGGGGGACTCGTGTCCGGGGTGCTGACGCTGGCCCGAGATGGCTTCGGACGCCTTCCCTATGCCTGGGCGTTTCCGGGGATGCTGGGTGGGGTGTCCCTGGAGCGGTTGGGATTCGGGCTGGAGACGGGGTTGATGCCGGTGGGTGGGGGCGCGCTCCTGGGCTTGCGCATCACCGCTTCGATGATGCTGGGGGCGCTCTTCGTCCATGGCGTCATCGCGCCCCGGCTGATGGCGTCCGGTGTGGTGCCCGTGGATGGGGACTTCCTTGCCTGGGCGCTGTGGCCGGGTGCGGCGGCGCTCACCACCGCGTCGCTGTTGCAGTTCACGCTCCAGGGCCGCGTGTGGGGACGCGCGTTGCGGGGGCTGTTCGCTCGGGGGCAGGGGGCTCGCCATCCGGTGGAGGCGCTCCAGGTGCCTGCGCGGTGGTGGTTCGCGGGGCTGCTCGTGCTGACTCCCGCGACGGTGGCGCTGGCCTGGGTCGGCTTCGATGTGCCGGTGCCCCATGCGCTGCTCGCGATCGCGCTGTCGTTCGTGCTGTGCCTCATCTCCTGTCGTGTCACGGGGGAGACGGATGTCAGCCCCGTGGGTGCGCTGGGGCAGGTGACGCAGCTCACGTATGGCGTGCTGCTGCCCGGCAACGTGCAGGCGAACCTCGCCACCGCTGGCATCACCGTCAACGCGGCTTCGTCCGCGGCCGACCTGCTCACCGACCTGAAGGCGGGGCACCTGCTGGGCGCTCATCCCCGCCGCGTGTTCCTGGCGCAATTGCTTGGCTGTGTCGTGGGCTCGCTGGTGGTGGTGCCGCTGTTCTACCTGTTGGTGCCGGATGTCTCCGTGTTGGGCTCGGAGCGGTTTCCTGCTCCGGCCGCCACGGTCACCGCGGGTGTGGCCCGGGTGCTGGCGTCCGGGCTGGGCGCGGTGTCGCCGGACCTGCGCAACGCCATGGCCTGGGCGGCGCTGGGCGCGGCTGTCCTCACGCTCTGCGAGCAGGCGCTGCCGGAGCGCTTCCGGCGTTGGACTCCGTCCGCCGTGGGCGTGGGGCTGGCCTGCCTGCTGCCCGCGTCCACCTGCCTTGGATTCTTCCTGGGAGGGCTGGGGTGGGAGGTGGCCCGGCGGCTCCGGCCCGCTTCGATCGTCCTGGCGCGGGCGCTCTGGTAGCCTTTCGGCACCCGCATGCGCTGTCCGGTCTGTCACCGCCGCCTCGCTCCTGGCGCGGCGTGTCCCGTGAATGGCGTCCCCGCCGAGCCCGGCCCCCCTCCGGAGCTGCTGGCGCTCCCGGACGTCCCCGGCTTGTCCGGCGTCGCCTTGTTGGGCGTGGGAGGCTTTGCCCAGGTCTTCGTTGCGGTGCGCGAGGTGGATGGCCGCGAGGTGGCCCTCAAGGTGGGCCTGGGGCCACATCACGCCCGCTTCGCGCATGAGGCGGAGGCGCTGCGGCGCGTGGGGCCTCCCACCGTTCCAGCCGTGTTCGAGGAGGGGCGTGTCGGCGGCAGGCCCTTCGTCGTGCAGGAGCTGCTGCGGGGGCAGACGCTCGCGGCGTGGATGGCGGCGCTGCCTGGATCCGGCTCCGCGTCCCTGGCCCGTGTTCGCGAGCTGCTCGCGGGGTTGTGTGCGGCGGTGGCTCGCGTGCATGCGGTGGGGCTCGCGCATCGGGACCTCAAGCCGGAGAACCTCTTTCTTCGCGAGGGCGGCGCGCTGAGCCTCCTGGACTTCGGGCTCGCTCGGAGACTGGAGGAGGGGGCGGACGACTCCGAGGCGGCGGGGAACCGGGCGGGGACGACGGTCTACATGGCGCCGGAGCAGTGCCTGGATGCGCGTGAGGCGGGCGCTTCCGCGGACATCTACGCGCTGGGTGTGCTGATCTTCGAGCTGCTCACCGGCACGCCTCCGTTCCATGGCAGTCCGGACGAGGTTCGCGAAGGCCACGTGAGCCAGCGTCCTCCTCGCGTGTCCGAGCGGGCCCCGGTGCCCGTCGCGCTCGATGCCGTGGTGGCGCGGTGTCTGGCCAAGGTTCCCTCTGAACGCTTCGCGAGCGCGCTGGAGGTGCTCGCCGCTTTCGATGCCGCGTGTGCCCAGGCCTCGCTTCCCGACGTCATCGGGACCCCGGAGGCGCGACAGCGAGGCGGCCCGGGGCTGACGACGTTCTCCGGTGCTCGTCCGGTGGCGGTGCTGGGGCTGCGCACCGCCGCTTCGGTGGCGGGACTGGGGGCCACGCTGGAGCCGTTCGGTGGCGTGCTGGCCCGGGTCGCGAACGGTGGCTACCTGCTTGTCTTCTGCGAGTCGCTGTCCGCGGAGGCGAACCTTCGCTCGGGCGCGCTCGCGGCGCGGCGTCTGGTGGAGTCCGGCGCGGCGATGGCCGTCCTCCACCTCGCGGTGTTGTACGTGCACCCTGGCACCACGCTGCCTCGCGTCGCGGGGGCCGCGCTGGACCGGCCGGACTCCTGGTGGCCCGGGACGGTCGCTCCGGGCGAGGTGCGGGTGACGCCGGAGGCCTCCGCTCGCCTGGAGCCTGGATGGACCGAGCCCTCGGATGGGGAGGGATTTCGCCTTCGCCTCCATGACGACGAGGGGGCTCGCGTCGAAGGGGAACCTCCTCCGTTCGTGGGGCGCGATGCGGTGCTGGAGGCGTTGGCATCGGACGCGGGCCGCAGCCTCGCGGACGCCGTGCCGGGGCTGGGCGTGCTCTCCGGCGAGGTGGGGCATGGCAAGTCGCGGCTGCTCAAGGCGCTCGCGTCGCGGTTGGAAGCAGATGGCCTTGCTCGCGTGATCCGACTGCGCGCGCCTCCTCCGGATGCTTCGGTGGCGGACTCGCTCCTGGATGCACTGCGCGCCATCGTGGGCCGTCCTTCGGCGGAGCCTCGTGTCCTGGCCGAGGCGCTCCTCGCGCAGGCCCGTGAGGCTCCGCTGGTGCTGTTGCTGGATGATGCGCACCTGGCGGATCCGCAGAGCCTGGATGCGTTGGAGCGCGCCACGCTCGCCGGGCCTCGCGCTCCCTTGTGGGTGTGCATGGCCGGACGCCCTTCGTTGCTGGGCACGCGTCCCCATCTGGGGGAGCGCAGCGCGCGTGCCTCCCAGCATCCGCTGCCGCCCCTGCCTCCGGAGGCGAGCCGCGCGGTGCTCCTCCACCTGCTGCGGCCCGCGGAGCACATCCCCGAGCCGGTGCTCGCGCGCCTGGAGCAGCTTGCTCAGGGCGTGCCCCTGTCCCTGGTGGAGCTGGCTCGGGCGCTCCGGGCCGCGGGGGCCCTGCGTTCGGCTCCGGGCGGCGGTTGGTACGTCGCTCCGGATGCGCTGCTGGACGTGTCGGTGACGCCGCTTTTTGAACGGCTGGCGCCTCGCGTTCTGGCGGGCCTTCCAGAGGCGCACCGCGTGCTGGCGCGGCTTTGCGCGGTGCTGGGCACGGAGGTGGATGTGGTCCGGGTGGATGCGGCCCTTCGCGAACTGGCGTCCGGGCCGGAGCTGTCTCGGGCCGCGGCCCTGGATGCTGGCGCGGGGTTGCAGCGCCTGGCTCGCGCGGGCCTGTTGCGACCTTCGGGGCCCGGACGCTTCGCCTTCCGTCACCCGTTGCTTCGCGAGGCGCTGGAGGCCCTGCTGCCTCCCGCGCCCCGCCGCGCCCTGCATGCCGCCGCGCTGAGGGCCAGCGTGGGCGATGACGTCGTGGAGCGCCGCCGCCGCGCCCATCACGCCGCGGCCTGTGGGGCCCACCAGGAGGCGGCTCGGAGCTACCTGGCGCTGGCGGAGGAGGCTCGCGCGGTACACCTGTCGGTGGAGGCGGAGCAGCACTACACGCGCGCGCTGGCGCTGCTTCCGGAGTCCGAGGACGCGCGCCGCGCCCAGGCGCTGGCGGGACGGGGACGCGTGCGCCACCGGCTTCAGCGCTTCCGCGAGAGTCTGGCGGATCTGTCGTCGGCGCGGGCCCTGGCCCGAGCCCGGGAGGACGCGGCGCTGGAGGTGGACCTGCTCCTGGAAGAGGCCACCGCTCGCGACTGGATGGAGGACTCGGAGGGCTCCGCGGCGTGCACTCGCGAGGCGCTGGAGGCCGTCGAGCCTTTGGATGCGCCGCGCCTGTCGCTTCGCTGCGGACTGGCCCGGGGTCGACTGCACGTGCGTCAGGGGGAGTGGGCCGCCGCGGCGCGCGTGCTCGCCTCCACGGCCGAGGGCGCGGAAGGTGCTCGAGACCACGAGACGCTGGTGGTGTCGCTGGCGCTGCTGGGCGCCGCGCTCACCTTCCTGGACCGCGCACCGGAGGCCGCCGCCCGCTTCGACGAAGCGCTGGCGCGCTGCGAGGCCGCGAGCGACGGACTGCACACGGCCGCCGTGCTGAGCAACCGCGTCCTCTTGTGGCTGCGGCAGGGCGACGTGGCGCGGATGGAAGAGGACCTGCGTCGCGCCATGGCGTTGGGACGCGAGCTGGCCCATGCGCAGATGGAGCGCTGGTCCACCTTCAACCTGGCGGAGGTCCTCTACATGCAGGGCCGCCTGGATGAAGCGCTGCCCCTGGCCCAACGCGCCCACGAGCTGGGCGTGCGCTTCTTCCGCGAACACCCCGTGCCCGTGGACGCGCTGCTCATCGCCCGCATCCACGCCGCGACGGGAGACGAAGCAGCGGCAGCCCGACAGCTCGCCTGGATTTCGCGGCGCTGTCCTCCGGAGTCACTGCCTCCCACCGCCATCATGCGGCGGCTGGTGGAACTCCAGGTCCATCAGCAGGCGGCGGGCACCTTCCTCGCGCCGGCGTGGGAGGCCCTTCTCACCGAAGCGGACGCCCTGGCCTCCCCGGACGAGAAGGCCGAAATCCTCCTGCAGGCGACCGGCATCGCGCGGCGCACCGGCGCGGGGCTGGAGGCCCGGACGTGGCTTCAGCGGGCCGGACACGCGGTGGCGGAGGCGCCCCTGTGGTCTACGCGTTTCCACGCACTGAAGACCGTGCTCGCTGGCGAAACGCTGTAGCGCGAAACGCTACATCCGCCTGTGTCCGTAACGTTTCGCGCTACAGGAAGACAAGAGGGCCACGCCTGGGGTTTCCTTCGGTGCGGGGGCTGTGCTTCCGGCCCGCCCCGTCCCCCGAATCCTGCCTAGGAGCGTTCGCGCGATGGCCTCCCCATTCCCCCGAGTCCCCTGGTGTTTCCTTCTGCTGGCCCTGGCCGGTTGCGAGCCCGCGCTTCCGGAAGGAACCGAAGCCGGAGGCTCCAACGTTGAGCCAGGCACGAGCGAGGCGGAGATCCGCATCGCCAACTCGCTCACGACGCGCGAGCTGGTGCTCAACGCCATCGCCGCGAACCACGATGCGAACGAGGCGCTGGCGTCGCATTCACTGGAGTCGCTCTTCGATCCCGTCCACCGGGTTCCAGGTCTGGCGAGCGCGCTCATCGCCAACCAGCTTCGTGATCCGTACGCGCAGCGCTTCATGGCGTACCTGGTGGGCTGCGCGTTGGAGAAGGAGGAGACCCTGGCGTGGCTCAACCCCCTGCATCCCACGGGTTCCCAACTCAGTTACTGGCAGGGCGGCGCGGGCCTGTGCCCCCAGTGGCGCACGAGCGCTCCGGCGGAGGACTCCGCGTGCCTGCGGCGCGTGACGGCCTGCCTGCTGGCCCGCAACAACGGACTGGGCTACCGCGTGGGCCTGTCGATGCGCGGGGAGATCCACGAGCCCGAGCTGGCCATCGCGGAGCCCTTCGCGCTGGACACGTGGGCGGCGCCGCTGGACCACGTCCAGGGCTCACCGGCGTCGGTGAACAGCTCGGCGCCCTGCTCCGGCGCGGCGGTGGGCGCGGGGCGCGACTGCGGTTGGACGATGCACTCGGTGGGGTGGTGCCCCGCGGGTCAGACGGTGTCGGTGGGCGCGGGAGGGCCGACGGGCGGTCCGTCCGCTTGTGGCGTGGGCGCGCCGCTGGGCTCCAGCGCGGATGCTCGCATGGTGATGCGCGTGTGCAGCGGCATCTCTGGCTGTGACGGCACGTCCGCGGAGCTGATGGCGGCGAGCGAGGGCTGTCTGCCGGGCTCCACGTCACCCTGGCCCACGGCGATCACCAATCCCTCGGTGAGCATCACGTGCCCCGCGCAGGGCGGGTACTTCACGGTGATGACGGCGCCCTGGAACAGCACGGCGGCCGGGCGTGTGACGGTGGCGGTGACGGGCACGGCGCAGCTCCCGCTCTCCGAGCGCGGCGTGTACCGGATCCGCGAAGGGGCCTTCTACGGCAACCTGTTCGGCCCTGGGGCGCTGCGTGACGACATCAACGTGCAGGTGGTGAACGTGAAAGGCGACCGGTACGCAATCAAGCGGCCCGAGCAGCGTCAGTCGAGGCCCATCTTCAACAACCTCTACGCCTGCTACGACCCGGGCTGGGTGCGGGGCCTGGCCTACGCGACCTACCGCGTGTGCGCGCTGCCCGGCACGCACGAGGACTGCGCGGCCACGGTGACGGGGCCCTGCTGGGCCACCGAGGGCCCGAAGCAGTGCGCGGCGCAGGACGGCTCGCTGTTCGTGGGCGACGGTGACTTCGTGGCGTGCAAGGACCCGGCATCCGCGACCTGGGAGGAGCCGGTCACCGTGTTCCTGAATGGCCCGTGCGACCTGGTGGATCCGCAGCACGGCGACCTGTGCGCGCGTTGGTCGGAGCCTGAGCCGCCCCGCAGGGAGTACACGGACCGCGTGCCGGTGCCGACGCCCGTGCCCGAGCCGAAGCTGCCGAACCCGAAGTTGCCGGTGCCGAAGCTGCCGGAGAAGCCCTGAGCCATGGCGGGCCCCGGGGAGGAGGACCTCTACGGCGAGGAGCTGCGGCCCGGCGCGCTCGTGGGCGACTGGGTGGTGGAGCGCGTCCAGGTCCTCGGCCCCGTGTCCGCGCTGTACCGTGCGCGGCATGCGCAGTCCGGCGTGCCCGCGGCGCTGAAGGTGCTGCACTCGCAGGTGGCCACGGCGGCGGTGGCGCTGCGGCGCTTCCGGCGCGAGGCGGCCACGTTGCAGCGGCTGCGACACCCGCACATCGTCACGGTGCTGGGGTACGGCGAGCTGTCGGACGGCCGGCCCTTCATCGCGATGGAATGGCTGGAGGGGCAGGACCTGGCGGCGGAGCTGGCCTCGCGCGGGCCGCTGTCACCCCGTGAAGTCCTGGGGGTGATGGAGCAGGTGGGCGCCGCGCTGCGGGTGGCGCACGCGGCGGGCGTGGTGCACCGCGACCTGAAGGCGCAGAACGTGGTGCGGCTCGCGCAGGGGCGCGGTGGGCCCGCGGTGAAGCTGGTGGACTTCGGCGTGGCGAAGGGGCTGGTGCCGGGGGCTCCGGGCAGCTCGTCGCTCACGCACACCGGCGTGGTGCTGGGCACGCCGCTGTCGATGGCGCCCGAGCAGATCCGCGGGCAGGTGCCCGACGCGCGCACGGACCTTTACGCGGTGGGCGTGCTGCTGTTCCAACTGCTCACGGGGATGCCGCCCTTTCGGGGCACCACGCGCCACGAGGTGGAGCAGCAGCACCTGCATGCTCCGGCGCCTCGTCCCGGTGAACACGCGCCGGTGTCCGCGGCGCTGGACGCGGTGGTGCTCAGGTGTCTGCGCAAGGAGCGCGAGGAGCGCTACCCGAATGTGGATGCGCTCCTGGAGGACCTGCGCGGCGCGGTGCTCGGAGGGGCCGCGCCCGTGGAGGCTCCGCGCGCGCTGGCGTTGTACGTGGAGGGGCGGACGCCCGGCGAACCGGACACCTCGGCCATGGAGGAACTGGACGCGGGGCTGGAGCGCGCGAGCGCCCTGGCGCTGGAGGCGGGGCTGGAGGTGCGGGTGGTGGGCGGCGCGTGCCTGCTGGCCGTGGCGAGCCTGCCGGATGACGTGCTGCGCGAGCGCGAGCTGCGGGCGCGGGTGCTGGACGTGGGGCTCGCGCTGGCGGGAGGCGATGCGCCTCCGGGCCTCTGCGTCACCGTGCATGTGGACCGGCTGGTGGCCCGCGACGAAGCCCATGGCTGGGGCGATGCCGCGGCTTCCGCGTGGGATGACGCCGGTGGGGAAGGGGGCCTGCTCCACCTGCCCTCGTGGATCCAGGACGGGGCGGACGGCGCGCTCGTCGTCACGGGCTCGGCGCTGCGTGGACTGGAGGCGGACTTCGTCTCCAGCCCGGTGTCCGGTGCTCCGGACCGCTGGCGGCTCACGGCGCGGCGCTGAGCGCGTCAGCGGTTCACGGCTTGATGCCGTGCCTGCGCAGCAGCCGGTAGAAGTGCACGCGGTCCATGCCGGCGGTGATGGCGGCCTGGGCCACCTTGCCCTGGTGCTTCTCCAGGAGCGCGCGCAGGTAGCGGCGCTCGAAGTCGTCCACCACGCGGCGGCGCTGCTCCGCGTACGGACGCGACAGGTCCACCTCCAGCGGGCTGCCTTCCGGGCGCGAGTCCTCTTCCGCCAGCGGCAGCGCGTCCTCGAACACCAGACAGCGCTCCAGGTGGTTGCGCAGCTCGCGCACGTTGCCCGGCCACGCCGCGTGCCTCAGCCGCGACAGGAACTCCGGCGTGCGCAGCGCTCCGGTGCGCTCCGGATCCGCGCCCAGCGACTTGAGGATGCCCGACACCAGCATCGCCAGGTCCTCCGGCCGCTGGCGCAGCGACGGCATGCCGATGCGCAGCACCGCGAGCCGGAAGAACAGGTCGGAGCGGAAGCGCCCCGCGTTCACCTCCGCGCGCAGGTCGCGGTGGGTGGCCGCCATCAGGCGCACGTCCACCGGCAGGTACGTGTTGCTGCCCACGCGGCGGATCTCCCGGTTCTCCAGCACGCGCAGCAGCTTGGGCTGCAACTCCGGGGGCAGCTCTCCAATCTCGTCCAGGAAGACGGTGCCTCCGTCGGCCTCCTCGAAGACGCCCGCGCGCCGGCTCACCGCGCCGGTGAAGGAGCCCTTCTCGTGGCCGAACAGCTCGCTCTCCAGGATGTGGGCGGGGATGGCGCCGCAGTCCACCACCAGGAAGGCCGCGTCCTTGCGCCGGCTGGCCTGGTGGATGGCGAGCGCCGCCTGGCTCTTGCCGGTGCCCGTCTCACCCTCCAGCAGCACGGTGACGTCGCGCGCGGCGGCGCGCTCCATCATCGCGAAGCAGCCGCGCATGGCCACCGACGTGCCCACGAGCGAGCCGAAGTGCGTCATGTCCGACAGCGGCAGCTTGTTGCTCTCCGCGCTGAAGTCGAAGCGCAGCACCACGCGCCCCAGCCGCAGCAGGCTGCCGCTGCGCAGGATGCCTTCCACCACCTGCACGCCGTCCACGATGACGCCGTTGAGGCTGTCCAGGTCCTTTACCTGCGGGCCCTTGGGGCCGATCTTCACCTCGCAGTGGAAGCGCGACACGGTGGAGTCCTCCACCGCGCAGTCGTTGAGCGGATGCGAGCCCACCGAGCAGGTGTCGGACGTGGATTCCCACACCGTGCCCGCACCCGGGCCCTCCACCACGGACAGGCGGAAGCGACGCACCACGGGCAGGTCCCCCGGACGGCGGGCCTGCTCGTAGGGCAGCGTCACATGGAGCGCGGCCTCCGCCTCCGCTTCGTCCGGGCGGGGGCCCTTGTCCTTGTGCTCTCCCGGGGCCCCGTCGACGCGGGTTCGATCCGACACAGACATGCAAATCAAGCTACCACGTCCGGGCCACACCGGGCGGAGCACTCGGGCCCGGGTGAACACTGTGCCAGTCGTGCGCCGGCCCGTCAGCTACTCCTGGCGGTGGCTCTCCGGGATCATCTCGTCGCTGACGACGTACAGCATGGAGCCGCCCGCGAACGCGAGCGCCCACGGCAGGATGCCGGACGCGAACGAGGTGGCGAAGAAGCCCACCAGCGCGGCGGCCCCCTCCACCAGCCCCGTGTACAGCGCCACCAGCACCGCCTGTCCCCGGCTGTACGCCACGCCCATCAGCGCCAGCGCGACGACGAAGCCCTCCGGGATGTCCTGCAACCCGATGCCCACGAGGATGGGCGCGGCGATCTCCATGGAGCGGCTGCCCACGCCGGTGCCCACCGCCAGCCCCTCCGGGAAGTTGTGCAGCGCGATGGCCAGCACGAACAGCCAGATGCGCTTCAGGTTCGCGGCCTGGGCGTTGCCCTCCTGGCCCTTGATGAAGTGCTCGTGGGGAATGAAGCGGTTGCACAGGTGCAGGAACAGACCGCCCACCAGCATGCTGCCCCCCACCACGAGTGCGGCGCTGAAGCGCGACGCATAGCGTTGTTCGCCCAGCCCGATGGCGGGCACCACCAGCGAGAAGGCCGTGGCCGCGAGCATCACGCCCGCGCTGAAGCCCATCAGCACATCCTTGGAGCGCCGGGAGATGTCGCGCGCCGCCAGGGCCGGCAGCGCGCCCAGGCTGGTGGACAGGATGGTGACGGCGCAGCCAACGAGCGCCAGGGCGAGGGTGGACGTGCCGAAACCGCTGTCGGACATGGCCTTGCAACCTGTCCCACTCCTCCGCGCACGGCCACCTTTTCCGCCGGGGCCCCGCGCGAGCCTGCCCGCCCCGTCCCAGGCGCCCAAGAACGGGAAACACAGCGATTCCAAGGGGTTCCGTGGCGCGCCGCGTCGTTTCGGCCCGGGAGACGCAACCGGGGAGAAACGTTCGCGACAATCTGGAATGTCGGCGTTCGTCCGACTTCTGGCGCCCCGTCGCCGGAACCTGCATCGGGTGTCCTCGCGTCACCTGGGAGAAGCCTCATGGCCCCGATTGGAAAGACCGGTTCGCGTCCCTCGCCCGTGGTGAAGCCGGAGACGACGGCGACGCCCGCGGCGCGCCCCAACGCGGTGAAGGCCGCCGTCTCCCAGCGGATGAAGGACGGCTTCGAGTCCGCGCCTCGCGCGGCGCCGTCGCGCTCCCAGGGCACGAAGGAGATTGGAACGCCGCTGCCCGCGCTTCCGGGCAGTGAGGGCAAGAAGTCGGGTGGCTTCCTGGGCGACCTGGGAGCGAGCCTCGGGAAGATCGTCGGGAACGTGGCGAAGGCGGTCGCGGCCGCCACGGCGCCGCAGGTGAGCACCAACGCCGCCGGCAACACGGTGGTGGACCTGGGCGCGGGCAACAACACCGCGAAGGTCTCCCAGACGGCGGACGGCGGGCTGACCATCACGTCCGGCAAGGACACGGTGACGCTCACGGCCGAGCAGGCCAAGGGCGCCATCATCAACGGCGGCGACGGCGACGACTCCATCACGGTGGACGCGAGCGTCACGCAGGGCCTCACGCTGGATGGCGGCGCGGGCAACGACAAGCTGGTGGGCGGCAAGGGCAGCGACACGCTGGTCGGCGGCGCGGGCAACGACACCGTCATCGGTGGCGAGGGCAACGACACGCTGAGCGGCCTGGATGGCGACGACTACCTGGAGGGCGGCGCGGGCGATGACCGCATCGAGGGCGGCGCGGGGCGGGACGTGCTCTACGGCCTGGACGGCAACGATGCGATGTCGGGCGGCGGCGAGCGCGACTACATCGACGCGGGCGCGGGCGACGACAAGGTCGATGGCGGCGAGGGCGATGACCAGGTGATTGGCGGGCGCGGCAACGACACGCTGAGTGGCGGCGCGGGCAACGACGCGGTGGCGGGCGGCGCGGGCGCGGACACCGTCGAGGGCGGCGAGGGCACCGACAAGCTGTACGTGGAAGAGAACGAGACCACCGCCGACGCGGCCACGGGTGAGCGGGAGATCGTCGACATGACGGACGCCGATCAGCGCGGCGCGTCCGTCTCCGTCACGGGCAGCGCGGAGTTCCAGGCGCGCACCCAGTCGGACCTGGACGCGATGCGCTCGCTGCCGTCGGGCCAGGAGCTGCTGCGCACGCTGGATGACAGCGGCAAGAAGACGACCATCCGCGAGACGGCCAGCGGCAACAGCGCGGGCGGTACGAACTTCAACGATGGCTTCATGAACAAGGACGGCACGCCGGGCAAGGGCACGGACGCGCAGGTGAACTACAACACCACGCGCATCTCGCTGGGCACCGAGGAGTGGATGAACCGTCCCCCGGTCGTCGGCCTGTTCCACGAACTGGTGCACGCCTCGGACATGGTCAACGGCACGCTGGCGCTGGGCGAGAAGAACGGCACGCGCAACCTGGAGACCTCCGCGGTGGGGTTGCCCATCGACCTGGACCAGAACGCGGCCACGCCGGACGTGGTCCAGGGCGGCCGTCCCGGGGAGAACGTCCTGCGCGACGACCTGAACCTGCCCACCCGGCCGCGCTACTAGTCCCATGCGAAACGTCCTCCGGACTGGCGCCTGGGTGGCGCTGGCTGTCATCGTCGGTTGCGCGCGGGCGCCGGAGCGGCCCGCGAACCCCGGAGGACATCGCGTGGCCCAGGCGGATGTGGAGCTGAAGGTGGAGTCGGTGGCGCGCGAGGCGGACACGCTCGCGGTCACCTACGCGGTGCACAACCGGACGTCCCGTGCCGTGCTGCTGGTGGACGGGCTGTGGGACGTGGGCTTCAGCGGCCACCTCACGCTGGCGCCGGAGCGGGCCTACGTGGACCTGTCCGGAGGGCGGGTGGTGCTGTCGCGGATGCTGCTGCCGGTGCCCGAGGACCTGATGGTGGAAGCGCCGGAGGTGCCCGCGGTCAGCCGCGTGGAGGCCGGCGCCACGGCGAACCGCCGCGCGGTGGTGCCCCTGCCGCTGCGCACCGCGCTGCCGTACCCCACGGGCCCCGAGGAGACGCGCGAGCTGTCCGACGTGCGCGAGGTGTCCCTGCGCGTGGGCTACCTGCCGGACGCGGACGCGATGACGCTGCACGCGGGCAAGGATGCGCAGGGCACGGCCGTCCAGACGCCGGAGTACGGGCCCGTGGTGAAGGCACAGCGCGTGCTGGACAGTGGCCCGCTGCCGGTCGCGAAGTAGGAGCGCGCGTCCTGGCATCGCCGGAAGAATCCCCCGAGTCCCCGTCCGAGGACCTGCCGGAAGACGGGCGCACCGAAGGCGCGGGCCCGGTCCTCGTCACGGAGGATGACCAGGGGCGCCGCTCGCTGCGCTTCGGAGACGGAGGGGCGCGCCAGAGCGTGGTGTGGCCCGGGGACCCGCTGCGGCTGGAGTTGCCCTACACGCGCATGGCGATGGTGGCGCTGGCGTTCGTGCCCCGGCCGGAGAACATCCTCGCGGTGGGGCTGGGGGGCGGGGCCATCCCCATGTTCCTGCGCAGGGTGCTGCCTGACACGCACATCGACGTGGTGGAGGTGGACGCCGCGGTGGTGGAGGCCGCGAAGGAGTACTGCGGCTTCCAGGAGGACGTGCTGCTCCGGGCGCACGTGGCGGACGGGCGGGCCTTCATCGAGGCGGACGGTCCGCCCTACGACGTCATCATCCTGGACGCGTATGGGGCGGACCACATCCCCCTGCACCTGGCGACGCGCGAGTTCCTGGGCGCGGCGCGAGCGCGGTTGACGCGGGGCGGGGTGGTGGTGGGCAACGTGTGGGAGTCGGCGGCGAATCCGCTCTACGACGCGATGGTGCGCACCTACCAGGTGAGCTTCCACGGCCTGTCCCTCTTCGAGGTGCCCTCCAGCACCAACCGCATCCTGGTGGGCCTGGAAGGCCCCCTGCGGCTGACGCGCGAGGAACTGGTCGCCCAGGCCCGGCGCGTGGAGCGGGAGCGGGGCCTTCCGTTCCATTTGGGGGCCATGGTGGCGCAGCGCTACCGGCCCCTGACGCGGCGGCTGAAGCGGGGCCGGGTGCTGACGGACGCAGGGCTGGGGCAGGCCGACCTCTTCCTGGATGAATGAAGGACAGGCTGGCGGCCGCTCTGCTGTCCAGTGAGCACGGCCGGGGCCGGCCGCGACTGAATCGAGCGGTGGCGCTGCTAATCTTGAAGCTCGGTACGTCAGCACCAGCGGGAGACGCGATGAACGGCGCGAACGACGGACGACCTGGCCAGCCTTCTTCTTCCCACGGAGACGAGGAGCCGCTGGCGGACGGGACCTCCGACGGTGACGGACCGCCTGCTTCCGCGCGCCCGCCGCCCATCTACGTGCTGGAGGGCAACACGCTGCAGACGCGGCTGACGCGCGACGTGGGCATCCACTACCCCTTCGTCAGCGCGGGAATGGCGTTCGTGGCCCTGCCGCCGCTGGTCATCGCGGTGTCGGAGGCGGGAGGGCTGGGCATGCTGGGCGGGGCGCCGGAGCCGCCGCCGGTGCTGGAAGCGCGCCTGAAGGCCGTCCGGGCGGGCACGCAGCGGCCCTACGGCGTGGCGTTCATCGTCGACCGGGAAGAGCCGCACGGCTTCACGTCGCGAGACCACATCGACACGTGCATCGCGGCGAAGGTGCCGGTGGTGGTGTTCCACTGGACGCTGCCGCCGCTGGA
>SECN01000301.1 GCA_004173515.1 Myxococcaceae bacterium | reverse complement strand
GGGTGATCGGTATATTCCCGCTGATGCGTCGCTGGGTCCCTGGCTTGCTTCTGTCGCTGTCGCTCCTCACCACCGCGTGTGGTGGCGCGAGCACGCCCGTGCGTCCGTCGCTGACGTCGCGGCAGGCGCTCACCAGCTCGCCCGAGGTGGTGGAGTTCGAGTCCCCGGCGGTGCGCTTCGAGCTGTTCCGGGACATCGCCCGGCAGTCGGAGCAGGAAGCCGGTCAGTCCGCGCAGGGCGTGGCACTGTTCCCCATCATCCAAGGCAACGAGTTCGTCGCGGCGCCGGGCTTCGAAGCCCGCGCGGACCTGCTCCAGCCGCCGGACGCGGGCAGCGACCTGCAGTTCGTCTTCGACGGCCGGGCGGCCGAGCGGTGGCCGGAGGACCGGCGGGACAGCCTGCAGGGGCTGTCCGAGCGCGAGGCCGCGGAGCTGGTGGCGCGCACGCTGCTGGCGCTCTGGGACATCCACCCGGAGGGCGCGGTGCAGGTGGACCGGGCCGCGGGCGCGCCGTACGCGGTCGCCTACGTGGACGGCATCCTGCGGATCAACCCGGCGTTCCTCTATCTGGCATCCGCCTACGGTCCCGCTTCCATGGCGGCGAGCCTCCAGTAGAGTCGCGCGCCTCATGAGCTGGCCCCGCTCCCGCCCCTTTCCGGCGGAGTGGCTGGGGCCGCGAGGCGCCTCGACGTGAACACCTCCGCCCTCCACGCGCAGCTTTCCCACACGCTCCGGCAGACGGACCTGCCGACGCTCGGCCAGCCCTACAAGGGCAAGGTCCGCGACACCTACCGCCAGGGCGACAAGCTCATCCTGGTGACGAGCGACCGGCTGTCCGCCTTCGACCACGTCCTCACCACCATCCCCTTCAAGGGCGAGGTGCTCAACCGGCTGGCGGCCTTCTGGTTCGAGCGCACGAAGCACATCTGCCCCAACCACGTCCTGGACGTGCCCGACGCGAACGTCACCGTGGCGCGACTGGGCCCGCATCACGGAGGCCGCGCGGGGCCTGTTCCAGGAGGGCCAGAAGTGGGCGCTGACGCGCGGCCTCATCCTCGTGGACACCAAGTACGAGTTCGGCAAGGTGGGCGACGAACTCTTCGTCATCGACGAGATGCACACCCCGGACTCCAGCCGCTACTGGGTGGCGGATGAGTACGAGGCGCGCTTCGCCAAGGGCGAGGACCAGCGGATGCTCGACAAGGAGAACATCCGCCAGTGGCTCATCCGTGAGCGCAACTTCTCCGGCCACGGTGAGCTGCCGGCCATCCCGGACGACGTGCGCGTGGACCTGGCCACCAAGTACGTGGCCGCCTACGAGCGCATCACCGGCACGTCGCTCGACCTGACGCCCGGCGACGTGCACGCGCGCATCGAACAGAACCTGCGGGCGAAGGGCTACCTCTAGCCCCGTCGCCCTTGCTGGCCCTTCAGCCCGGTGACGCCGCCCTAGCTGGGGCGGCCGAACACGCGCTGGAACACCGCGTCCATCTGACGCGTGTGGTAGCCCGGGGAGAAGCAGTCCGAAATCTCCTCGGGCGTCATCATCTTGAGCAGGTCCGCGTCCGCGAGCAGCGCCTGCCGGAAGTCCACGCCCTCCTCGAACATCTTCATCGCGTTGCGCTGGACGACGACGTACGCGGCCTGCCGGTCCATGCCCTTGCGCGCCAGCTCCAGCAGCAGCCGCTGCGAGTTCACCACGCCGCCCAGCAGGTCCAGGTTCTTCTTCATCTGCTCCGGGTAGACGCGCATGTTCTCCACCAGCCCCGCGAAGCGGTGGAGCATGAAGTCCAGCAGGCCCGTGGCGTCCGGCCCGATGACGCGCTCCACGGACGAGTGGGAGATGTCCCGCTCGTGCCACAGCGCCACGTCCTCCATGGCGCTCACCGCGTAGCCGCGAAGCAGGCGCGCGAGGCCGGTGAGGTTCTCCGACAGGATGGGGTTGCGCTTGTGCGGCATCGCGCTGGAGCCCTTCTGGCCCGGCGTGAAGGCCTCCTCCACCTCTCGCACCTCCGTGCGCTGGAGGTGGCGGATTTCGACGGCGAACTTCTCCAGGCTGGAGCCGACGAGCGCGAGCGCGGTGAAGAACTCCGCGTGCCGGTCGCGCTGCACCACCTGGCTGGAGGCGGGCGCGGGCTTGAGGCCCAGCTTCTGGCAGACGTGCTCCTCCACCGCGGGCGGCAGGTGCGCGAACGTGCCCACCGCGCCGGAAATCTTCCCCACCGCGATGGTGTCGCGCGCGTGCTCCAGGCGGGTGCGGCCCCGGCGCAGCTCGTCGTACCAGATGGCCAGCTTGTGCCCGAAGGTGATGGGCTCCGCGTGGATGCCGTGGCTGCGGCCCATCTGCAGCGTGTGCTTGTGCTCGAAGGCACGCTTCTCCACCGCGGCCATCACGCGGTCCATGCCCTTGAGGATGAGGTCCACCGCGTCGCGCAGGGTGAGCCCCAGCGACGTGTCCAGCACGTCCGAGGACGTCATGCCCAGGTGCAGCCAGCGCGCGCTGGGCCCCACGCGCTCCTCCACGAAGGTGAGGAAGGCGATGACGTCGTGCTTGGTGGTGCGCTCGATTTCGTCGATGCGCGCGGCGTCCTCGGTGGAGAAGTCACCGGCGCGGGCCAGGCAGTCCTCCAGCGCCTCCTTCGGGGCGAGCCCCTGCGCGACCATGCCCTCCAGCGCGGCGAGCTGACGTCGCAGGACGGACCTGACTTCTTCGCGGCGGTGAGGTTGAACGAGAGGTCCAGGCCTTCAGGCCGCGCCACCGCCAGCGCACCGGGATCGACCCTCTCGTGGATGATGCGGTTGGAGAGCCTCCCCGCCTGCTGACCGAGCGCCAGCGGGGCCGGCGAGAGGGCAATCGTCGCGCCCTCCTTCACCTGGCTGGCCGTGAGCGCCACCAGCGGGATGCGGCGGGCGGCACTGAAGGCGATGAGCGCCTGGACGACGGACGCGTTGCCCACGGTCTTGTCCGCAACCATCAACAGGCCGTCCACCTTCCCGACGGCGCCCTCCAGCACTTCACTCACGCGCTCCTGCGACTCCACGGCCAGCGGGACGATGGTGAGCCCCAGTCCGGAGCTCGCGGAGCGCGCCTGCGCCACCAGGCCCGCCGACGAGCGCGGGTCGTGCAGGATGCCCACGCGCTTCGCGGCGGGAGCCAGGGCCTTGAGCGCGGCCAGCTCCGGCCCGAAGTCGCTGGTGAGCGCGATGCCGGTGACGTGCGGCGCCTCCAGGCCGTACTTCTCGTGGTACGGCACCATGGCGAACAGCACGGGCACGTCATCGCCCAGCGAGCGCCGCGCGGCATTGGCGGCCAGCGGGCCCAGGGCCAGCACCAACGCGGGCTTCTGCGCGGCCAGCGACTTGAAGACGCGCGCGGCCTCCGTGGGGCTCTCCTCCAGCGTCACCTCGGTGACGTCGGCGCGGACCTCCGAGCTGAAGCCGGCGAGGAAGGAGGCGTATGGCGCGAGGCTCGCGGACTTCACCGCGACCACGCGGGGCCGGGCGGGACTTCGGGACGGGGCCTGCGCGAGGACGACGGCGGGCAGCAGGAGCGTCAGGAGCGGGAGGCCCCGGAGCCAGCTCATGGCAGCACGTTCGCGCAGCAGCGGAAGCCCAGGTCCGGGGACGTCATCTTCGGAGCGCCCTGCTTGCGCGCGGCGCACCGGGACATGTCGCTGGCGCCCATGAAGGAGCCGCCCTTGATGGTCATGTCGGCGCTGCCGTTCTTGAACTGGGTGTCGGTCCATTCCGCCGCGTTGCCTGACATGTCCGACGGCAGGAATTCAGAGTGCTGGCACGAAGCGAACTGCCCGGAGCGCGCGAGGGTCGCCGCGGCGCCCGTGGCCGTGCCGGTGTTGCAGGCCGTGGGGCTGTCCTCCCCGCGCGAGAAGCGCGCGTTGCCGGGACCCTTGCAGGCCTTCTCCCACTCATCTTCCGAACACAGCCGCTTCTTCTCGCCCTCGCAGAGGGACTTCGCGTCGAGCAGGCTCACGGAGACCCTGGGCAGGCGCCCGCGCTTGTTGGGGAACTCGAACTCATCCACGCAGAACGAGCCCACCAGGATGCTCCTTTGTTCAAGCTCGTCCATGGAGCCGGACGACTGCCGGTCCTCCTTGAGGGAGCCCCGCTTGAAGTTGCCTCCGCTCACCAGCTTCATGCCGGGGGGACATTGCCCCGTCGCCATGAGGCCGCCCGCTGTACCCGCGGCGGCGCCGGGCGTGGCGGGCACGGTCGCGTTCTTCGCGGCCTGCGCCTGACGGATTCGCAGCCAGAGGTAGCCGCCACCGGCTCCGAGCACGATGCCCATCACCGCGAGGATGACCATCCACATCATCGAACTCGGCCCCGAACGCGCCGGCTTCGGCTGCGTGGCGCGAGTGGACGGCATCGTGTGCAGGCCGGAGACCGAGGGCGGCAGGTTGCGCGATGAGCCACGGGCTCCCGTCGGTTCGGCCTTGCGGGCGCGTCCGCCCGTGGAGCTCTCGCCCTGGGCGTTGGTGGAACGGCCCGGGCCCTGCGCGGCGGTGGCGCGCGAGGAACCGCGAGGCGCGGCGGCCTCCGCGCCACGTGAGGCGTTCGTGCTCCGGGGATTGCGACCGCCCCGGCTCGACGAGCGGGACTCGGGGGACTCATCGTCGTCGGAGCTCCGGCGTCCGTCACTTCCCGACGGATCCGCGCCGCGACCCGACCGCGAGTCCTGACCGGAGTCCGTGCCGCGTCCGCTCGAGCGACCGTCTGCGGATGAAGCGTCTCCGTTGCGACCCGAGCGACCATCTCCGGATGAGGGCTCCCCGTTGCGCCCCGCCGAGCCGGCCGACGAGGACTCACCGTTGCGACCACCCGAACGCGCATCCTGACCGGAGTCCGTACCGCGACCGCCCGAGCCGCTCGAAGAAGCCTCTCCGCCGCGTCCACCCGAGCGCGCATCCTGACCGGAGTCCGTGCCGCGACCGCTGGATGAAGGCTCACCGTTACGGCCAGCCGAGCGCGCGTCCTGGCCGGAGTCCGTGCTGCGTCCGCCCTGCCGTGCATCACCGGATGACGCTTCGGCGCCACGTCCGCCCGCGCTGCCCGACGAAGCCTCTCCGCCACGACCGCCCGAAGAAGCCTCGGCACCACGACCGCCCGCGCTGCCCGACGAAGCCTCTCCGCCGCGACCGGCCTGCCGGCCATCACCAACAGCTCCGTCCGCGCCTCGGTTCCCCTGCCGCGCGTCCGCACCGGACTCAGCGGAACGGGACGCCGCGCGGGGATCCGCCGGGAACGAGGGCTCCTCCGCCTTCGCGAAGATGCGCATCACCGGCTCGGCGGCCTTCGCGGCGGAAGGACGCGCCTCCGGGGCCGCCGCGCGGGGTTCCTGCTGCGTCGCCGCATCCGGCGCCTGTCCCAACAGTCGCGGATCCTGCGCCGCGCCCGCGTCACGCCCCCGCCCCGTGAGACGCTCCGGCACCGCGCGCATCTCCTGCTGCGTCGACGCATCCGAAACCGAGCGCGCCTCGGGCCCCGTGATGTAGTCGAGCGCCTTCGCGTTCGAGCCCAGGATGGCCGCCAGCGTCGCCGCATCCAACGGCTGGGTCGCATCCGGCGGGGGCGCTTCCTCCGCCTGCGCGGGTTCGGCCGGCGTGGGCACGGTCGCGATGGGCAACATGCCGGTGGGCACCGGCGGCAGCGGCTTGTTCGCCGCCCGCGCGGCCACGGCGGCGGCGGGAAGCGCTCCCGTGGGCGGCACCGCGCGCTGCCGGGACGCGGCGGCCGGGTGACGCTGCACCAGCGCCGCGAACTCCGCGTGCAGGTCTCCGCCCGACTTCGGACGCGCCAGCGGGTTCTGGTTCAGCGCGCGCCGGTAGAGGGACTCGAACGCGGGCGGCAGGTCCGGGTGCCGCACCGTCACCTCCGGCACGCCGCCGTCCTCCGGCAACAGCCCGGTGACCATCTCCCCCATCAACACGCCCAGCGAGTACACGTCCATGCGCGTGTCCAGCTCCGCGCCATTCACGTACTCGGGCGCGATGTACGCCGCCGCGCGGTGTCCCCGCTGCGCCTGCACGAAGGGCAGGTGCGGCACCGCGAGCCCCAGCCCGTAGTCCGTCACCTTCAGCAGGTCCGGCAGGACGAAGACGTTCTCCGGCTTCAGGTTCGAGTGCGGCCCGAAGCGGTGCGCCCCATCCAGCGCCGCCGCCATCTGCGCCAGCAGCGGCTCCACTTCCTTCAGCGAGAACAACTGCCCCTTGCCAGCGCGCTGCTCCATCATCCGGCGCAGCGTGATGCCCTCCAGCAACTGCATCGCGAACCAGGGCCGGTCCCCGTCGACGCCCTCCTCGTACACCCGCACCAGGTTCGGGTGGTTGAGCTTCTTGCCCACCCGCATGGACAGCGCGAACTGCGTGCGCTCCTCCGGCTGCTGCACCAGCCGGGGCTGGATGACCTTCAGCGCCACCTCCACGTCGATGGCCTGGTCCTGCGCGCGGAAGACGAACCCCAGCGGCCCGGAGCCGACGACCTCCTGGATGGAGTAGCGGTTGGCGACGACGTCACCCGGCTTGTAGGGCGCGCCCTCCGCCCCCCGTTTGCGCGCCGCTCCCACCGCCTGACGCGCGGCCGCGTCGAACTTCTGGCCACACGTGGCGCAGGTTTCACTCGTGTCGGGGACATGGCTGCCGCAGCGATAGCAGAGCAAAGCAGTGAAACTCCGGAACAAGGTCGCGGGGGGAGCGGCCTCCCGGCGGACGGCCGGGGCCCCCATTCTGCCCGCTCCGGAGCCGTTGAGGAACGACGTTGCGCGCAGGGCGTCAACGGCCCGTGGACCCGAAACCTCCGTCACCCCGGGAAGTCCCCTCCAACACGTCCACCTCCTGGAGTGACGCCAGGGTGACGGGGGCCACCACCAGTTGGGCCACCCGGTCCCCCCGCCGCAGGGTGAAGGGCGCGTTGGACAGGTTGATGAGCAGCACCTGGACCTCCCCCCGGTAGTCCGCGTCCAGCGTCCCCGGGGAGTTGAGGCACGTCACCCCGTGGCGCAGCGCCAGCCCGGAGCGGGGCCGCACCTGCCCCTCGAAGCCCGGGGGGAGCGCGAACGCCAGCCCCGTGGGCACCGCCATCCGCTCCAGGGGCTGGAGCACCCGCTCCCCGTCGATGTCCGCGCGCAGGTCCATGCCGGCGGCCTGCTCCGTCTCGTAGCGGGGCAGGGGCAGCGGTTCAGGATGCGAGCGCACCCGGCGCACGGAGACGGTCAGCGTGGAGGCCATGCGCCCACGCCCTAGCACGCGCCCCCTGGAGTCTTCCAGGGGCGCATCCAACGTCACGGGTCCTCCCGCGCACGCAGGAAGGACGCGCCGTCACAGTTCGGTCGCGCCGCCGTCCGCCACACGCAGCGCGGTGCGGAACCCGAAGGGGTCCACGGGGCGCGCGGCCAGCTCCAACTGGTAGTGCAGGTGGGGCCCGGTGGAGCGTCCGGTGCTGCCCGACAGGGCGATGGGCTGCCCCTTCTCCACGCGGGTGCCCGCCTTCACCAGCAGCTCGGAGTTGTGACAGTACGCCGTCGTCACGCCCCGCCCGTGGTCCAGCACCAGCACGCGGCCATTCACCGAGTCCTCGCTCGCGCGGCGCACCACGCCCGCCGCCACCGCCGACACCGTGGTGCCCGTGCGCACCGACAGGTCCACGCCCGTGTGCATCCGGCGCGTGCGCAGCGTCGGGTGGACGCGGTAGCCGAAGGGACTCGTCACGTGGGCGCTCTCCGCCACCGGCCACCCGAGCATCAGCGCCGTCGACAACGCCAGCGCCTGCGCCGCCCCCACCGACGAGCCGTCGAAGCCCGGAGGCAGCTGCTTCGCCAGCCGCTCCAGCGTGGGCACCCCACCCTCCGCGTCCACCCGCTCCATCGCGAAGCGCGCGGGCACCCGCCCCGCGAACACCGCCGTCAGCCGCGCCTCCTCCGACGGGAAGTCCTTCGCCAGCGAATCCAACAGGCGCCGCGTCGCCGCGAGCCCCTTCGCGGGGTCCAACAGCGTCTCCGGAGCGATGCCCGCCTCACGGGCCAGGGCCAGCGCGGGCTCGCGCGCCTTCGGCTCCAGGCCCTTGAGCGCCGAGTGCGTCCCCCACGCCAGCGCCTCCGCGCTCGTCGGAACCCGCGTGAGCATGGACGGAGGCAGCGCGCCGGGCGTGGGCACCGACGTGCCGCTCACGCCGTCGTAGTACGCGAGCAGCGGCCGGGCCGTGGTGCGCGTGTTGAACGCCCAGGCCCCCATGCGCCGCAGCAGCGCCCCCGCGGGCGTGTGGTGGTACGCGCACCACACGCACAAGAGCGCGAAGGTGAAGTCCAGGAGTCCCCGGGCGCGTCGAGCGAACATGCCAGGGCCTCAGCGCAGGAAGGACAGCACCGGAGACGCGTCCCACACCGCGGCCAGCCCCAGGGGCGCCACCAGCACGCAGCCCAGGAGCCCCCGCGTCCACGCCCTTCGGGGCCCCACCGCTTCGCACGCCTCGTCCGCGTGCTGGAGGTTGCGCAGCACCGCGCGCCACCCCAGCGACACGCTCACGCCCACCAGCGCCGCCACCGCCAGGCCCCGAGCGGACAGGTCCGCCGCGGTGTCCCCGAACAGCGGTCGCCACGACAGATACACCGTGCCCTGGACCAGCCGCGCCACCGTGCACGCGCCCGCCAGCACCACGCCCGCCGTGGCCAGGGGCCGCACCCACCGCATCGGCGTGGGCCGCCGCAGACAGCGCCGCAGCAGCACCCGCCACGACACGGGCCCCGAAGCCCCGGACTCCGACGCCTCCAGCATCGCGCGCCAGGCCTCCACCGGCCTGGGCGCCGCGACCTCGCGGTAGCCCAGCGCGGGCAGCGCCAGCAGCAGGTCCGCCGCCAGCTCCCACCCCAGCGCGAGCGCCTTCGCAAGCCGCGTGCGGCGCTCCAGCGACACCCAATCCACCAGGGACGCCGTCAGCGGATACCGGCCCACGAACGCGTCGAACGCCGAGTCCAACCGGTCCACGACCGTAAGCAACCGGTCATCCAGCGTGTCCGCCGCCGCGTGCACGCCCACCGCCACCAGCGCCAGCAGGCCCAGCGGCATGAACGCCCACCGGAACGCGCCCAGGAACCGGGACACGTCCGTGAGGAACCCGCTCGACGGGGCGGAAGGGCTGGACGGATGGGACGGCATGCACGCCTCCAGGGACATCCCCATCAACGCGGGAAGCCCCTCGGAGGGTTTAAACCACCGGCCCCCGCAACGAAAACGCCCCGTCCCTTCGCCCGGAGGCGAAAGGAACGGGGCGCCTGGGTGGAGCCCTCCACGAAGGCGGCCGCTCCTTCACGAGGAGCGGCCGTCGCGCGAAGGCTCCAGCCTGAATCAGGCCTTCGCGTCGGGCGTGGGCGCCGTGGGGGCCGCGGCCGGAGGAGGCGTCTGCGCGGCGGTGCGCTCGGCCATGGCCTCCTTGCGGGACAGGCGGATCTTGCCCGTCTTGTCGATGCTGACCACCTTCACCAGCACCTCGTCGCCCTCGCTCAGCACGTCCGAGACCGCCTTGACGCGCTTGTCGGACAGCTCGGAGATGTGGATGAGGCCGTCGGTGCCCGGGAACAGCTCCACGAAGGCGCCGAACTCGGCGATCTTCCGCACGGTGCCGGTGTAGATCTTCCCGATCTCCGCCTCACGCGTGAGCGCCTGGATCATCGCGATGGCGGCCTTCACGGCCTCGCCGTTCGCGCTCGCGATGTCCACGCGGCCCGTGTCCTCGATGTTGATGGCCGCGCCCGTGCGAGCGATGATGTCCTTGATCACCTTGCCGCCCGGCCCGATGACGTTCTTGATGAACTCGGGACGGATCTGGATGGTGGTGATGCGCGGCGCGAACTGGCTGATCTCCTTGCGGGGAGCGTCCAGCGTCTTCGCCATCTCCGCCAGGATGTGCACGCGGCCCTGACGCGCCTGCTCCAGCGCGCGGCTCATGATCTCCGTGGTGAGGCCGGTGATCTTGATGTCCATCTGGATGGACGTGATGCCCTTGGACGTGCCGCAGACCTTGAAGTCCATGTCGCCCAGGTGATCCTCGTCACCAAGGATGTCGGAAAGGATGGCGATCTTCTCGCCTTCCTTCACCAGACCCATGGCGATGCCGGCCACCGGCGACTTGATGGGGACGCCCGCGTCCATCAGCGCCAGCGTGCCACCGCACACGGAGGCCATGGACGAGGAGCCGTTGGACTCCAGAATCTCCGACACCAGCCGCACCGTGTACGGGAAGTTCTCGCCCGCGGGCAGCATGTTGCGCAGCGCGCGCTCCGCCAGCGCGCCGTGGCCAATCTCACGCCGGCCGGGGCCGCGCAGGGGCTTGGTCTCGTTCACGCTGAACGGGGGGAAGTTGTAGTGCAAGAGGAAGCGCTTGAAGGCCTGGCCGCTCAAGAGCTCCAGCCGCTGCTCGTCCTCGCTGGTGCCCAGCGTGGCCACCACGAGCGCCTGCGTCTCGCCACGCGTGAACACCGCGCTGCCGTGCGCGCGGGGCAGCACGCCCACTTCGTTGGTGATGGTGCGCACCACGTCGTGACCACGGTCGCCGATGCGGCCACCGTTCACGGTGAGCTCACGCATGTGGTCGT
Organism: Myxococcaceae bacterium; assembly: GCA_004173515.1. GTDB lineage: Bacteria > Myxococcota > Myxococcia > Myxococcales > Myxococcaceae > Corallococcus. The sequence goes on along the minus strand of SECN01000301.1, from coordinate 8,017 downwards.
ACTTCAGGTCCTCGATGACCTGCTTGGCGTGCTTCTCCACCACGGGCGTGAACTCCGCGCCCAGCTTCTCCTTGAGGGCCGCCACGGCCGCCTTCTTGGCCTTGGAGAGCGCCTCGTAGCGCGCGCCCTTCTCCTTGATGGCGTAGCCGGCCTTGACGCCGTCCATGGCCAGGGCGCGCACCTGGGTGCGCAGCCCCTCGTCGATGGCGGCCGGCTTGTCGTAGGAGCGCACCTGCTTCTTCAGCTCCGCGCGCATCTCGTCCTGCAGGTCCAGGGCGGGCTTGGCCGCGGTGCGGCCGAACTCCAGCGCGGCCACCATGTCCGCCTCGCTGACCTCCTCCGCGCCGCCCTCCACCATCACGATGGCCTCGCGGCTCACCGCCATGACGAGGTCCAGGTCGCTCTGCTCCCGCTGCTTCGCGGTGGGGTTGGCGACGAACTGGCCACCCACGCGGCCCACGCGAACGCCCGCGATGGGGCCGTTGAACGGGATGTCCGACACCCACAGCGCCGCGGAGGCACCGGTGAGGCCGTGGATGCCGAGTACAGCTTCTCCTGGTACTCCACCGTGAGGGGCAGGAAGTCGATGTCCTTCTTCTCCCGCGCGCTCACCGCGGTGACGAGCAGCATGGTGTCGCCGTAGCGGACCACCACGGAGCCGTCGGCCTGCTTGGCCAGACGGCCCGTCTCGATGCTCAGCTCGCTCTCACCAATCTTGACGCTCTTCTTCAACATGTCGTGTGGCCTCTGTGCCTGCTTCGCGTGCGAGGACCCGCGTCAGCCACGGCCGGCCCGCATGAGCGGGGCCGGGCCGCCCGGACAGGGGCCCTCTGGGGAATGAGCGGTCGCCAGGGCCTTGAAGCAGGCACGTGCCAGACCACCGCTGCCTGTACTGCGGAAATGGGCTCCGTTGCGGAGCGCCGGAGAGATGGCTCGAACCTCTTGATCCCTGATCACACCCGCCCACCCATGGACTTCAGGTCGGCATGAGCTTCTTGTAGCGCGCCACGTCCTTGGACTTGAGGTAGTCCAGCAGACGGCGGCGCTGACCGACCAGCTTCAGCAGACCGCGCCGGGAGTGGTGGTCCTTCTTGTGGGTCTTGAAGTGCTCGGTGAGCATGTTGATGCGCTCGGACAGCAGCGCCACCTGCACCTCGGGGGAGCCCGTGTCGGACTCGTGGGTGCGGAACTTCGAGACCAGCTCGCTCTTGCGATCCTGATGCAGCGACATGGGGGCTTCTTCCTGAATCCCACTCCGGGAGGAACGCTCGCGCCGCCAGGGTCCGCGGAGGGGTACAGACCCGGCCATTGTTCTTCTAACGAGCGGGCCGCTTATAAGCTTCACCCCCCGTAGGGTCAACCTTCGCCGGCTGCCCGTCCGCCCCTCGGCGGTCTGGAGAGTGCGAAGACGTACAACCGGCAACCCGTCGGAAGTCCCGCCTCGCCCGTCGCCAGCTCCCGCGCGGAGGCCGCGTCCAGGGCCACGTGCAGGTACAACCCGCCGGGTTCGCCGCCGTCGCCCGCCAGGAGCGCACGCGTGCGCGGGTACAGCCGCAGCAGGGCCTCCACCACGTCGCCGATGCCCGCCGCCGCCGGCACGCCCAGCGTCAGCTCGCGCCGGCCGTCGAAGGCGCTTCTCAGGCCCGGAGCGACGCTCACGGAGATGTCATGGGAGCGGGTGGCCACTCAGATGAAGACCCGCAGGTAGCGCAGCCGCCCGCCCACCACCTCGGCCATGGCGAGCAGCGCGTCATCCGGGCCCAGCACGCGCACCTTGCCCGGCTGCGGCGCGACCTCCACCGGGACGCCGTGCGACACCCGCTTCGCGTCCTCCGCGCCCACCCGCACCAGGGGCAGGTCCGTCAGCGCGTCACCCAGCGACACCAGCCGGCCGGCCACGGTCTCCCGCGACAGCGAGCCCAGCTCGCCCAGGGGCAGCGCGCGCGACAGGTTGAACGGGCCGCTCGCGGTCCTCCGCAGGGCCTCCAGGTGCGCGCCGCAGCCCAGCGCGCGGCCCAGCTCGTACGCGAGCGTGCGCACGTAGAAGCCCTTCGAGCAGCGCACCGACAGCGTCAGCCGGTCCGCGGAGAAGTCGCGCAGCACCAGCTCGTGGACCGTCACCGTGCGGCTGGCGCGCTCCACCTCTTCGCCCGCGCGCGCCAGTTCGTACAGCCGCTTGCCGGCGATCTTCACCGCCGAGTACATGGGCGGAACCTGTTCGAAGGTGCCCCGGAAGGGCGCGAGCGCCGCCTCCAGCACCGCGGCCGTCAGCGGCGGCACCGGCGCCTCCGCCGTCGTCTTGCCCTGGGCGTCCTGGGTGTCCGTCTCGATGCCCAGCCGCACCACCGCGTCGTAGGCCTTGTCGCCCTCGGTGATGTAGCCCGCCACCTTGGTGGCTTCCCCCAGGCACACCGGCAGCACGCCGGTGGCCATGGGGTCCAGCGTGCCGGTGTGGCCCGCCTTCTTCACCTTGAGCAGGCTGCGCACCTGGCGGACCACGTCGAACGACGTGGGACCCAGCGGCTTGTCGATGACGAGGACGCCGTCCATGGCCTGGGTTCTACCAACCTTCCTTGCTGCGCACCTCCCGCAGGAGGCGGTCGATCTTGTCGCCCTCTCCCACGGAGGCGTCGAAGGCGAAGAAGACCTCCGGGGACACCCGCAGCTTGACGGCGGACGTCACCGCGCGGCGCACGAAGGGCTTGGCCGCGTCCAGCCCTTCCTGGGTGGCCTTCTTCTCCTCGTCGGTGCCCATCATCGAATAGAAGACCTTCGCCACGCGCAGGTCGGGCGACACCTTCACGCCGGTGATGGTGATGAAGCCGATGCGCGGGTCGCGCAGCTCCCCCCGCGTCAGCAGGGCGCCAATGGCCGCCTGGATTTCCTGCCCCACGCGCTCGGGTCGTGAATGCGTCGTCATTTCTTCTCCCAATCTCGCGGGTTGCGCAGCGCGCGGGCACGGGCCCTCGCGTCGTCCAGCGACAGATTTCCACCTTCGGCGGCAGGCCGGGAAGTCCCCGGGGCCGCGCCTTCGTGCCGCTGCTCCCAGGAGCCCAGCCCCTCGGCCTCCGCCAGCGACCGGTCGCTGCGCAGGAAGCGGGCGATGGCCGCCTCCGAGTGCGCATGCGCAGCCTCGGGCGACAGCCCCACCTCGGAGTCCAGGTCCTCCTCCGGCAGCTTCGCCGGAGCCCGGAACATCCCCGCGCCGCTGTCCGGATGGAGCTGGTCCCCGAAGGCGAGGATCTCCGTCTCCCGGGCCATGAGCGGCGCGACGTACATCTCTTCGATGAAGTGGATGATCTTCTCCAGCTGCTCATCCACGTGGCGGCGCTCGTTGCCCACCACCGCCAGCGCGACCGACGCCTTCTGCCAGAGGTCCTGGTCATCCACCTCGGCGACGGCCACGTTGAAGCGGGCCTTCACCCGGTCCGTCACCCGGCGGAGCACCTGCCGCTTGGACTTCAGCGAGGCGCTCTCCGGAATCTGGAGGGTCAGGCGTGCGACACCCACGAACATAAAGGTCCCCCAGGCCGGCAGCGGCGCAACGCGTCAAACACGCGCGCCGACCGCCGGCACATCGTCATTCCCCCGGAGAAGGTGGGGCCTTCCCGGGGGTCCGTCGAGTGTGTACCGCGGGGCTCAGGACAGGCTCTGACGCGTCTCCTCGATCTCGTAGGCCTCGATGATGTCGCCGGCCTTGAGGTCGTTGAAGTTCTCGATGCCGATACCGCACTCGAAGCCCTGTGCGACCTCCTTGACGTCGTCCTTGAAGCGACGGAGCGACGCCATCTTTCCGGAGAAGAGCTGCTTGTTCTCGCGCATGAGGCGCACGAACGAGCCGCGCTTGATGACGCCGTCCAGGACGGCCGCACCGGCGATGGTGCCCAGCTTGGGCACGTTGAAGGTGTTGCGCACTTCCGCACGGCCCAGCTTGCGCTCGGTGCGGATGGGCTCCAGGAGGTTCTCCATCTCCAGGCGAACGCCGTCGATGAGCTCGTAGATGATGGAGTAGCTCTGCAGCGAGACCTGCTGGACCTTGGCCGCGGCCTCGGCACCGGACTCCGGCTTCACGTTGAAGGCGAGCACGACGCCCTTGGAAGCAGCGGCGCGCATGACGTCCGTCTCGGTGACGGCGCCCACGCCCGCGTCGATGATGACCACCCGCACCTTGTGCGTGGTGAGCTTCTCCACAGCCTGGCGTACCGCCTCCGCCGAGCCCTGCACGTCCGCCTTGATGACGACGCGCAGCTCCTTGGGACCGCCGCCCGCCTTTGTCTTGGCGAACAGCTGCTCCAGGGACTCGCGGCTGACCTTGCCGAGCTCCTGCTGACGCTCCTTCATGCCGCGGTGGTCGGCAATCTGCTTGGCCGCCTTCTCGTCCGCCACCACGTTGATGGCATCACCCGCGGTGGGCACGCCGGACAGACCGATGACCTCCGCGCAGTAGCCCGGCTTCACTTCCTTCACGGACTCGCCACGGCTGTTGTTCATGGCGCGGACGCGGCCGTAGTGCGTGCCGGTGACGATGGCGTCGCCCAGCTTGAGCGTGCCCTCCTGCACCAGCACCGTGGCCACGGGACCGCGGCCACGATCCAGCTTGGCTTCCACGATGGCGCCCACGGACGGACGGGAGGGGTTGGCCGTCAGCTCCAACACCTCCGCCTGCAGCGCCAGGTTCTCCAGCAGGAGGTCCAGGTTCTGCTTCGTCTTCGCGGAGACGGGCACCATGATGGTATCGCCGCCCCACTCTTCCGGGACCAGTTCGTGGCTGGCCAGGTCCTTCTTCACGCGGTCCAGGTTCGCGCCCGGCACGTCCACCTTGTTGATGGCGACGACGATGGGCACTTCAGCCAGCTTCGCGTGCTTGATGGCCTCGATGGTCTGGGGCATCACGCCGTCGTCCGCGGCCACCACGAGCACGACGATGTCCGTCACGTTGGCGCCACGGGCGCGCATGGACGTGAAGGCTTCGTGACCCGGCGTGTCCAGGAACGTGACGTCGCCGCGCGCCGTCGTGACGCTGTACGCGCCGATGTGCTGGGTGATGCCGCCCGCCTCGCCCGCGGCCACGCTGGCCTGGCGGATGGCGTCGAGCAGGGACGTCTTGCCGTGGTCGACGTGGCCCATGATGGTGATGACCGGCGGACGGGGACGCTCGTCCTCCACCTTGGCCGCGACCTCCGGCAGGTAGTCCTCCACCTCGAAGCCCACGCGCTCCACCTTCCAGTGGTAGTCGGTGGCGATGAGCTCCGCAGTGTCCGCGTCCAGGATGAAGTTCGCGGTGGCCATCTTCTGCATGGCCATCAGCTTCTTGATGAGTTCCGTGGTGCGCACACCCATGCGCTGACCCAGGTCGGACACGCTGATGCCCTCCTGGAGCTTGATGACCTTCTTGTCCTCGGCCATCTGGGTGATCTGCGTCTTGGCGCCCTTCTTGGTCGGCTTGCGCTTCTTGCCGCGGATCGGAATCGCGATCCGGCCCCAGACCATGTCGGACAGTTCCTGCTTCGACACGGTGGTCGTCTCAGGCCCCCCCGTGCGCTTGCGCTGGCCACGCTCCTTGCTCTTGGAGACGTCCACCAGTTCGCGGCCGCGACCCAGGTGATCCGGGACGACCTTGTACTCGCGCTTCTCGGTGCCGAGCGCCGTGCGGCCCGGGGCCATGGGGTACTGCTTGGCCTGGGTCGTGGTCGGCGTGACGCGGCGGACCTGGATGAGCGGGCGCGAGATGACCACGGCCTGGGTGGCCGTGGGGCGCGCCTGGGCGCCCGGCGTGGGCGCGACCTGGGCGTGCGGCACGCCGCCCACCATGATGGTCGGACCGCTGGGCTGCACGGGAGCCCCCGCGGCGCCCGGAGGCGGCGAGGACGGACGCACCGGCCCTGTCTGGCCCGGACGCGCCTGCATGGGCGCTCCCGGACGGCCCTGCATCGGCGGCCCACCCGGGCGGCCCTGCATGGGCGCGCCAGGACGGCTGCCCGGCCCACCAGGGCCTCCCGGACGACCGCCCGGCCCGCTCGGACCCCCGGGGCGGCTGCCCGGAGGACCACCCGGACGCCCACCCGTCGAGCCCGGACGCTGCACATAACCGGGACCACGGGAGATGACCGTCGCGGACGTCGACGTGGAAGGCGTCCGTGCGGTGGGCGGAACCGGCGAGCGCGTAGGGGGGTTGGGCAAGTGGGTGCTCTCCTGAGCGGTGGTGCGCGGTGTCGCCGTCGCCTGGGTCGGCGCGGCGGCCCGCGGCGTCTCCACCACGGCCGCGGTCGGCGGAGTGGAAGGCTGCGTCACGGGCGGGGTGGCGGAAACAGGTGCGGTCGTCGCCGGGGTCTCCGGGGCGGACGTCGCCTCCGGTGCGGCGGGGGTGGCGGCGGCTTCGGTGGGCGCGGCCGTCACGGCCGGTGCCTCCGAGGCGGCATTCGCCTGGGGAGCATGCTCCACGGCAGCGGGAGCGGTCTCCACGACGGAGGCCTGGGCGGCCTCGGTCTGCTCGGGCGCGGCGGACTGCTCGTACGAGGTGTCAGGATTGTCGTAGCCCTGGTCGTTCGACTGGGCGTAGGCATCCTGGGCCTCTGTGTTGGAGGCACCCGCCGGCGGACCGACCCGACGGCGCACCACGAACCCCTTGGCGGCGACGGGCGCGGCGGCCTGCTTCGGCTTGCGCTTGTCCAGGATCTTCTGGACTGCGGCGGTGGCCTGGTCGTCATCCAGCGAGGACGAGTGGCTCTTGACGTCGTAACCCAGCCCGGCGAGCTCGGTCACGACCTCCTTGTTGTCGAGCTCAATCCCGTGGCTCTTGAGCTCCTTGGCGATTTCGTGAACGCGCTTCTTCGACATACCTTGATTGGCCTTCTGCTCCGCCAGCGACGAGGCCGAGCACCCTAGTCCAAAGCCGAAATTGTGTGCGAGTGGTGACTAACAGCCACCTTCCCCCGCAACCTCTCCACCCACCCGCCCTCACTCCCAAGCCTGTCCGAGCTGCAACGGGTCAACCTGCCCCGCCTTGCCTCGGAAGGCCCTGCCCAGCGCCTTACGCTTGAGCGCTGCCGTCAAACAACCGGCACCGCACAGGTACGCCCCCCGCCCTGGCAGCCTCCGCCGCCTGTCCGCCACCACGCCGCCCTGGGGACCTACCACGAACCGGGTGAGTTCCGCCTGTGCCTTGCGCGAACCGCACCCGACGCAGGTCCGGACCGGACCTGACGTCGTGATTTCAATCGGATGTGTCCCAGGCCGTTTCGTTGCGCGGCGCATCTCCCCATCTCCCGTGAGCTTACGGTGCCTTGGCCGCTTCCGCGCCCTCCGAGCCGCCGGCCGACGCCAGCAGGCTCCTCTCCGCGTTCAGTTCAGCGCGGAGCTTGGCCTCTTCCACAAGGTAGTTCTCGGCCGCGCTCTTGAGCTGGCGGGCCTTCTTGATGCCCACCCCTGGCACGTCGCCCAGGCGGGTGAGGTCCTTCTCGTTCGCGATGTCCTCCACCGTGCGGTAGCCGGCGAGGATGAGCTGCTCGATGGTCTTCTCGCCGACGCCGCGCACGCGCGCCATGCGTTCCGGCTGGGACAGTTCGTCCGGGTGGCGGCGGGCCTCGGCCAGCCGGGCCTGCTCGCGCTCGTGGTCCATGCGCGACAGTTCCTGCTGGTCCTGGACCATGCGCGTACGCGCCTCCTCCTGCATGGAGGGGATGCGGGCCGGATCGATGCCGGGGATCTGCGCCAGCATCTCCGCGTTCGCGTCCGCCACGTCGCGCGCCTGACGGAAGCCGTGCGCGTAGAGCGTCTCCACCAGCATCTCGTTGACGCCCGGCAGCGCGCCCAGCGAGCGGCTGGCGAACTCGCGCATCTCGCGCACGCGGCTCTCACTGTTGATGTCCAGCTTCCAGCCGGTGAGCTGCGCGGCCAGGCGCACGTTCTGCCCGCGCCGGCCGATGGCGAGCGAGAGCTGGTCGTCCGGGACGATGAGCTCCATGGCGTGGTTGGCCTCGTCGATGATGACGCGGCTGACCTCCGCCGGGGCCAGGGC
>SECN01000300.1 GCA_004173515.1 Myxococcaceae bacterium | reverse complement strand
GGCCTCTCCACCGTCTTCCGAGTGAAGCGCCGGTTCGTGGAAGGAGGCGTCGAGCACGCGCTCCACGACAAGCAGCGCGTGGGTGCGGAGCGCAAGCTGAGTGGCAAGGAAGAAGCCCTGCTGGTGGCCACCGCCTGCTCGGGACCGCCAGCAGGGCGAGCGCGCTGGACGCTTCAGTTGCTTGCCGACGAGATGGTGCGGCTGACTGAGCACCCGGGCCTCTCGCGCGAGACGGTGCGTCGGCGATTGGAAGAGAACGAGCTGAAGCCCTGGCAGAGGCGCATGTGGTGCATCCCCAAGGTGGATGCCGAGTACGTGGCGCGGATGGAGGACGTGCTGGAACTGTACGCGGCACCCGCGGACAAGGCGCGCCCGTTGGTGTGCTTCGACGAGACACCCGTGCAACTCATCGGCGAAGTGCGCACGCCGGTGCCCGCGGCCCCGGGACGGCCACGCCGCTACGACTACGAATACCGGCGCAACGGCACGGCCAACCTCTTCGTGCACCTGGACGTGCACGCGGGCAGGCGCAACGTGGACGTCACGCCCAGCCGCACCTCGAAGGATTTTGCCCACCAGATGCGGGCCCTCGTCGACGAGCACTACCCCGACGCGGAGCGGGTGCGGGTGGTGCTCGACAACCTCTCCACCCACAGCGCGGCAGCCTTCTACGAGACGTTTCCGCCCGAGGAGGCGCGCCGACTCCTGCGTCGGCTGGAGTTTCACTTCGTGCCCAAGCACGCCAGCTGGCTGAACATGGTGGAGATTGAAATCAGCATCCTCACGCGCCAGTGCCTGGGGCGGCGTCTGGGCGACGTGAAAACCCTCAAGCGCGAGGTGGCGCGATGGCAGCGCCAGCGCAATCTCGAGCGCGCCCGCATCCGCTGGCGCTTCAGCGTCGATTCCGCCCGACAGAAGCTGGGCAAGTCCTACCCGCTGGCGGCGCAGGCGGCAGCACATCAGGCCGCCGCCTGAACCATTCAGAATCCCTGTGTCGGCGTACTAGGCGCTTCGGGCGGTGCGTCACTCACGCCGCCCGCCTCACGCGCCTTGCACGATGACCGCAAGAAAGGTCGAGGGCGTCCGAAATGACCGGGTTGCACTAAACGAGTCCCTTCAAAACGGGTCATCCGGCTCCTCGTCGCCAGCATGGGGGACGAAATCCAGCCGAGGCGGGAGGACGTGATGGCTGATGGGATGAACATCCGAAATGACCTGAATCGCAGTTATCCGGTGAACCACCAAGGTGGTTGTGTCGAGGCGAAGTGCAGGCACGCGAGCGTCGGCATGCTCTCGGTCAGGTGTCCAAATGTCCCAGGAGGACTCGGCGGCCGAGGGCTTCGTGGGGGCGGACTTCGGAGGCGTCACGAAGATGGTGTAGTCCGGTTCTGGCCCGTCCTCCGAATTACTCTGGAGCGATACATCGACCTTGGAGCCCTCTGGCAGATCCGAAGGCTGCACCCGTGCAGCTTTGTGGAACAGGACCATGTTGAGTTGCCCTGGGCTCGCCTGCGCCGACGGGTATATGATCCCGTCGATGGCAGGCGCATCCATGGAGGCAAGATAGTCCGCGATGACCTGCGTCGGCAGGTATTCAATAGCCTCATCATCAGGCATGATGGGCATCGTGATACGTTCGCACAGGTGCTCCAGGAACATGGCGTGCTTGCGCTTGCCGATAAACTCAGTATCGAAGTAGCTGCCCGTGACATAGATGTCTTGAAGGACGGTCAAATCCAACAGGCGAAGCGGCCGAAGCAGGGGGAACCTACCGACGACAACCTGACTGCCTACAGGTGGCCGGACCTCCGCCAATGCGGTCTCCGGCGTGTTCGTCCCGTAGAACACGGAGATGCCCCGGGAGTTCATCCGCAAGCCCAGCGCGAAAGCGAATGGCGGGGGGCCCAGGTCTTTCTCTGGCTGGCGAAGAGCTGCCTTAAGCTTTTCGTCGGCTTGAAAGACGCGCGCACGAAAGAGCGCATCAATGGCCTTGCCAGGGCCAATCTCTACTAGGGCGGGACGGCCATCGCGGTCGCGCAGCCCATCAATGCCGTGGAACGTTGCCGCCAGGATTTTCTCGGCCGAGCGGCTGAAGTACCGGGCCTCGGTCTTCAGGCTCCTCTCGAAGTCGTCCCATTCCATCTGGAGTTCTGCATCGCTCAACCGGGCAGGCTCGTAGTGTGCCTCGGAGTCGAATGGCGATTCCTCCCACCCCTCGTCCGGGTCATGACTAGAGGTGCGCTCGTCGAGAATGGCACGAACATCCTCGGCCGGACCCTCCTCGATCTCCGCCGCCTCCGCGATGACGTCTGCCACGGGAACCCCATGGCGATTCCATTCGTAACTGGATTCGCGGTCCTTCAACATCATGTATTCAAAGCCGTCCGGCTCTGTCGATGTGAGGCGAAAGTGACCCTCGAACGCCAGCTCGACGCGGTCGGCCAAATCTTCAATAGTCTCTGTGGGCCCTTCGTCCTCACAGTAGGAGCAGGTCGCAATCTCCGCCCGGGCCACGATGGCGGCTTTGAGATACGGCTCGCCAATGCAGTCCGCGCAGATGCGCTTCGTTTCTACGCTGTCATCAGGTGTCTTGCTGTCGGTCATGTTCTTTGAACCGATGGCACCTTAGTGTCATATCCACACTAGGTCAAGAGTGCCGCGCCGCAACCGGCCTCGACCTAAGTCTCCGCCAGGCGACGGCAGGCCGCAGCACGCCCCAGAGGACCTCGGTGGAGACCCATGGGCTCTGGCGTGGTCTATCTTCGACCGACGCCATAACCTGCCATGTCCCGCTTCCCCTGCGCGCGCTCCTGCGCCTGGAGTTCACGACCCTCCTCAAGATGTTGTCCGCCAGGGATCTTCGATGCGCGGGGCACTACACGCTCGCTGAGCGGCGAGAACCGCTACCCGCCACATGCCACCAACAGCGAGCCCCTCCATCGTCCCGCAAAGCAGGTGCTAGTGCGAGACCTGGAGCCGGAGCCATCGACCACAAATCACACTCAGACCCACCCTGAACGCCGACGTAGGTGCGGACTAGAGGTACGTCGTCTCGACCAGCACCAGCAGTTCGCAGCCCAAGCACGAGCCGTCCTTGCAGCCAGCTCCGAAGCGCTCGATGGCCAAGAGCGAGTAGCCTGACCTTATTCCCCAGTATAGATTTTATCCCATCAGATACGAACTCCTTCCAGGCGTGCCTCAACCAGCAGGGGAAGGCGTGTGGCACGGGATATGCTTGATCCCCCTAGACCAATCATTCGGTCTACGAATCCAGCGATACACAGAGAAGCTGGCGCCAATGTGCGCGTAGCGCAGCAACTCCCCAGCTCCAAATCAAGCTACCCAGCCACCAGAGGCTCTATGCGCTTCACCTACAAGCTGCAGTGCGAGCTGCCGTTTACGCTGTGCCTGCCCAATGAGACATTTCATGTTGCCCTGGGAGACGGTCCCACATTCAGCCTAGGCATCAACAACGAGACATACTCCTTGAGATTCATCTCAAACGGAAAAATGTCGACCGCATTTGCATCTCGAGAAATGCTCCTCGCGAACTTCCCAGACCTTCAAACACACGACTTCTCAGAGAAAATGCGCACCGTCGTGTTCCACGAAGAGCACGAAGACATTGAGGAGGCATCACTTCCAGCTCTCGACAACCTTGTTGAGCATATGGAGGAAGATCTGGTCAAGCAAGGCGCACGTTATGATGACCCCACAGCGCTCGCCGCCGACGCCAAGCAGCGACTAGCCGACCTCTCCGGCCCCGAACTGACCGAATTCAAACTACGCCATCAGCAGCTTTTCCACGCACGACCAAAGCGACTACCACTAGCGAGCGACTTTCTTCGCGCAACGAACCGGCTCATTCGCCAGTACATGGTTGAAGTTGACGACCCGTTCGTAGAAGAGATTGGACTAGGCCACCTGGCACTAACCACAATGCTAGGAATCTTTATTGAGTTCAGCGTAGACGGGCTGATCCTCGAAAGTGGACCATTTGTTGACAAGGTCCCCTTAGTCCTGAAGCGCCCATGGCGGCCGATCACTCCCGAGAACACCTTTTCGGTTCACAAAGGAGTCGGGGCGCCTGCATCCCCCGATTTCGCGAGGGTACTCCTGCGGCGTGCTGAAAACCTCGTTGAGCGAACCGCCTATCGCAATGCGATTGCCGAGGCGGCGGCGGCGCTTGAGATCGTTGTCGCCAAGTCGATTCAGCGGGCGATGGCGTCCCAAGGGAAGAGTCAGTCTGAAATCGATACCGAACTCGACAGCACCAAATTCGACTTCCAGAAGCGCGCCAAGATTCAATTGAAGAACTGGCGCGGCAAGGGAGCTTCCGACCTCGATCCATCGCTCTGGACACAGATTGTCAGCGACCGAAGAAACCATCGAAATGCCATAGTCCACTCAGACCGAGAACCCTCAGAGACGGATGCTAGGGCCGTGGTTGCTCGATTTCGGCGAATGGCAGAATTGATTCTTGCTCTCTAGCCTTCATGAGTCGTGAGAAGTAGCCGGCTCGGCGCGCCATGACTCGCAGAGGCGATACGAGTGCATCTCTTTCTGCGGCTACTAGTGAACTGCGCGCCAGCTAGCACCACCCGGCGCGCGAGGAGCACCAGCCGCCACAGTCAGGGCCGGTACCGCTCCGCCTCCTTGAAGAACTGGGTGAGCGAATGCGTCAAGAGCGACTCGCGCGACTGCATGTACCGGCGGGCCCGGAGGAAGGGCAGCCAGACGCGCTTGCCGACACGCACCTGGGACTCCTCCAGCTTCTGCCGCGGCACCCACGTGCCCCCCAGCCGCCGCACCAGCACTCCGCCCAGGAAGGCCCCGAGAGCCGGAGCAGTGTGCTCGTCGATGAGGTCTCGCTCATACCGCTCCGGGAAGTTCTCCCGCCAGAAGCAGAAATCGAGGTCCGTGAGGGACTCAGGTGTCGCATCGAAGATGCTGGGCACCTTGGTATGTAGCGCAGCCACGAGGCTCTCGGCCAGGTCGCCGTAGTAGCTGCGGACGCGCTCTGGATTCTCCACATCTGCGGGCAGGCCGACCGGAAGCCACTCCTCCGGCACCGGCGGCCGGAAGGCGTTGAGTTCGGCAATCTTCCGTTGCCGCTCGCTGATGGCGAACTCGTCCGGCAGCCGAGAGAGGAACGGCGCCACGTCGGGATGGAAGCGCGGCTCGACGGGTACGAGCGCAGCGCTGCGCTCCCTCAGCGTGCGAAGCACCGTGTCGAAGTCGAGGTCTGGCCGCAGGTGAACATGGGCGCGGGCCTGCGCCACGCGCGCCTCCTCACTGGCGAAGTCCGCAGCGGTGGGCCGCAGCACCAGGAGGACTGAGCCGTTGGGAAGCTCCTCCACGAGGTGCGCAGGCGTCGAGAGCATCCGCTCCCGGCCTACGCTTTCTACGAGCTTAGGGCCGAAGACGTTCAGCCAGAACAGCTCGTAGACCTTGTCGAACCCATCTCGCCTCGTAGCTTCATCATCGCGACCAAAGTTTGGATAATCCGCTAGCTGCCTGTCGGCCATGCTGTGGGCCATGGCATTGACTACTGAGCAGCTTGAGGCCCAGGCACGGATCATCTGCACGAAATTCTGGCAGCGTTCGACAGGCCCAAAGAAAGAATGCGGCTGGACCGCGACCCATATGTGAAGACTGCATTCAGATGGCTCAAGAAAAAAATGAAGCGTCATGTCCAACGAGGGACGATTCGCGCGGTAGAGCCCGACTACAGCGCTGCTCTCATCACGTTCCTCGGCAAACGCCTTCCAAAATGCGGCACGCGAATATTTGTGCCGCCGCTTCCCCTCAACAACCTCGGGCATCCAATCGAATGCATAAAATTCAAGCGCCAGAAGGAATGGCTCTAGGGCGCGCTCAAGATCATCCTGATGACCGAAGGCACCTTCGAAAGAAAGGCGGAGGATGTCTTCCGAGGCTACTTCGCGAAGTTCAAGCACCTTCATTCGAATGACACCTCCACACCCTTTACCTTCCTTTCAGCAATGCCCACGGACTCCCTCAGCACATCGACTTTCGAGGGTTTCAGGGCCCCCCCTTCGTAGACGAGGCGGACCCTCAGGACTCTCGCTTGCTGCCGGATCTTGGTCCTCAGAATACTCAACGTCTCACCGTAGTACGTCAACGCGGCGCTAGCATCCGCGATCATCTGGGCCCGGAGTGCTTTGTCCGTCAGTTGAGATAGGTCCCGACTCTTGAGACTGAACGTCTCCACACGGGGCATCGGACCAGCAGTTGGCCCCTCTTCGATGACGAGCACATCCGCGAAACGGATGTCCACCTTCGCCACTCCCACATGCGTTTCAATGCGCGGCTGGTCGAAGTCCCTGAGCCACTTCCGCTGCGCCCGTGGCAGGGCCGCGTCCGCCTCCAGGATGGCGACCATCTTCCGCTCGAAGGTCAAGCCCCGGGCGTACCTGTCACGAAGAAGTTGATAGCCGGCCCACTTCAGGGGCCCCTTCTCCGCAATTCCCTGCTGGAGTTCCGCAGCCCTCGTCTCCAGGTACGCCACGTAGTCGGCCCAGAGTGGCTCCGCAGTGACTTCGACGGAAGCCGCCTTCCGCAGAGCCTCGCGGTGGCTCGTCAGCTCCGCCACATCCATCGACAGGCGCTCTCCCGGGAACTCCGCCTCCAACTGCTTGAACTTCGCCTCCGCCACCTCGGCCGGGAGGCCTGCCGCCTCGGGAGGCACGGAGGGCCGAGTACCACCCCTTCTCCCGGAGCCCCCACCGGTGGACGCAGCACTCGGGGGCTCGCGGTACCGCACAGCCAAAGTGGCCTGTGCTTGAGCAACGTTGCCTCGCGCCTCGTGAAGAGCCAGCGCGCCGGCTTCGCCCCACTCCGCCACCAGACGGGCCGCTTCCCCGCTCTGTTGGAGGTAGCGGGCCAATTCCCCCACGCCGCTCTCCCCTATCCGCGCCTCCAACCTCTCCAGCACGGCCTTCAGCGATTCCACCCGAGACACGACGGCCTGGAGCCGTGCCCCCTCCCGCCTGGAGAGGCCGACCTCCCGGAAGGCACGCGCCCCCTTTCCTCCCGCGTACAGGCCCAACATGAGGGCCGCGGGCGCCAGTTGCCGCGTGGCCTCCTCGTACTCCCCCTTGGCGAGGGAAGCCCCGCCCTGCGCCGTCCCTGCCGCCAGGTGGTAGAAACCCAGCGGCACGCCGAAGGTGAGATGGTCGAAGGACGCCAGGGCCACGTTGCCCGGTGCGAAGGCCCCCAGGAATTGGGCGTTCTCCACCTCCCGGTACGCTTCCTGATAGGGCGGTGGAAGCTGCGCGGGCAGCGCAGACGCATCGATGCTCCGGCTTCCGCCGACGAGGGGAATCGAGGCCGCGACGTCGTCCGCGGCCCGTCCCAGCCCGCGTGCGAGGTCGCCCGCGCGGAAGTCCCGCTCCGCGAAGTCAGCCAGGGACATCCCCCGCTGCTTCAGCTCCTCGCGCACCACCTCCATGGCGCCCAGGGCGCGCCTCAGCAGTTTGTCCTCGGCCAACAGGCGCAGTAGCTGCCGCACCTCGTCGTCGTGGGTGGTGTGCAGGACGAAAAGGGCGAGGACTTCCGCCTTGGCCAGGCCGTGCTTCTCGACGGCGGTGGAGAGGAAGGCCGCACGCTTCTTGAGGAGGACGCGGGCAGCCTCGGCCTCCAGGGGGCCCAGGGCGCCCAGCCGGACGGCGTTCCAGTCCGAGAAGTCCTCCACCAGCCGGGGCATGTCCGCCTGGCGCTGCAGGGCCAGGAAGGCCGCTGGCGTGGTGCACTCCAGGAAGGGCGCCAGCACCGCGTTCTCCGAGTCCAGGCGAGGCCAGCCCGAGGGGACTTCCCCGCACACGTCTGCCAGGGCGCCCACCACACGCAGGGGCTCCGTCTCTCCTCCGCCGGGATTCGGGGGAGACGGCGTGGCCCGGCGACGGTGCAGAAGCGGTCCGGCCGCGGCCTCCTCGTCGTCGAAGGAATCAAGGGCGTCGTCCTCGGGGAGACTCGCGACGGCACCGCGCCCCAAGGCCACCATGGGCGTCGCGCCCGAGACGGCGGTCAGGGCACCTCCAGGGCCCGCCCGTGAGGTCAGCGAGGCACATCCCGACATCACGAGCGCCAGGGCCAGCACTAGGCCTGCTCCGTCGCGCGGCAGTCGCTCAGCGCGCACTGTCCACCCCCAGTCCCACCGCCGCGAAGGCCCCAGGCCGCAGCGCCCCCTCCCGGGTGGGGAACAGCAGCGTGCCGCCCTGCCCCAGCGCGTAGAGGTTGCCTCCCAGGAAGCGCCACCGGGCCTCCCCCGAGACGACGTAGCGCGCTCCCGACTGGCCCATGGCCGTCGCCAGCCCGCCGACGCCCAGGCTGAAGTCCCGGTGGAAGAGTTGCGCCTCCACCCGCCCGTCCACGTCCACCCGGCCCCAGGAGAAGGCCTCCACCCCCAGGGAGAGGAAGAGGTGTCGCTGGCGCATGCCACCCAGCCGCACCGCGTCCCAACTGAGAATCACCTCGCCGTAGGCGGAAGCCCCCTCCGGGAAGGACGCCTCCACCAGCGGCACCGCGGCCGGGCCCGCCACCTGGAAGCGCGCCAACTCGTAGTCCGGACCGAAGGCGCCCTGACGGAAGCCTCCTCGCTGCAGGCGCCCCTCCAGGCGGGCTCGCAAGTCCACCCTCGGCGTCAGCGCATCCACGCCCACGCCCACCACCGCGCCCCAGGCTCCTCCCTCGCCCGGGCGTCCGCC
>SECN01000299.1 GCA_004173515.1 Myxococcaceae bacterium | reverse complement strand
GGGGCAGCGGCGGACGCGTGGTGTTGGAGGCCTTCCAGCTGACCCTCACCGGCAGCGCCCGAGTTACCTCCAATGGCGGCGGCGGAGGCAAGGGCAGCACCACCACCGGCAACAACGGAGCGGCCGGAGCAGACGGTGCCCAGGATTCAAACAGCCCCGCCGGTGGCGGTTCCACCGGTAACGATACAGGAGGAAGAGGCGGGGATGGCGCCGCGGGCACGACGGCCGCGACCAGGGGTGCCCAGGGCATCAAGGATGGTTTTGGGACCAAGGGTGGTGGCGGTGGAGGTGGCGGCAGCGCGGGCTACATCCACCTGCGCAGCGCCCAGAGCTGCGCCCAGGATCCGAGCGCGGTGATCAGTCCTCCCGCCACCGGCGGCTGTATTGCCCCCTGACCTGCTCGCACAGCAGTCAGGGCAGCGAGCAACGCGTGTGAAGTTTCACACACTTGATGTGAAAACATGTATTCTGGTCTCCGCCTGCCTTTGACCGCGCGGGCGGGTGTCGGGACACCCCGATTTGTCTTCGCGCGTCAATCACACATCAGGGGGAATACATCCTATGAATCGCAATCATTTCATGCGTCGCGGCGCGGCGGTGGGTCTGGCTTTGTTCGCGCTGGCGGGCTGTGGGGGCCCGGACGCCGTCATCCAGGATCCCGACGTGGGCAACGTCGAGCAGGGGATCAACGTCGTCTCGAACGGCAGCTTCGAGGTCAACGTCATCGGCAACTTCAACTACGTCGTCCTGAACACGAACAGCACGGCGCTGCCGCCCTGGACGATCGCCGCCGGCATCAAGGTGCTGAAGGCCAGCTACAAGACGCCGCAGGCGGGCGCGCAGTCCATCGACCTCAACGGCCTGGGCGCGGGTTCGCTGTACCAGGACGTGCCCACCGTCATCGGCAGCGGCTACACGGTGACGTTCTACGTCTCCAACAGCCCCGGCTGCACCACCGTCTCCCGGTCGGCCACGCTGAACTACGGCCCGTCCACGGCCAGCTTCTCCAACGCCTCCGCGACGTGGAGCCTGCGCACCTACGTCTTCACCGCCACCACCAACCCCTCGCGCATCCAGCTGACCAGCACCTCGGGCGGCGTGGGCTGTGGCCTGGCCATCGACAACCTGCAGGTCAACGGCCCGTGAGCCTCGCGGCCCGCTGAAGAAGCAGGCCGTTGCTCGCGGCACCCTTCGGACCGCTGTCCCCTTCACGGGGGCGGCGGTCCGTTTTCGTTCGGGGCGGCCCCTGACGGGGTGCGGCCGGGCCCCGGCCATCCCGGACGGTGGCGTTCATCGATGCACTTTTCGCTGCCGCCCTGCCGCCCGCGCACTGGCCATCCGCGCTCGGACACACGAAGTTGCTCCTCCCGGAGACCTGCCCGGGGCGGCTTGCGTGGCCGTTGCAACGGCCACGACCACCGCCTCCAGGGGGTCCACCACCTTCCGCCGGGGAAGGAGGCCCAGGGCGTGGAGGCGCATGAGCGCGGTCGATGAAGTGCTGCGGGGCGGTGGCGCCTGTGGCGCCCTGATGCGACGGGTGGACTGGGCGGCCACGGCGCTGGGGCCCGTGGAGTCCTGGCCCCAGTCCCTGCGCACCGCGGTGGGCATCGTGCTGGCGGCGGACTACCCCCTCTACGTCGCGTGGGGGCCCCGGTACGTGCAGCTCTACAACGACGCGTACCGGCCCATCTGCGGCAGGACGAAGCACCCCGCCGCCCTGGGCCAGGAGGCGGCCGTCACCTGGCCGGAGGTCTGGCACATGCTGGAGCCCGGCTGGGAACGCATCGTGTCCAGCGGCGAGGCCATCTTCGTCCAGGACCTGATGATGCCGCTGGACCGCAACGGCTTCATCGAGGAGTGCTACTTCACCTACAACCACTCGCCCATCCGCGACGAGTCCGGCGGCGTGGGCGGCATCTTCGCCGCCCTCACCGAAACCACCGCGCAGGTGCTGGGCACGCGGCGGCTCGACACCCTGAGGGATCTGGGCGCGTCCACCGCCGACCGGGCCACCACGGAGGACGCCTGCCGCGAGGCGCTCAGGGTCATCAGCGGCGCTCCGCTCGACGTTCCCTTCGCCCTGCTCTACCTGGTGGACGACGCGACCGGCACGGCGCGGTTGGCGGGCACGTGCGGATTTCCCACGGACCCGGAGGGGCTCGCGCCCGTGACGGTCGCGCTCCCGGAAGAAACTCCCGCGGAGGCAGCCTCCTGGCCCCTGGGCGCCATCCGCGGCACCGGCTCGCCCGTGCGGTGGGAGCGACTGCCCACGATGTCCGGCGCCGTGGCGGCGGGGCCCTGGCCGGAGGGGGCCTCCTCCGCGTGGGTGCAGGTGCTGCCGCGCGTCGGGCATGCACGGCCCGCGGGCTTCCTGGTGACGGGATTGAGCCCTCGGCTGGCGCTCGATGAGAAGTACAGCGGCTTCCTGGAGCTGTTGGCGCGCGGGGTGACGACGGCGGTCACCAGCGCCCGGGCCCGCGAGGAGGAGCGCCGGCGCTCGGAGGCCCTGACCGCGTTGGACCGGGCGAAGACGGACTTCTTCAGCAACGTGAGCCACGAGTTCCGCACGCCCCTGGCGCTGATGCTGGGTCCGGTGGAGGACGGCCTCCAGGACACAGGGGAGCCGCTGAGCCCCCGGCAGTTGGAGCGACAGCGGACGGTGCACCGCAACGGGCTGCGGCTGCTCAAGCTCGTCAACACGCTGCTGGACTTCTCCCGCATCGAAGCGGGCCGCATGAGCGCCGCCACGGTGCCCACGGACCTCGCCGCGCTCACCGAGGGCCTGGCCAGCGGCTTCCGCTCCACGCTGGAGCGCGCGGGCCTGACGCTGGAGGTGGACTGTCCCCCGCTGCCGCAGGCCGTCCGCGTGGATCCGGAGCAGTGGGAGAAGGTCGTCCTCAACCTGCTGTCCAACGCGTTCAAGTTCACCCACGCAGGCGGCATCCGCGTGAGCCTCCGGTGGAGGGACCCGGACGTGGTGCTGAGCGTGGCGGACACCGGCACGGGCATCCCGGCGGAGGAGCTGCCGCGCATCTTCGATCGCTTCCACCGGGTGCAGGGCGCCCGGGGTCGCAGCTACGAGGGCAGCGGCATCGGCCTGTCGCTGGTGCGCGAGCTGGTGAAGCTGCACGGCGGCGACATCCACGTGGAGAGCATCCCGGATCAGGGCAGCACCTTCACCGTGACGCTTCCCGCGCGGGGCGACCCGGCCCCGGCTCCGCCGCCGCGAAGCACCGGGGCTGATTCCGGATCCATCGGGCCCGCCCCGAGGACCTCGCCGGGCACGGCCATGTCGGCGTTCCTGGAAGAGGCCTCCGGTTGGCTGGAGGCGCCGCCCGTCGAGGACGCCGTCCCGGCCCTTTCGCGCGATGGCGACCCGGCGCCGCCGACGCGAGGCATCGAGGGCCACGTCCTGTTCGTGGATGACAACGCGGACATGCGCGCGTACGTGCGTTCACTGCTGTCGGACCGCTTCGAATTGACGCTGGCGGCGAACGGGCTGGAGGCGCTGGAGTCCTGCCGGCAGCGCGTACCGGACCTCGTCCTGAGCGACGTGATGATGCCGGGGCTGGATGGCTTCGGCCTGTTGCGCAAGCTTCGCGAGGAGGTCCGCACGCGGCACGTGCCCGTCATCCTGTTGTCGGCGCGGGCCGGCGAGGAGGCCACGGTGGAGGGCCTGCGCAGGGGGGCCACCGACTACCTGGTGAAGCCGTTCTCCTCGCGTGAGCTGCTGGCGCGCGTGGAGGGCAACCTCGCCGCGGCCCGGGCCCGCCAGGAGCAGCGCCTCGCGGAGCAGGAGCGGGAGAAGCTCAGCGCCGTGGTGGAGCAGTCCTCGGACTTCATCGGGATTGGTGGACCGGACGGCAGGGCCCTGTTCGTCAACGAGGCGGGACAGCGGCTGCTGGGGCTGGAGGGCCTGGAGGAGGTGCGGCGCACGAGCCTGCTCGACTACTTCCAGGAGGAGGACCGCCGCTACGTCAGCGACGTCATCCTCCCCACGCTGCGCGAGGAGGGCCGCTGGGACGGCGAGTTCCGCTTCCGTCACTTCCGCACCGGGGCCACCGTGCCCGTGCAGTACAACTTCTTCACGCTGCGCGACCCGAAGACGGGCGAGGACATGGGCATCGCCACGGTGAGCCGCGACATCTCCGAGCGCCACCGCCGCGAGGAGGAGGCGCGGCTGCGGGCGGAGTTCGAACAGCAGCTCATCGGCATCGTCAGCCATGACCTGCGCAACCCCCTCAACGCCATCCTGTTGTCGGCGCACGCCCTGCTCCAGCGCGACGACCTGGGCGAGCGCGCGACGAAGAACACGGGCCGCATCATCAGCAGCGCCGAGCGCGCCAACCGGCTGATCCGCGACCTGCTGGACGTGACGCAGGCCCGGCTGGGCGGAGGGCTGCCGGTGCATCGCCGCCCGATGGACTTCCACGAGGCCGCCCGTCAGGCCCTGGAGGAGGTCCAGGTGGCGTTCCCGGAGCGCCAGGTGGTGCTGGAGCAGCAGGGCGACGGCCATGGCACGTGGGACGAGGAGCGGCTGGGCCAGGTGGTGCAGAACCTGGTCACCAACGCGCTCCGCTACGGCGACGCGGAGGCCCCGGTGCGGGTGACCACGAAAGCCAACGGCCACGACATGGTGCTGGAGGTCCACAACCGGGGACGCCCCATTCCCCCGGAGATGTTGCCCAAGCTGTTCCAGGCGATGCGGCGCGGACAGCACGACGAGGACCGGGCGTCCCGCAGCGTGGGCCTGGGGCTCTACATCGTGGAGCAGGTGGTGCGAGCGCACGGAGGCCACGTCGTCGCGACCTCCAGCGCCGAGTCCGGCACCACCTTCACGGTCCACCTGCCGCGCGAAGCGGCCGTGCGCGCGCACGACGTGGTGTCCTGACGCATCGCGCACCGAGGTGCGCAAGCGAACAGGGGCCCTCCTTTTCAGCGGCGAGGGGAGGGCCCGGGCGTATAGATCGCGCATGCGCAAAGCACTGATGGCTGCATCGTTCCTCGTCCTCGCGGGTTGTTCCCACTCGACGTCCGCGACCCCGTCGTCCCCTGCCACGACCCCCGACTCCCAGCCCGCGCCCGTGTCGGCGCAGGCGCTGGTGGACGCTCCGGATCGCACGGAGGCGGACCGAGCGCTGGATGCGGGACGTCACCCCGCGGCCCTCATCGCGTTCGCGGGCGTGCGGCCCGGCATGAAGGTGGCGGAGCTGATGGCGGGCGGCGGCTACACCACGGAGTTCCTGGCGCGCGCGGTGGGGCCCACCGGCAAGGTGTACGGCGAGAACCCGAAGATCGTGCTGGAGAAGTTCGCGGAGAAGCCGTGGCAGGAGCGGCTGGTGCGTCCGGTGAACCAGAACGTGGTGCGCGTGGACCGCGAGCTGGACTCGCCGCTGCCGCCTGAAGTCACCGACCTGGACGTGGTGGTGAGCAACATCATCTACCACGACACCACGTGGCTGGGCGTGGACCGGGCGAAGATGAACACGGCGGTGTTCCAGGCGCTCAAGCCCGGTGGCGTCTACCTGGTCCTGGATTCGAGCGCGAAGGCGGGCACGGGCATCGCGGACACGCAGACGCTGCACCGCATCGACGAGCAGGTGGTGCGCCAGGAGGTCGAGGCCGCGGGCTTCAAGCTCCAGGAGGAGAGCAACGTCTGGCGCAACCCGGAGGACACCCGTGACTGGAGCTCCAGCCCGGGCGCCGCGGGCGCACGCCGGGGTACGAGCGACCGGTTCGCGCTGAAGTTCGTCAAGCCGGGTTAGGGACTGCTGGCCCTCGGGCACATCGCCGTGCCGGGAACGACGCTCCAGGGTCGTTTCCGCCACGGCGTTCGTGCCTCCAGACCCCGAGGCCGCATCTCCCCAGCGGTGAAGGACGCGGATAGCATGGACGCCTTCATGGCCTCCTCTCCGTCGCGCCCCCAGAAAGCCGCCGTCATCCCCTACGTGAAGCAACGCCTGTACACCGCGATGGCGGCATCCGGCCTCTTCATCTTCGCGTGCGCGATGCCCGCGATGCATGTGCTCACCGTGAGCAGCCACTACCGAGGCGCGGAGCGGGACATCATGGGCTTCGAGCTGCTGCTGAGCGGATGGCTGGGCGTGTTCGGCATGAACGTAGGCTGGTACGCGAATCCCTTGCTCGCCCTCGCCCTCTTCCTGCTCGTCCTGGGCGCGGACCGGGGTGCCCTCGTGGCGGGTGCGATCGCCGCCGTCGTGGGCGTGTCCTCCCTCGTCTGGTTTGTCCACCCGATGCCGGCGGACGAGGCGGGGGTCAATTACTCCGAGCTGATGTATCCCTCCATCGGCTTCGTCTGCTGGATGCTCAGCCTGGTGATCGTTCCGCTCGTAACCTTCGCACTCTCCTCCAGGCGCAAGGCCGCGGAAGCACCCGCGCCGTCTCCGGAAGTCACGTCATGACGAAAGCCAAGAAGCAGACCTTCACCGCGAAGCTCGAAGAGGCCAATGGGGTCGGAGGCCGCTGGGTCGTCTGTCCCTTCGACGGACGCGAGGTCTTCGGCGAGGCGCGGGCGCCCGTGGTCGGCACCGTCAACGCAACGCCCTTCCGCAGCCGGCTCATGGTGTACGGCGGCAAGACGTGCCTGGGGTTCATCCAGGCCGTGCGCGACGCCGCCGGCATCGAGCTTGGCTCGTCGCTGCGCATCGTGCTGGAGCGGGACGAAGCGCCCCGGGTCGTCGAGGTCCCGGAGGCTTTGCAACGTGCGCTCGACGCCGAGCCGGCCCTCCGGAACGTGTTCGACGGGCTCGCGTTCACGCACCGCAAGGAGTTCGCGCAGGCGGTCGCCGAGGCGAAGCGCGAGGAGACCCGCGATCGCCGCGTGGCCCAGACGCTGGAGAAGCTGCGCGCCCGGGCCGCTCAGTCCTGAGCCGCACCGTCATCGTCCGCCGCCTGCCCTCTCACCGCCGTGAGGAGCAGGTCGTACTTGCCCCCCAGGAACGTGCGGAAGCCGTGCTGGTGCAGGTAGCGCCGGTAGAAGGACAGGTCCTTCACCAGCAGCGACAGATCCGGTTCGCGCAGGTTGCGCACGCGCGCGCCGTAGACGACCTCACCCTCGCGGAAGCGTGAGTTGGGAAAGCCCAGCACCAACGACGCCTTGGGCTCCAGGTGCTCCTGCACGAGCTTGCGCAAGAGGGCCCGGTCGTCCACGCCGGGACTCTGCAACGTGCCCACGGACACCACTGCGTCGAAGCGTCCCAGCCCTGCTGGCAGCGCGTTCAGGTCCGCCTGCACGAACGCATGACGCGCGTCCGGGAACGCCCTGCGTGCCTCATCGAGCGCGCTCGCGCTGTGGTCCACGCCGACGAAGCGGACCCCTTCCACCGACTCGAACGCGGACAGCTCATCGCCCCGGTTGACGCCCAGGTCCAACACCCGTGCTCCCGGAGGCAAGCGCAAGCGCTCCACGGCTTGCAGCCACGGCACCAGGAAACCCGCGTCCTCGAACTTCCGCACCCGCGCGAAGTCGGACTCCGCGCCATAGCGCTCTTGCGGTGATTCCGAACGAGCCCCACCGCCCGCATGCCACGGGGCCTCCGCACCCAGCGGCTCGAACGTGAGCAGCACGTGCGTGTCATCCACGGCGCGAGGCATGCGCAGACGACAGGACAGTCCCTCCGCCAGGTCGCACCAGCTCCGCAGCGGCCGATGCACGAGCCCGCCCTCCGGACCGACGCGCTCCCCCGGATACTTCCCGGGGCCCAGGTCCGGATCCGGCACTTCAATCGACACCGGACCCGATGCCAGCGTCGCCTCCAGGTGACGCAGCACCAGGACCAACGGTTCGGAGCGGAAGCGACGCGGGGAAACAGGAGGGCGCGACATGCCCTCCACCCTACCCTTCAAAGGAACTGGTGCGCGTGCTGACGGACAGTCCCGGCCTGCGCTTCGACGTCTTCGCCCTCTGGCCCAACACGCCGCACCTGCCCATGCGCGTGCGCGTCGCCATCGACGCCCTCGCCAAGGGGCTGCCCGACGCCATCAAGTAGCGGCTAGGACGCGTCCTTGCCCACCGCGCGACGGATGGCATCCAGCTTGTCCGGATTGCGCGTGACGTAGATGGCGACGATGCGCCCCTCCTCGATGGCGAACGCCGTGGTCTGCAGCAGGCCATCCGCTTCGAGCGTGACGAACGCCGGCAGCCCGTCGATGGCCCCCTCGTACACGAGCTTGGACAGGGCCAGCGCCGAGTGCTTCAACAACCCATCGAAGAGGCGCAGGGTCTTCTCCGCGCCGAAGATGGGATTGAGGGCGGCCTTGGTCTTGCCCCCTCCGTCGGAATACGTGACGACGTCCTGGGCGAGCAGCGCCTGGAGCGCGTTCACGTCCCCGCTGCGGGACGCGGTGAAGAACGCGGAGGCCAGCTCCCGCCCCTTGCCTTCGGACACCGGGAAGCGGGGCCGGGCCTCGCGCACGTGGCTTCGCGCGCGGCTGGCGAGCTGACGGCAGGCGGCGGGGTCGCGGTCGATGGCCTTCGCCACCTCGTCGAAGTCCATGCCGAACACGTCGTGCAGCAGGAACGCGGCCCGCTCCAGCGGGGACAGGCGCTCCAGGGCCATCATCAGGGTCAGCGTCAAGTCGTCGCCCTCCACGGTTTCGACGATGGGCTCTGGAAGCCAGGTCCCCACGTACTGCTCGCGCTGGACGCGGGCGGACTTCAGCACGTCGAGGCACAGGCGCGTCACCGTGCGGACGAGCACGGCCTCGGCGTC
>SECN01000777.1 GCA_004173515.1 Myxococcaceae bacterium | reverse complement strand
GTAACCGTCCGGCCAATGACGTGCTGCGGGCCATTGCCGGGACAGCAGGGCGCGGCGGACGCTTCTGCGTATGTCGAAGCAGGTGGAGAAGCCGGAGTGGGCGCGCGTCGCGGAAGCATTCGAGTCGAGCGGGCTGACGCAACGGGAGTTCGCGCAGCAGCGAGGCGTGAGGCTGAGCACGTTACAGTCGTGGGTGTACCGCAGGCGGCGGGCCGAGCCTGCGCGGGTCGAGCCGGTCCGCCTGTTGCCGGTGCAGGTGGCGACGGCACCCGTGGCATCCGAGTCGTCTCGCGCCGAGGCGACCGCATCAAGGTGCTGACGTGGAGCCGGGGCGGCTTCGTACTGCTCTACAAGCGGCTGGAGACGGGGAGATTCCGGCTGCCCCGGGTGGACGCGGACGCCCAGTCGGTCACGCTGGATGCCACGCAGTTGGCGATGCTGCTGGACGGCATTGACGTGGCGGAGGTGCGACGCCCGCCGGCCTGGTCGCCACCCGGACGCACGGCCCTTTGAGAGGCCCACGCGGGCACGGAGGGCTTGCGTCGCGGTGTTACCCCAGGTGCCCCGCGAGCTTCCCCCAGAGCATTTCTGCCCCTGGCGCGAGGAAGCCGAGGAGCTCAAGGCCGAGGTGGGCCGCATCGGCGGGGAGCTGGACATCCTCAAGAGCCAGATGGCAGCCCTCCAGCGCCACGTCTTCGGCAAGAAGACGGAGAAGCTGCCCCCGGTGGAGCAGCAGTTGCGGCAGGAAGCCGCGAGCCCCGAGGACGCAGCGGCGCGGGCGGCCGCGGCCCTTGAGAAGCGGCGCGAGCGCTCGGCGCGCAAGGCCCAGGAGGCACCGACGCGCGAGGTGCGGCACGCGGTGCCGCCCGCGGCACGTCACTGCCCCGCGTGCGGCAGCGAGGACATGAAGCCGCTGGGAAAGGGCCGTACCTCGGTGGTGTACGAGTACGTGCCCGCCTTCTTCGAGCGCCAGGTGCACGTGCAGGAAGTCCTCGCGTGCGCGTGCGGTCAGTGCGTGGTGACGGCCCCCGCACCCGCGAGGGTGGTGGACAGGGGCGAGTACGGCCCCGGCTTCCTGGCGCACGTGGTGACGTCCAAATGCGCCGACGCGATGCCCCTGCACCGACTGGCGCAGCGGATTGAAAGGGGCGGTGTGCCCATGCATCGCAGCACGCTGACGGACCTCTTCCACCAGTCCGCGCAAGTGCTCCTGCCTCTCTCCTCGCACCTCTTGCAAGTCATTGCGGCTTCCGAGGTGGTGTGGGCCGACGAGACGCCGCTTCGCGTGCTGGACGTGAAGAAGACGCGCCAAGGCTACCTCTGGACATTCCTCACCCAGACGTCGAAGGGCGAGTGGCTTCTCGGCTACCGCTTCAGCCTGGGCCGGGCCAGCACGACGCCCCGGGACGTGCTGGGCGGCACCCGGGGCGCCCTCGTCGTGGATGCCTATACCGGCTACAACGCGGTGACGCTGCCCGAAGGGCGCGTGCGCGTCGGCTGCTGGGCGCACGTGCGCCGCCGCTTCTTCGACGCGCTGCCCACCGCACCGGAAGCCCGGGAGGCCTTGGACTTCATCCTCGCCCTCTACCGGGTGGAGGCCGAGGCCCGCGTCGCGGGCGTCGTGCGCACCGACGCCCACCGCGAGCTGCGCCAGCAGAAGAGTGCCCCGGTCCTCGCTGGGCTGCGCGCCTGGCTCGAGGAACAGGCTCCGCTCCACCTGCCCAAGGGGCCGCTGGGGCAGGCCCTCTCCTACGCCCGAAAACAGTGGGACGCCCTCACCCGATTCGTCTGCGACGCGCGCCTGCCTTTGGACAACAACCGCAGCGAGGCCGCGCTGCGCAAGGCTGCGCTGGGCAGGAAGAATTTTCTCTTCGTCGGCCACGAGGCCGCAGGGGAGAACCTCGCCGGCCTCTACGCCCTCGTCGCCACCTGCGAGGCCAACGGCGTCAATCCCGAGGCGTACCTCGCCGACGTGCTGCTGCGCGTCCAGACGCACCCGAACGCGCGCATCGGGGAATTGCTGCCGCACGAATGGAAGCGTCTGCGCGCCGCCGACGCGTCCTGAAGCCTCGCGTCTCAATCCGTCGCGCCCTCGCAACGCACGCTTCCCGTCCGCCCTCAAGCCCTCCGGCACGTCGTTGGCCGGACGGTTACTG
>SECN01000027.1 GCA_004173515.1 Myxococcaceae bacterium | reverse complement strand
CCCCGACGTCCCGCTCGCGGTCGACCTGGACGGGACGCTGGTGCGCACGGACACGCTGCACGAGAACCTGCTCGTGCTCTTCAAGCACGCGCCGTGGCTGCTGCTGCTGGCGCCGCTCTGGATGCTGCGGGGCAAGGCCTTCTTCAAGGCGGAGGTCGCCCGCCGCGTGGGGCTGGACGTCACGTCGCTGCCCTACAACGAGCCCGTGCTGACCTTCCTTCGCGAGGAGCACGCCCGGGGACGGCGGCTGGTCCTGGCCACGGCGGCGGACCGGCGCATCGCCGACGCGGTGGCGGCCCATGTCGGATTGTTCAGCGACGTGTTCGCCAGTGAAGCGGGGGTGAACCTGTCGGGTTCGCGCAAGCTCGCGCGGCTTCGCGAGGCGCTGGGCACGTTCGACTACGCGGGCAATGACCGCGTGGACCTGCCGCTGTGGCGCGAGTCACGGCGCGTCGTGGTGGTGCACGCCACGGCCGGGGTGCTGCGTCAGGCCCAGGCGCTGGGCCCGCCCGTGCACCGCGTCTTCGAGGCGCCGCCCACCGGCTGGCGCGTCTGGGTCCGGGCGCTGCGGGTGCACCAGTGGGCCAAGAACGCGCTCGTCTTCGTGCCGCTGCTGGCGGCGCACAAGGCGACGCAGGGGGGCATGGCGCCTCGCGCGGTGCTGGCCTTCGTGGCCTTCAGCCTCTGCGCTTCCAGCGTGTATGTCATCAACGACCTGCTGGACCTGGCGTCGGACCGGCGCCACCCCACCAAGTCCCGGCGTCCCTTCGCGTCCGGCGACCTGCCGGTGCGGGCGGGCGTGGTGCTGGCGCCGGTGCTGCTGGGGCTCGCCGCAATGGTGGCCCTGACGACGCTGCCCCTGTCGTTCGCCGCGCTGCTGGGCGTCTACTCGGTGCTCACGCTGGCGTACTCGCTGCGGCTCAAGCAGGTGGTGATGCTGGACGTGCTGGTGCTGGCGGGCCTGTACACCGTGCGCATCTTTGGCGGCGCGCTGGCGGTGGGCGTGCCCACGTCGAGCTGGCTGTTGATGTTCAGCACCTTCCTCTTCCTGTCCCTGGCCCTGCTCAAGCGCCTGAGCGAGGTGCGGCGGCTGCGTCAGTCCAACGAGGTGTCCGCCCACGGGCGCGGCTATCTGGCGCAGGACTATGAGTTGCTCGCGAGCCTGGGCACGGCGGCAGGGCAGGTGTCCGTGCTGGTGCTGGCCCTCTACATCACCAGCAAGGAGGTCACCGCGCTGTATGGCCATCCCGAGCGCCTGTGGCTGCTCTGCCCGGTGATGCTGTACTGGGTGGGGCGCATCTGGGTGCTGGCCCACCGGGGACTCGTGAACGAGGATCCGCTCATCTTCGCGCTGCGCGACCGGGTCAGCTACGTCGTGGGCGTCGTCGCGGCGCTGGTGCTGTGGGTGGCCACGTGACAGGAGCCTCGCGATGAGCCCGGCGGATTCCTGGGGGCGCTACCCCCACGTCGAACAACAGACGCGCTCGCTCGTGTGGCGCTCGGATGCGCTGCCTCACGGTGAAGGCTCGCTGCTGCCGCGCGGCCTGGGCCGCAGCTACGGCGATTCGTGTCTCAACGCCGGGGGCACGCTGCTGCTCACCGCCGGGTTGGATCGCCTCATCGACTTCGACCCCACGACGGGCCTGGCGCGCTGCGAGGCGGGCGTGTCGCTGGATACGCTGCTGCGGCTGTGCGTGCCCCGGGGCTGGTTCCTGCCGGTGACGCCGGGCACGAAGTTCGTGACGGTGGGCGGCGCCATCGCCAATGACGTGCATGGCAAGAACCACCACCGCTCCGGGACGTTCGGCCGGCACGTGCGCAGGTTCGAATTGCTGCGCTCGGATGGCAGCCGCCGGATGTGTTCGTTGGAGGAGAACCCGGACTGGTTCGGCGCGACGGTGGGGGGCCTGGGGCTCACGGGGCTCGTCACCTGGGCGGAGGTGCAACTGGTCCCCATCCGCAACCCCTTCGTGGTCCAGGAGACGATTCCCTTCGAGAACCTGGATGGCTTCTTCCGCGTGTCGCGCGAGTCCGAGGCCGACCACGAGTTCACCGTGTCGTGGGTGGACTGTCTGGCGCGCGGCCGGAAGCTGGGGCGCGGGCTGTTCTACCGGGGCAACTTCGCGCCGTCGCAGTTTGAACGTCTGCCTTTGGCGAAGAGCCACCTGTCGCACGGCGCCGGGCTCGCGGTGCCCGTGGATCTGCCGGCCTTCTGTCTCAACCGGCTGTCGGTGTCCGCTTTCAACCTCCTGTACTACCACCGCCAGCGTGGACGTCCGTCCCAGCAGCTCATCCACTACGATCCGTTCTTCTACCCGCTCGACGCGGTGCACGGGTGGAACCGCATCTATGGGCGGCAGGGCTTCCTCCAGTTCCAGTGCGTGGTGCCCCACGCCACCGCGCGCGACGCGGTGAAGGAGCTGCTGGAGCGCAGCGCCCGGGGCGGACTGCCCAGCTTCCTGTCCGTGCTCAAGACGTTCGGCGACCTGCCATCCCCCGGATGGCTGTCCTTCCCGCGTCCCGGCATCACGCTGGCCCTGGACTTCGCCAACCGGGGCGAGAAGACATGGCGGCTGGTGGAGGCGTTGGACCGGGTGACGCGCGAGGCGGGCGGCGCGGTGTATCCGGCCAAGGACGCGCGCATGGGCCCGGAGAGCTTCGCGGCGTACTTCCCCCAGCGTGAACGGTTCGCGCCGTACGTGGACCCGGCCTTCTCGTCCTCCTTCTGGCGCCGGGTGAATCCGGTGTCGCTGCCCATGCCTTCGCTGGAGGGGCGCGGCGACAGCGCGGCTCCTCCGGCGTCACTGCTCGCCCTTCGCTGACAGGCTCCCCGTCCCCATGAAGAAAGTCATCGTCCTCGGCGCCACGAGCGCCATCGCCCAGGCCACGGTGCGGCTGCTCGCCGCGCGCGGGGCGTCGCTGTACCTGGTGGGCCGTAACGCCGCGAACCTGGAGGCGGTGGCGAAGGATGCGTCCACGCGCGGCGCGCCGAAGGTGGAGTTCCGGGCGCTGGATTTGAACGACTGTGAAGCGCACGGGAGCCTCGTGGAGCGCGCATGGCAGGCGCTGGGCGGGCTGGACGGGGTGGTGCTGGCGCATGGCGTGCTGGGCGACCAGGACGAGAGCCAGCGCTCGTGGGCGGCGGCGGAGCTGGTGCTGCGCACGAACTTCCTCTCCGCCGCGTCGCTGCTGACGGAGCTGGCCAACCGCTTCGAGGCGCAGAAGGCCGGCACGCTGGTGGTGATTTCGTCGGTGGCCGGCGACCGTGGCCGGCAGAGCAACTACGTGTATGGCGCGTCCAAGGGCGCGCTGAGCGTGTTCCTCCAGGGCCTGCGCAACCGGCTGGCGAAGTCCGGCGTGGCGGTGGTGACGGTGAAGCCCGGCTTCGTGGACACACCGATGACGGCGCACGTGCCGAAGAACAAGCTCTTCGCCTCGCCGGAGCAGGTGGCGCGCGGCCTGCTGAAGGCCGCGGACGGGCGCAAGAACGAGGTCTACGTGCCCGGCTTCTGGGCGCTCATCATGCTCATCATCCGCAGCATCCCGGAGCCGGTGTTCAAGCGGCTGAAGCTCTAACGCGGTGAGCACGGCGGCAGGCCGGCAGGCGCGCGCGCACTGCCTTTCCGGGTGGGAGCGCAGGGCACGCCCTTGACGCGCTGGCGGTCCCTTTCCCGCGCCGCCGCTATAGAGTGAACCTTTCCGGGAGCCACCCTCGAAGCGCCCGGCTGCGGTGCACGCACCTTCATCCGAGCATCGAATCCCTTTCCATATGCCTTCACGTTCCTGGCGCCATTCCGTTGGACTCACCGCCACCCTGGCGCTCTGCGCTTGCGGGGGGGCCGACGAATCCGACCGATACCTGTTCGACTTCGTCTACGGCTCGGACGCCCTCGCGCAGGCCTCGGCCAGCTTCGTCTCGCTCGACGGCCTCAGCTTCACGGTGGAGACCTTGACCTTCAGGCTGGCGGACCTGCGGATGGACCTGCCACCCGCAACACGCTGCGAGGCCTATGAAGAGGTGCTCTCCCCGCGGATGGCCTGCCATGACTTCGTGGGTCCCCCTGTCCCGCTCCCCCTCCCGGCGTCCCCCGAGGACATGCCTGGCGTGCTTCACCTCCCGGGCCCCGTGGAGTTGGGCACCGGCAAGCGGCTGTCCGTAGGGGGCGAGCAGGTGTTCATCCCCCGCGTCTACTATCCCGCCATCGACGCGCGTTGGGTCCCGGGGACACCGGAGCAGCCCAGCTTCCAGCTTCGTGCGCGCTTCACCTACCAGGGCAAACCCCATGTGCTGGAGTTCGCATTCCAGTCGGACGAGCCCATGCGCTTCGAAAGCCGGGGCGTGTCGATGGGACTGCCCAAGGAATTCTCGGAGCATCCCGCCGCCTTCGGCGGGAGCCTGTACATGGGCGGCTGGCTCAATGGCACCGACATCTCGGGCTGCCTGGCGACAGGGGACCTGACCCTGGATGGGAACGTGCTGAGGCTGGAGACCGGACGGGGCACTTGCGCGGATGCCGCCACGAACATGCGGCTCAACATCCAGCAGAGTGGCGACCTGTTCACAGGGCTGCGCCTGTAGACACGCTCCCCTTCCCGTGCCCCGTGCCTTCCACGGAGTGCGCGTGCCCAGCACTCGCACCCAGGAGTGCTGGGCCCTGGCGTCCGCGCATCAGCGGGCTAGACCTCCGCTCCCGTCGCGCGGGCCAGGGCTTCGCGCAGCCGTTCGACCAGCGGATCCAGGTTCGGGTCCTGCATGAGTTGGTGGTGGCTGCCGGGCACGTCCACCACTTCCAGGCCCCCGCGCACCAATCCCTCCCATCCCCGGTGACGCGGAATGGGCTCGCCGCCAGGGATGGGCTCGCTGGCGCTCAGGAGCAGCGCGGTGCCGTCGTAGGGCTTCGGCACGTAGAGGTCCAACGACAGCAGGTTGGCCTGGAAGACGAGGAACAGGGCCCGCAGTTGGGCGGGGCCCGTCTGCGCATCCAGGATGCCGGCGCGGACGCCCTCCGCCAGCAGGTGCTGGAGCATCGCGTCGTCGTCACCCCGGGCCAGGACTTCGTCCGACAGCGTGGGCTCCTGACCGAAGGCGGACGCGGTGGCCCGGGCGAAGGCGATGCGCGCACGCGCGTGGGGCGTGTACCTGGCCTGCTCCTCCGAGAGCTTCATCAGGCCCGGCACGTGCGCATCCACGAGCGCGAGCAGGTCCACCTGTTCGCCCGCTTCGCGCAGCCTTCGGGCCATCTCGTAGGCGATGACGCCGCCCTGCGACCAGCCGCCCAGCAGGTAGGGGCCTCGCGGCTGCACCGCGCGCATGCCGTCGATGTAGAGGCCCGCCATCTCCTCGATGGTCGTCGCGACGGGGCGTCCGTCCAGGCCGCGTGACTGGAGGCCGTAGAGGGGCTGGGACGGGCCCAGCCGGCGCGCCAGCTCCACGTACGCGAGCACGTTGCCTCCGCCCGGGTGGACGAAGAACAGCGGGCGCCGCCCCGGCTCGCCGCGCTCCAGCGACACCACGGGCGTCCATTCCTGCGCCTCGTCGCGCAGCACCCTCGCGAGCTGCTCGATGGTGGGCTGCTGGAAGAGGACCGACAGCGGCAGGGTGTGGCCCAGCCGCTCGCGCATGGCGGCGACCACTCGAACCGCCAGCAGCGAGTGGCCTCCCAGTTCGAAGAAGCTGGTGCGCACGCCCACGGAGCGCACACCCAGCATCTCCTCCCAGATGCGGGCGAGCTGGGTCTCCAATGCGTCGCGCGGCGCGACGAAGTCCTTGGCCTCCACCTCCCGCGTGTCCGCGTCGGGCAGGGCCTTGCGGTCCACCTTGCCGTTGGCGTTGAGGGGCAGGGTGTCCAGCACGACGAGCGCGGAGGGGACCATGTACTCGGGCAGGTGCTGCTTGAGCCCGGCCTTCAGTGCGTCCGTGTCCAGCGTGTGTCCGTCGCGCGTGGTGACGTAGCCCACGAGCCGCTTGTCCCCGTCGCTTCCCCGGGCGACGACCACCGCCTCGCTGACGCCGACGGCGGCGCGCAGGGCGGCTTCGACCTCACCCGGTTCGATGCGGAAGCCTCGCACCTTCACCTGGAAGTCGGTGCGGCCGAGGAAGTCGAGCGTACCGTCCTCCCGCCAACGGACCTGATCGCCGGTGCGGTACAGGCGCTCACCGGGCGCGGTGGCGAAGGGATGCGGCACGAAGCGCTCCGCGGTCAGCTCCGGTCGGCGCAGGTAGCCCCAGGCGAGGCCGGCGCCGCCGACGTACAGCTCACCCGCGATGCCCACGGGCACGGGGCGCAGGCGCGCATCCAGCACGAAGGTGGTGGCGTTGGAGAGGGGCCGGCCGATGGACACCGGGCCCTCCACCCGCGTGTCGTGGCGCAGGGTCGCCGTCGCGGAGAACGTCGTGTTCTCGGTCGGGCCGTAGCCGTTGATGAGGACGGCGCCTTCGGGGATGCGGGCCAGATGCTCCCGCACGCGGGCGGCGGGCAGGACGTCGCCACCCGCCAGGAGTTGGCGCACGCCGGCGAGCGCCTCGCCCTGATGCAGCGCCATCTGTTCGAAGAGGGCCGCGGTCAGCCACGACGTCGTCACGCGGTGGTGACGCAGCAGCGCGGCAAGCTCCTCCAGCGAGAGCGGCTGGGGCGGCGCGAGGACGAGCTTCGAGCCGTGCAGCAGCGCGCCCCAGATTTCGAGCGTCGAGGCGTCGAAGGCGACGGGCGCCAGTTGGAGCCAGACCTCGTCCGGACCGAAGCGCATGAAGCTGTTGCCGAGCACCAGGCGGGTGATGCCCCGGTGCGGCACGCAGACGCCCTTGGGACGGCCGGTGCTGCCGGAGGTGAACATCACGTAGGCCAGCGCCTCGCCGTCCACGATGAGGTCCGGAGCGTGCGTGGGCAGCGCGGCGAGGACGTCCCGTTGCGCATCCAGCCAGACACGGGCGCCGGATGCGGGCAGCAACGCAGCGAAGGGCGGGTGGGTGAGCGTCACGCTGACGTCTGCGTCCTCCAACTGGGCGGCGATGCGATCCACGGGGGCATTGCGGTCCACGGGGACGAAGGCGGCGCCGGCCTTGAGGATGGCGAGCGTGGCGATGATCAGCTCGAAGGAGCGCTCCACCGCGAGCCCCACGCGCGCCCCAGGCGTGATGCCGAGCGAGCGCAGGTGCCAGGCCAACTGGTTGGCGCGAGCTTCGAGTTCACCGTACGTCAGCGTGGCGTCCCCGAGGACGAGGGCCACGGCGTGCGGCGTGCGGCGGGCCTGCTCCGCGAAGTGGACGTGGACGGGGAGGTCCGTGGGGCTGGCAACGGCGGTGTCATTCCAGTCCACGAGCAGGCGCTGACGCTCCTCGGAGGAGAGCAGGGGCAGCTCCGCCACGGACAGCTCGGGGCTCGAGGCCACGGCCTCCAGCAGCAGGCTCAGGTGGTCGGCCATCCGCCTCACGGTGCTCGGGTCGAACAGCGCGGTGCTGTACTCCAGCATTCCGCGCAGCCCGTCCGGCGTCTCCATGAAGAAGGCGCTCAGGTCGAACTTGGACGTCCGCGGCTCGAACGCCAGACCCTGGAGGCGCAGCCCGGGCAGGCGCAGGTCCTCCGTGGGCACGTTCTGGAGCGCCAGCAGCGTCTGGAAGAACGGCGTGTGGCTGAGGTTGCGCGCCGGTTGCAGCACCTCCACCAGCTTCTCGAACGGGACGTCCTGGTGCTCGTACGCCTCCAGCACGGTGGTGCGCACCTGCTGGAGCAGCGAGCGGAACGACTGTCCGCCCTCCACCTTCGCGCGCAGCACGAGCGTGTTGACGAAGAAGCCGATGAGTCCTTCGGTCTCCGCCCGGGTGCGTCCCGCGATGGGCGAGCCCACCGCGAAGTCCTGCTGGCCGGTGTAGCGCGACAGCAGGGCCTGCCAGCTCGCGAGCAGCACCATGAACAGCGAGCCGCCCTCGTGACGGCCCAGGCTCCGCAGCTTCTCGGTCAGTGGGCGGGGCAGGGTGAAGTGGAAGGTCGCGCCCGCGCTGTCGCGGATCGCCGGACGGGGCCGGTCGGTGGGCAGCTCCAGCACGGACAGCGCACCGGAGAGCTTCTCCTCCCAGTAGGCCACTTCCCCGCGCAGGGTCTCTCCGCTGAGCGTCTGGCGCTGCCAGGCCGCGTAGTCCGAGTACTGAACAGGTAGCTCCGGCAGCGGCGACGGCTGGCCTTCTGAGTACGCCGCGTAGAGCGCGCCCACCTCGCGCACCAGCACCCCCAGGGACCATCCGTCGGAGATGACGTGGTGCATGTTGATGACGAGCACATGCTCCTGTTCGGACAGCTTGAGCAGCAGCGTGCGCACGAGCGGACCGGTGCGCAGGTCGAACGGCCGGCGGATCTCCTGCTCCACCCGCGACCGGGCCTCGGCTTCACGCTGGGCCTCTTCCACGCCCGAGAGGTCGACGAAGCCCAGGGGCAGGACGACTTCCGGATGGATGACCTGGACGGGCTCGCCGTCCACCTGCGCGAACGTGGTGCGCAGGGCTCCGTGGCGCCGCACGATCTCCCGCAGCGCCTGCTCCAGCATGTCCGCGCGCAGATGGCCGTCCAGGCGCACCGCCACGGGCAGGTTGTAGAGCGGGCTGAGCGGCTCGAGCTGATCCATGAGCCACAGCCGCTGCTGCGCGAACGACAGCGGCTGCGTGCCTTCGCGCGAGACCTGCACCCGCGTCGTGGCGCGGGTGCCGGAGTAGCGAGCAAGGCCCTCCACTGTCGGGGACTCGAAGAGCGCACGCAGGGGCAGCTCCACGCCCAGCTCCGCGCGGACGCGTGACACGACTTGCGTCGCGAGCAGCGAATGGCCGCCCAGTTCGAAGAAGGAGTCCCTCACGCCGACGCGCGGCAGTCGGAGCACCTCGGCCCAGATGGCGGCCAGCTTTGCTTCCGTCTCGGTGCTGGGGGCCACGTACGTGCTGGTGGACCTGGGGGCCTCGGGCTCTGGCAGGGCCTTGCGGTCGACCTTGCCGTTGGAGTTGAGGGGCAGAGCGTCCAGGACGACGAGGGTGCCGGGCACCATGTACTCGGGCAGGCCCTGGCGCAGGTGGGCCTTGAGGGCTTCGGACTCCAGGGACTCACCGGCCTTGGCGACGACGTAGGCGACGAGGCGCTTGTCGGCGGCCTCACCCCTGGCGACGACGACGGCGTCCTTGACGCTGGGGGCCTTGCGCAGGGCGGACTCGACTTCACCGAGTTCGATGCGGAAGCCACGCACCTTCACCTGGAAGTCGATGCGGCCCAGGTACTCCAGGCGTCCGTCCTCGCGATACCGGACGCGGTCCCCGGTGCGGTACATGCGGCCACCGGGCGGGCCATAGGGCTCGGGGAGGAAGCGCTCGGCGGTGAGGTCCGGGCGCAGCAGGTAGCCGCGCGCTTGGCCTTCACCGGCGAGGTACAGCTCACCCGCGACACCCACGGGGACGGGATGCAGGGCGGCATCCAGCACGTAGGCGCGCGTGTCGGTGAGGGGACGGCCGATGAGGGGCACTTCGTCACGGCCCACGAGGGAGCCGGTGGAGTAGGTGGTGTCCTCGGAGGGGCCGTAGAGGTTGAAGAGCTTCTGGACGGAGGGAACGCCGTAGACCTGCTTGGCGAGGGTATCGGGGAGGGCTTCACCGGCGAGGTTGATGACACGCACGCTTGGGGGCACGGCGCCCAGGCGCACCAACTGGGCCATGGCGGAGGGCACGGTGTTGATGAGGGTGACTTCCGAGGCGGTGGCCAGCTCCGGCAGGTGCAAGGCATTGCGCGCCATCACGACGGCGCCGCCGCTGGAGAGCGGAGCGAAGAGCTCGAAGACGGAGAGGTCGAAGTTGACGCTCGTCGCGGCGAGGACGCCCTTCAGTTCCTCCTTGGAGAAGGTGGCCAGGGCCCAGTGGAGGAAGGCGACAGCGTTGCCATGGGTGATGGCGACGCCCTTGGGACGTCCGGTGCTGCCGGAGGTGTAGATGAGGTAGGCGAGGTGGCCCGGGAGGATGCCCACGTCCGGAGCGGTGGTGGGCTGCTTCGCCAGCTCCACGTCCGTGTCGAGGCACACCGCGGTGGCGGAGTGTTCGGGCAGGGAGGCGAGCAGGTGCGAGTGGGCGACGAGGGCGGGGCCCTGCGCGTCCTCCAGCAGCCAACCCAGACGCTCACGCGGATAGCTGGGGTCCAACGGCACGTAGGCGCCGCCGGCCTTGAGGATGCCAAGCACGCCGATGACGAGGTCTTCGGTACGCTCGACGCACAGGCCGACGCGCACTTCGGGGCCCACACCCAATCCACGCAGCCGATGCGCGAGTTGGTTCGCGCGAGCATCGACCTCGCGGTACGTGAGGCGGCGCTCCGGAGTGATGACGGCGACGGCGTCCGGCGTGCGATGCGCCTGGGCTTCCACCAGCGCTGGGATGCTGGCGTCACGCTGAGCCGGAGCGGAGGCGGGATTCCACTCGACGAGAAGCTGGTGACGCTCGGCCTCGGTGAGCAGGGGCAGGTCCGCGAGCCGGGTGTCTGGCTTCGCCGCGATGGCCTCCAGCAGGACACCGAAGTGGCCCGCCATGCGCTGGATGGTCGACGCATCGAACAGGTCGGTCGCGTACTCCAGCGCGCCCACCATTCCGGTCGGAGCGTCTTGAAGCGCCAGCGTCAGGTCGAACTTGGAGAAGTAGCCCTCCAGCGGCAGCGTCCGCAGGGAGAGACCCGGCAGGCGCACGGCTTCGTTGGGCGTGTTCTGCAGGATGAACATCGCCTGGAAGAGCGGGCCCCGGCTCAAGTCGCGCGGCAGTTGCACTGCTTCGACGAGCTTCTCGAACGGCAGATGCTGGTGCTCATAGGCCGCGAGCGTGGTGCCACGCACCTGCGCCAACAGCTCACGGAAGGTCGCCCTCGGATTGACCTGCGAGCGCAGCACGAGCGTGTTGACGAAGAAGCCGATCAGCCCCTCCGTTTCCGCGCGGGTGCGGCCAGCGATGGGCGAGCCGACGCTGATGTCGTCCTGCGCGGAGTAGCGCGACAGCAGGATTTGGAACGCCGCGAGCAGCATCATGAAGGGCGTGGCACCCTCCCGCTGGGCCAGTGCCTTGAGGGCGTCCGCGACCTGCGCGGGGACGCGCAGGTCCACCTTGGCGCCCCGGTGCGACTGCACGGGGGGACGCGGATGATCCGTGGGCAGCTCCAGCGCGACCGGTGCTCCCGCGAGCTTCTGCTTCCAGTAGCCGATCTGCGCATCCAGTGCATCGCCCTGGAGCCAGTCGCGCTGCCATGCCGAGAAGTCCGCGTACTGCACGGGCAGTGGCGGCAGGGTGGACTCCTGGCCCGCCTCGAAGGCCACGTACAACGCGGTGAGTTCACGGACGAGCACGCCCATGGACCAACCGTCGGAGACGATGTGGTGCATCGTCACCAGCAGCAGGTGCTCCTCCGTGCTCATGCGGATCAGCGTGCTGCGCAGCAGCGGCCCCGTGGTGAGCTGGAACGGACGCCGTGTCTCCGCATCAGCCAACCGCCGTGCTTCCTCTTCGCGCTGTGCTTCGGGCACGGTGGAGAGGTCCACGAGTGGCAACTTCCATTCCCCCGAAACGTGAAGGACCTGGGTGGGCTGTCCCTGGTACTCGTGGAACGTGGTGCGCAGGGCTTCGTGGCGCTGGACCAGGGCCTCGAAGGCCCGGCGCAGGGCGTCCACGTCCAGGCGTCCGGTGAGCTGGAGCGCGATGGGCAGGTTGTAGGACGCGTCCTCCGGCTGGAGTTGATCCAACAGCCACAGGCGCTGCTGCGCGAACGACAGCGGCAACGTCCCTTCGCGTGGGACGCGCTTGATCACCGATGTGCTGGCGCTCGTGAACCCGGACAGGCGTCCAGCCACTCCTTCGACCGTCGGGGACTCGAAGAGCGCACGCAGGGGCAGCTCTACGCCCAGCTCCGCGCGGACGCGTGACACCACCTGCGTCGCGAGCAGCGAATGGCCGCCCAGTTCGAAGAAGGAATCCTTCACGCCGACGCGCGGCAGTCGGAGCACCTCGGCCCAGATGGCGGCCAGCTTCGCTTCCGTCTCGGTGCTGGGGGCCACGTACGTGCTGGTGGACCTGGGAGCCTCGGGCTCGGGCAGTGCCTTGCGGTCGACCTTGCCGTTGGAGTTGAGGGGCAGGGCGTCCAGGACGACGAGGGTGCCGGGCACCATGTACTCGGGCAGGCCCTGGCGCAGGTGGACCTTGAGGGCTTCGGACTCCAGCGTTTCACCCGCCTTGGCGACGACGTAGGCGACGAGGCGCTTGTCGGCGGCTTCGCCCCTGGCGACGACGACGGCGTCCTTGACGCTGGGGGCCTTGCGCAGGGCGGACTCGACTTCGCCGAGTTCGATGCGGAAGCCACGCACCTTCACCTGGAAGTCGATGCGGCCCAGGTACTCGAGTCGTCCGTCCTCGCGATACCGGACGCGGTCGCCGGTGCGGTACATGCGGCCACCGGGCGGGCCGTAGGGCTCTGGGATGAAGCGCTCGGCGGTGAGGTCCGGGCGCAGCAGGTAGCCGCGCGCCTGGCCTTCACCGGCGAGGTACAGCTCTCCGGCGACACCCACCGGAACCGGATGCAGCGAGGCGTCGAGGACGTAGGCGCGCGTGTCTGTCAGCGGCCTTCCGATGAGAGGCACTTCGTCACGGCCCACGAGGGAGCCGGTGGAGTAGGTGGTGTCCTCGGAGGGTCCGTAGAGGTTGAAGAGCTTCTGGACGGAGGGAACGCCGTAGACCTGCTTCGCAAGGGTGTCGGGGAGGGCTTCACCGGCGAGGTTGATGACGCGCACGCTTGGGGGCACGGCGCCCAGGCGCACCAACTGGGCCATGGCGGAGGGCACGGTGTTGATGAGCGTGACTTCCGAGGCGGTGGCCAGCTCCGGCAAGTGCAAGGCATTGCGCGCCATCACGACGGCGCCACCGCTGGAGAGCGGAGCGAAGAGCTCGAAGACGGAGAGGTCGAAGTTGACGCTCGTCGCGGCGAGGACGCCCTTCAACTCTTCCTTGGAGAAGGTGGCCAGGGCCCAGTGGAGGAAGGCGACGGCGTTGCCGTGGGTGATGGCGACGCCCTTGGGACGGCCGGTGCTGCCCGAGGTGTAGATGAGGTAGGCGAGGTGGCCCGGGAGGATGCCCACGTCCGGAGCGGTGGTGGGCTGCTTCGCCAGCTCCACGTCCGTGTCGAGGCACACCGCGGTCGCGGAGTGCTCAGGCAGGGAGGCGAGCAGATGCGAATGGGCCACGAGGGCGGGGCCTTGCGCGTCCTCCAGCAGCCAACCCAGGCGCTCACGCGGATAGCTGGGATCCAACGGCACGTAGGCGCCACCAGCCTTGAGGATGCCGAGCACGCCGATGACGAGGTCCTCGGTGCGCTCGACGCACAGGCCGACGCGCACTTCAGGGCCGACGCCGAGTCCGCGCAGGCGATGCGCGAGTTGGTTCGCGCGTGCATCGACCTCGCGGTAGGTGAGTCGGCGCTCGGGAGTAATGACGGCGACGGCGTCCGGCGTACGGAGCACCTGCGCCTCGACGAGGGCGGAGATGCTGTCTTCACGCTGGGCCGGGGCCGAGGCGGGATTCCACTCGACGAGAAGCTGGTGACGCTCGGCCTCGGTGAGCAGGGGCAGGTCCGCGAGCCGGGTGTCGGGCTTCGCCGCGATGGCCTCCAGCAGGACGCCCAGGTGACCGGCCATGCGCTGGACAGTCGACGCATCGAACAGGTCGGTCGCGTACTCCAGCGCGCCCACCATTCCGGTCGGAGCGTCCTGAAGCGCCAGCGTCAGGTCGAACTTGGCGAAGTGGGCCTCCAGCGGCAGTGGCTGGATGGACAGGCCCGGCAGGCGCATGGCCTCGTTGGGCGTGTTCTGCAGGATGAACATCGCCTGGAAGAGTGGGCCTCGGCTCAGGTCGCGCGTGGGCTGTACGGCTTCGACCAGCTTCTCGAACGGCAGGTGCTGGTGCTCGTAGGCCGCGAGCGTGGTGCCGCGCACCTGTGCCAGCAGCTCACGGAACGTGTCACGCGCCCCCAGCCGCGAGCGCAGCACGAGCGTGTTGACGAAGAAGCCGATGAGTCCTTCGGTCTCCGCCTGTGTGCGACCCGCGATGGGCGAACCCACGCTGATGTCGTCCTGCGCGGAGTAGCGCGACAGGAGCACCTGGAAGGCCGCGAGCAGCGTCATGAAGGGCGTAGCGCCCTCCCGCTGCGCCAGCGCCTTGAGGGCCTCCGCGATGTGCATGGGGACGTGCAGGTCCACCTTGGCGCCGCGATGCGATTGCTCCGGGGGACGCGGGCGATCGGTAGGCAGCTCCAGCGCGGCGGGAGCGCCCGCGAGCTTCTCCTTCCAGTAGCCGATCTGCGCGTCGAGGACCGCGCCCTGGAGCCACTGGCGCTGCCATGCCGAGAAGTCCACGTACTGCACGGGCAGCGGCGCGAGGGCCGGTGTGTTTCCCGTGGTGAAGGACCGGTAGAAGTCCGCCATCTCGCGGACGAGCACGCCCATGGACCAGCCGTCGGAGACGATGTGGTGCATCGTCACCAGCAGAAGGTGCTCCTCCGCGCCCAGTCGGATCAGGCTGCTGCGCAGCAGCGGACCCGTGGCGAGCTGGAACGGACGCCGCGTCTCTTCGTCGGCCAGCCGTCGGGCTTCTTCCTGCCGCCGTGCTTCGGGCAGCGCGGAGAGATCCACGATGGGCAGCTTCCATTCGCCCGGAGCGTGGAGGGTCTGCGACGGCTGTCCCTGACGATCCTGGAAGGTGGTGCGCAGGGCTTCGTGGC
The DNA here is from genome assembly GCA_004173515.1 of Myxococcaceae bacterium. Lineage (GTDB taxonomy): Bacteria > Myxococcota > Myxococcia > Myxococcales > Myxococcaceae > Corallococcus. The sequence goes on along the minus strand of SECN01000027.1, from coordinate 20,304 downwards.
GCTGGACCAGGGCCTCGAAGGCCCGGCGCAGGGCGTCCACGTCCACCTGTCCGGTGAGCTGGAGCGCGGTGGGCAGGTTGTAGGACGCGTCCTCCGGCTGGAGTTGATCCAGCAGCCACAGGCGCTGCTGCGCGAACGACAGCGGCAGCGTTCCTTCTCGTGAGACGCGGGTGATCGCCGGAGCGCTGGAGCTGGTGAACCCGGCCATGCGACTGGCCAGCGCTTCCACCGTCGGCGATTCGAAGAGCGCGCGCAGGGGCAACTCCACGCCCAGCTCCGCACGCACGCGTGACACCACCTGCGTCGCGAGCAGCGAATGGCCGCCCAGTTCGAAGAAGGAGTCCTTCACGCCGACCCGAGGCACCCGCAGCACTTCCGCCCAGAGCGCCGCGAGTTTCTCCTCGACCGGTGTGCGCGGTGCTTCGTAGCTGCTGCCCGACCGAGGAGCTTCGGGCTCGGGCAAGGCCTTGCGGTCGACCTTGCCGTTGGAGTTGAGGGGGAGGGCCTCCAGGACGACGACGGTGCCGGGCACCATGTACTCGGGCAGGCCCTGACGCAGGTGGGCCTTGAGGGCTTCGGACTCCAGCACTTCGCCCGACTTGGCGACGACGTAGGCGACGAGGCGCTTGTCGGCGGCTTCGCCCCTGGCGACGACGACGGCGTCCTTGACGCTGGGGGCCTTGCGCAGGGCGGACTCGACCTCACCGAGTTCGATGCGGAAGCCACGCACCTTCACCTGGAAGTCGATGCGGCCCAGGTACTCCAGGCGTCCGTCCTCGCGATACCGGACGCGGTCGCCGGTGCGGTACATGCGGCCACCGGGCGGGCCGTAGGGCTCGGGGATGAAGCGCTCGGCGGTAAGGTCCGGGCGCAGCAGGTAGCCGCGCGCCTGGCCTTCACCGGCGAGGTACAGCTCGCCTGCGACGCCCACGGGGACGGGATGCAGCGCAGCGTCCAGGACGTAGGCGCGCGTGTCTGTCAGCGGCCTTCCGATAAGAGGCACTTCGTCACGGCCCACGAGGGAGCCGGTGGAGTAGGTGGTGTCCTCGGAAGGCCCGTAGAGGTTGAAGAGCTTCTGGACGGAGGGAACGCCGTAGACCTGCTTGGCGAGAGTATCGGGGAGGGCTTCACCGGCGAGGTTGATGACGCGCACGCTTGGGGGCACGGCGCCCAGGCGCACCAACTGGGCCATGGCGGAGGGCACGGTGTTGATGAGGGTGACTTCCGAGGCGGTGGCCAGCTCCGGCAAGTGCAAGGCATTGCGCGCCATCACGACGGCGCCACCGCTGGAGAGCGGAGTGAAGAGCTCGAAGACGGAGAGGTCGAAGTTGACGCTCGTCGCGGCGAGGACGCCCTTCAACTCTTCCTTGGAGAAGGTGGCCAGGGCCCAGTGGAGGAAGGCGACAGCGTTGCCATGGGTGATGGCGACGCCCTTGGGACGGCCGGTGCTGCCGGAGGTGTAGATGAGGTAGGCGAGGTGGCCCGGGAGGATGCCCACGTCCGGAACGGTGGTGGGATGCTTCGCCAGCTCCACGTCCGTGTCGAGGCACACCGCGGTGGCGGAGTGTTCGGGCAGAGAGGCGAGCAGGTGCGAGTGGGCCACGAGGGCGGGGCCCTGCGCGTCCTCCAGCAGCCAACCCAGGCGCTCGCGCGGGTAGCTAGGATCCAGCGGCACATAGGCGCCACCGGCCTTGAGGATGCCGAGCACGCCGATGACGAGGTCCTCGGTACGCTCGACGCACAGGCCGACGCGCACTTCAGGGCCGACGCCGAGTCCGCGCAGGCGATGCGCCAACTGATTGGCCCGAGCATCGACCTCGCGGTACGTCAGGCGGCGCTCCGGGGTGATGATGGCGACGGCGTCCGGCGTACGAAGTACCTGGGCTTCGACGAGGGCGGAGATGCTCGACTCGCGCGGAGCCGGAGCCGAGGCGGGATTCCACTCGACGAGGAGCTGGTGACGCTCGGCCTCGGTGAGCAGGGGCAGGTCCGCAAGGCGCCTGTCAGGCTTCGCCGCGATGGCCTCCAGCAGGACGCCCAGGTGACCGGCCATGCGCTGGACAGTCGACGCATCGAACAGGTCGGTCGCGTACTCCAGCGCGCCAAGCAGCTCCGAGCCTGACTCGCGCAGTGCCAGCGAGAGGTCGAACTTGGCGAACTGGGTCTCCAGCGGCAGCGTCTGCATGGCCATGCCCGGCAGGCGCACGGCCTCGTTCGGCGTGTTCTGCAGGACGAACATCGCCTGGAAGAGCGGCCCGCGACTCAGGTCGCGCGTGGGCTGGATGGCTTCAACGAGCTTCTCGAACGGCAGGTGCTGGTGCTCATAGGCTGCCAGCGTGGTGCCACGCACCTGCGCCAACAGCTCGCGGAAGGTCGCCCTCGGATTCACCTGGGAGCGCAGCACCAGCGTGTTGACGAAGAAGCCGATGAGTCCTTCGGTCTCCGCCTGCGTGCGGCCTGCGATGGGAGAACCCACGCTGATGTCGTCCTGCGCGGAGTAGCGCGACAGGAGCACCTGGAACGCCGCGAGCAGCGTCATGAAGGGCGTGGCACCCTCCCGCTGGGCCAGCGCCTTGAGCGCGTCCGCCACCGGCGCGGGGATGCGCAGGTCCACCTTGGCGCCCCGGTGCGACTGCACGGGCGGGCGCGGATGGTCCGTGGGCAGCTCCAGCGCGGCCGGCGCTCCCGCGAGCTTCTCCTTCCAGTAACCGATCTGCGCGTCCAGGACCTCGCCCTGGAGCCAGTCGCGCTGCCACGTCGCGAAGTCCGCGTACTGCACCGGCAGTGGTGCGAGGACGGGTTCCTGACCCGCATGGAAGGCCACGTACATCGCGGTGAGTTCGCGGACGAGCACGCCCATGGACCAGCCGTCGGAGACGATGTGGTGCATCGTCATCAGCAGCAGGTGCTCTTCTTCACCCAGCCGCACCAGCACGGAGCGCATCAGCGGCCCCGTGGAGAGCTGGAAGGGACGACGGGCCTCCGTGATCGCCAGGCGCCGCGCCTCCTCCTCGCGCTGCGATTCGGGAAGCGACGTCAGTTCGATGACGGGCAGGTCCCAGCCGGACGCCGGTTGGATGCGCTGCGCTGGTGCTTCGTGGGCTTCGGAGAGCGTGGTGCGCAGGGGCTCGTGGCGGGCGACCAGGGCCTCGAAGGCGCGACGCAGTGACTCCACGTCCACGCGTCCCGTCAGCCGCAGGGCCGTGGGGATGTTGTACGACGCGTCTCCGGGCTGGAACTGATCCAACAGCCACAGACGCTGCTGCGCGAACGAGAGCGGAATGGCGCCCTCTCGCGACGCGGGTCGCAGCGGCGGGGCTCGGAGCGCCGCGGGCTGGGCGCCTTCGAGCCTGGGCGCCAGGGCTTCGACGGTGGGCGCACCGAAGAGGGCCCGCAGCGGCAGTTCCACATCGAACGCGGCACGCACTCGCGAGACGAGCTGGGTGGCCAGCAGCGAGTGCCCCCCGAGCGCGAAGAAGTCATCGCGGATGCCGACGCGCTCCACGCGCAGGACCTCCGCGAAGATGGCGGCCAGCTTCTCCTCGGTGGTGTTGCGCGGGGCGACGAAGTCGGCGGCGCGAGGCGCATCCCCCGGTTCGGGCAGGGCCTTGCGGTCCACCTTGCCGTTGGCGTTGAGGGGCAGGGCGTCCAGGACGACGAACGCGGAGGGCACCATGTACTCGGGCAGGTGCTGCTTGAGCTGGCCCTTCAGCGCATCCGTGTCCAGCGTGTGGCCTTCGAGCGCGGTGAGGTAGCCGATGAGGCGCTTGTCCCCATCCGAGCCGCGCGCGACGACGACGGCTTCGTTGACGCCGCTGGATGCGCGCAGCGCGGTTTCGATCTCCCCCAGCTCGATGCGGAAGCCACGCACCTTCACCTGGAAGTCGAAGCGGCCCAGGAAGTCGATGGTCCCGTTCGCCAGCCAGCGGACCTTGTCGCCGGTGCGGTAGAGGCGTTCTCCGGGCGTGGTGGCGAAGGGATGCGGGACGAAGCGCTCGGCGGTCAGCTCGGGACGGTGCAGGTAACCCCAGGCGAGGCCGGGGCCGCCGACATACAGCTCGCCCGCGACGCCCGTGGGCGCCGGACGCAGGTGCGCGTCGAGAACGTAGACGGTGGAGTTGGAGATGGCCCCACCGATGGAGGCCGGGCCGTTCACCACGGTGTCGCGGTCCATGGTCAGCGTGGTGGAGAACGTCGTGTTCTCCGTCGGGCCATAGGCATGCACGAACGTCGAGCCTTCGGGCAGACGGGCCAGGTGAGCGCGCAGACGGGACCACGGCATCACGTCACCGCCCGCGAGCAAATGGCGCACGCCCGCGAGGGTCTCTCCCTGGTGCAGCGCCATCTGCTCGAACAGCGCGGTCGTCTGGAACAACGACGTCACGCGGTGCTGACGCAACTGCGAGGCCAGCTCCTCCAGCGACATGGCATGAGGAGGCGCGAGGACGAGCTTCGCGCCATGCAGCAGCGCGCCCCAGATCTCGAGCGTGGACGCGTCGAAGGCGACAGGGGCGAACTGGAGCCAGACGTCCTCCGCGCCGAAGCGCATGAAGGTGTTGCCGAGCACCAGTCGGGTGATGCCCCGGTGCGGCACGCAGACACCCTTGGGGCGACCGGTGCTGCCGGAGGTGAACATCACGTAGGCCAGCGCTTCGCCCCCCACGTCGATGTCGGGCGCATGCGTTGGCAGCGTGGCGAGGACGTCCTGCTGCGCATCCAGCCAGACGCGGGCGCCGGAAGCCGGCAGCAGCGGTGCGAACGGCTGGTGCGTGATGACCACCCCGACGTCGGCGTCCTCCAGCAGGGCGGCGATGCGGTCCACGGGCGCGTTGCGGTCCACGGGAACGTAGGCGGCCCCGGTCTTGAGGGTGGCCAGGATGGCGATGATCAGCTCGAAGGAGCGCTCCACCGCGAGGCCCACGCTCGCGCCCGGCGTGATGCCGAGCGAGCGCAGGTGCCAGGCCAGTTGATTGGCACGGGCTTCGAGCTGCCCGTACGTCAGCGTGGTGTCCCCGAGGATGAGGGCCACGGCATCCGGCGTGCGGCCGGCCTGCTGGGCGAAGTGGACATGGACCGGAGTGTCCATGGGGCTGGCGACGGTGGTGTCGTTCCAGTCCACGAGCAGGCGCTGATGCTCCTCGGAGGAGAGCAGGGGCAGCTCCGCCACGGACCGCTGGGGATTCTCAGCCACGGCTGCCAGCAGCGTGTTCAGGTGCCCGGCCATCCGCTCCACGGTGCCGCGCTCGAACAGGGCGGTGCTGTACTCCAGGTCTCCGACGAAACCCTCCGGGGACTCCAGCAGCGTGAGGGTGAGGTCGAACTTCGCGGAGCGCGCTTCGGCCGCCACCTGTTGGAAGGCGAGGCCGGGGACGCGCAGGTCCTGGGTGGTGGTGCTCTGCAGCGTGAACATCACCTGGAAGAGCGGGCTGCGGCTCGGATCGCGCGTGGGCTGGAGCACCTCCACCAGCTTCTCGAATGGCAGGTGCTGGTGGTCATACGCCTCCAGCGTCGTGCAGCGCACCTGCTCCAGCACCTGCTGGAACGTCGCCTGGGATTCGACGTGCGCGCGCAGCACCAGCGTGTTGACGAAGAAGCCGATGAGCCCCTCCGTCTCTGACTGGGTGCGGCCCGCGATGGGCGTTCCCACGCTGATGTCGTCCTGGCCGGAGTAGCGCGACAGGAGCACCTGGAAGGCCGTGAGCAGCACCATGAAGGGCGTGACGCCCTCACGGCTGGCGAGCGCCTTGAGCGCGTCGGACGTCGCCTTCGGAACGCGCAGCGAGAGCGCCGCGCCCGCATGGGACTGGATGGCGGGACGCGGATGATCCGTCAGCAGCTCCAGCGCGGACGGCGCGCCCGCGAGCTTTGCCTTCCAGTAGCCCAGTTGTGCATCCAGCGGCTCTCCCTGGAGCCACCGACGCTGCCAAGCCGCGAAGTCCGCGTACTGCACGGGCAGCGGGGCCAGCACCGGCGCGCTGCCCCGGGTGTGGCCCTCGTAGAAGGCCACCAGCTCCCGGATGAGGACGCCCATGGACCAGCCGTCGGAGACGATGTGGTGCATCGTCACCAGCAACAGGTGCTCCTCTTCGCCCAGCCGCACGAGCCGGGTGCGCAGCAGCGGACCGTGCTCCAGGTGGAACGGCTGGCGTGCGTCCTCCTCGATGCTGCGTCGGGCTTCGGCTTCCCGCCGTGCTTCGGGCAGGGCGGAGAGGTCCACGACGGGCAACGCCCAGACGCTCGGTGCATGGAGGTGCTGCGTGGCCTGTTCCTGGTGCACCCGGAACGTCGTGCGCAGGGATTCGTGGCGGGCGACCAGGGATTCGAAGGCGCGGCGCAGCGACTCCACGTCCACGCGTCCCGTCAGCCGCAGGGCCGTGGGGATGTTGTACGACACGTCTCCGGGCGAGAGCTGATCCAGGAACCAGAGCCGCTGCTGCGCGAAGGACAGCGGGAGGACCTCCTCACGCGACACGGGCCGCAGCGGAGGCGCGCGCAGCGCGGTTCTCCGGGCCGCGTCGAGCTGGGGCGCGAGGGTCTCGACGGTGGGCGCGCCGAAGAGGGCTCGCAGTTGCAGCTCCACGCCGAACGCGGCGCGCACGCGCGAGACGAGCTGGGTGGCCAGCAGCGAGTGTCCCCCGAGCGCGAAGAAGTCGTCGTGGATGCCGACGCGCTCCACACGCAGGACCTCCGCGAAGATGGCGGCCAGCTTCTCCTCGGTGGCGTTGCGCGGGGCGACGAAGTCGGAGGTGCTGGGGGCCTCGCCCGGTTCGGGCAGGGCCTTGCGGTCCACCTTGCCGTTGGCGTTGAGGGGCAGGGCGTCCAGGACGACGAACGCGGAGGGCACCATGTACTCGGGCAATTGCTGCTTGAGCTGGCCCTTCAGCGCATCCGTGTCCAGCGTGTGGCTTTCGAGCGCGGTGAGGTAGCCGATGAGGCGCTTGTCCCCATCCGAGCCGCGCGCGATGACGATGGCCTCGCTGACACCGACCGTGGCGCGCAGCGCGTTCTCGATCTCCCCCAGCTCGATGCGGAAGCCACGCACCTTCACCTGGAAGTCGAAGCGGCCCAGGAAGTCGATCGTCCCGTTCGCCAACCAGCGGACCTTGTCGCCGGTGCGGTAGAGCCGTTCTCCGGGCGTGGTGGCGAAGGGATGCGGGACGAAGCGCTCGGCGGTCAGCTCGGGGCGGTGCAGGTAGCCCCAGGCGAGGCCGGGGCCGCCGACGTACAGCTCGCCCGCCACACCCGTGGGCGCCGGATGCAGGTGCGCGTCGAGCACGTAGACGGTGGAGTTGGGAATGGGCCGGCCAATGGACACCGCCCCCCCCACCACGGTGTCGCGGTGCATGGGCCACGTGGTGGAGAACGTCGTGTTCTCCGTCGGGCCGTAGGCGTTGATGAAGACCGCGCCTTCGGGCAGCCGCGCCAGGTGTTCACGCACACGGGCGGAGGGAAGGATGTCGCCGCCAGACAGCACCTGGCCGACCCGCGCGAGCGCTTCGCCCTGATGCAGCGCCATCTGCTCGAAGAGGGATGCGGTCAGCCACAGCGTCGTCACGCGGTGCTGACGCAACTGCGCGGCCAGTTCCTCCAGCGACAGGGCATGGGGGGGCGCGAGGACGAGCTTCGCGCCATGCAGCAGCGCGCCCCAGATTTCGAGCGTGGAGGCGTCGAAGGCGACAGGGGCGAACTGGAGCCAGACCTCTTCCGCGCCGAAGCGCATGAAGGTGCTGCCGAGCACCAGTCGGGTGATGCCCCGGTGCGGCACGCAGACGCCCTTGGGGCGGCCGGTGCTGCCGGAGGTGAACATCACGTAGGCCAGCGCCTCGCCGTCCACACTGACCTCGGGGGCGTGCGTCGGCCGGGCAGCGATGGCGGCCTGCTGTTCATCCAACCAGAGGTAGACGCCCGTCGCGGGCAACAGCGACTCGAAGGGCTCGTGGGTGAGCGTCACGCCGACGTTGGCGTCCTCCAACAAAGCGGCGATGCGGTCCACGGGCGCGTTGCGGTCCACGGGGACGAAGGCGGCGCCGGCCTTGAGGATGGCGAGCGTGGCGATGATCAGCTCGAAGGAGCGCTCCACCGCGAGGCCCACGCGCGCGCCCGGGACGATGCCGAAGGAGCGCAGGTGCCAGGCCAACCGGTTCGCGCGGGCGTCGAGTTCACCGTACGTCAGCGTGGCGTCCCCGAGGACGAGGGCCACGGCGTGTGGCGTGCGGCGGGCCTGCACCGCGAAGTGGACATGGACCGGGAGGTCCGTGGGGCTTGCGACGGTGGTGTCGTTCCAGCCCACGAGCAGGCGCTGGCGCTCTTCCACGGGGAGCAGGGGCAGCTCCGCCACGGACAGCTCGGGCCTTTCGGCCACGGCCGCCAGCAGCGTGTTCAGGTGCTCGGCCATCCGCTCCACGGTGCCGCGCTCGAACAGCGCCGTGCTGTACTCCAGCTTGCCCAGGAAGCCCTGCGGCGAGTCCTGCAACAGCAGGGTGAGGTCGAACTTGGAGGAGTTCGTCTCCGCCTCCACTTGACGGAAGGACAGCCCGGGGACGCGCAGCTCCTCCGTGGGCATGTTCTGCAGGGTGAACATCACCTGGAACAGCGGACTGTGGCGCAGGTCGCGCACGGGCTGGAGGACCTCCACCAGCTTCTCGAACGGCAGGTGCTGATGCTCGTAGGCCGCGAGCGTCGTGCCTCGCACCTGACCCAGCAGCGCCTGGAACGACTCCCCGGACGCAAGCCGCGAGCGCAGCACCAGCGTGTTGATGAAGAAGCCGATGAGCCCTTCGGTCTCCGCGTGCGTGCGGCCCGCCACGGGCGAACCCACGCTGATGTCATCCTGGCCGGAGTAGCGCGACAGGAACACCTGGAAGGCCGCGAGCAGCACCATGAAAGGCGTGGCGCCTTCGCGCCGGGCCAGGGCCTTGAGCGCTTCGGACACGGACCGCGGGACCTGCACGGGCACCGTCGAGCCCCGGTACGACTGGAGGGACGGACGCGGGTGGTCGGTGGGCAGCTCCAGCGCGGACGGCGCGCCCGCGAGCTTCTCCTTCCAGTACCCGAGCTGCGCATCCAGCGTCTCGCCCTGGAGCCAGTCGCGCTGCCAGACCGTGAAGTCCGAGTACTGCACGGCCAGCGGCGGCAGGCTGGCTTCCTGGCCCGCGTGGAAGGCCGCGTACAGCGCGGTGAGCTCCCGCACGAGCACGCCCATGGACCAGCCGTCGGAGACGATGTGGTGCATCGTCACCAGGAGCACGTGCTCCTCCGTGCCCAGGCGCACCAGCGACGTGCGCAGCAGCGGACCTGCTTCCAGGTCGAAGGGCCGCCGGGCCTCCTGACCCGCGAGGCTCCGGGCCTCCTCCTCGCGCCGCGCTTCGGGCAGGGAGGACAGGTCGGTGAGCGGCAGCGTCCAGCCAGCCGGCGCGTGGACGTGCTGGGTGGCCTGACCCTGGTGCTGGACGAGCGTGGTGCGCAGCGAGTCGTGGCGCGCGACCAGCGCTTCGAAGGCGCGGCGCAGCGACTCCACGTCGACGTGGCCCGTCAGCCGCAGGGCCGTGGGGATGTTGTACGACGCGTCTCCCGGCTGGAGCTGATCCAACAGCCACAGGCGCTGCTGCGCGAAGGACAGCGGCAGGGGGCCCTCGACGCGGGCACGGGTGAGCGGCGGCAGCCGGGGACCCGAGGTCGTCGTCAACAGGCGCTCGGCGAGCGCGGCCACGGTGGGCGCTTCGAAGAGCGCGCGCAGGGGCAGCTCGACGTTGAAGACCGCGCGGATCCGCGACACCAGCTGCGTGGCCAGCAGCGAGTGGCCGCCGAGCGCGAAGAAGTCGTCGTGGACGCTGATCCGCTCGCGGCGCAGCACGTGGGCGAAAACCCCGGCGACCTTCTCCTCGGTGGGAGAGCGGGGCGCGACGAAGCCAGCGAGCGGCGAGGCGTCGGGCGCGGGCAGCGCCTTGCGGTCCAGCTTGCCGTTGGCGTTGAGCGGCAGGGCCTCCAGGACGGTGAAGGCGGAGGGCACCATGTACTCGGGCAGCCGCTCCTTGAGGAACGCGCGCACGACGGCGGTGTCCACCGACTGTCCGGACACGGGGACGAGGTACGCGACGAGCCGTTTGTCGCCGGGCACGTCCTCGCGGGCCAGCATGACGGCTTCGTGCACGGAGGTGTGCGCCAGCAGCGAGGCTTCGATTTCCCCCAGCTCGATGCGGAAGCCCCGCACCTTCACCTGGAAGTCGAGTCGCTGCAGGTAGTCCAGGTGGCCGTCGGCGCGCCAGCGCACCACGTCGCCGGTGCGGTAGAGGCGCGCTCCAGGCGTGGCCGCGAAGGGGTGGGGGATGAAGCGCTCGGCGCTCATCGCGGGCTGGCCCAGATAGCCCCATGCGAGGCCCGCGCTTTCGAGGAAGAGCTCGCCCGGGACGCCGATGGGCACCGGACGCAGCCCGGCATCCAGCACGTACGTGCGGGTGTTGGCGATGGGGCGGCCAATGGGCGGGCGCGTGCCGTCATCGCGCGTGGCGGCGGGCACGGGCGTGAAGGTGGCGACGACGGTGCTTTCGGTGGGGCCGTAGTGGTTGAAGAGCGTGGCGGGCACCGACGCGGACGGACCGTGGTGCAGCGCATCTCCACCCGTGAGCAGGGCGCGCAGGGCCATGGGCTTCGGCCACTCCTCGCGCAGCACCGCTTCGGCCAGGGGCGTCGGCATGAAGCAGGTGGTGATGGCTTCGTCGGCCAGCCAGCGCAGCAGTTGGGCGGGCTCGGCGCGCAGGGCGTCGGGCGGAACGACGAGGCTCGCGCCCGAGGCGAGCGAGGGCCACACCTCCCACGTGGACGCGTCGAAGGCCACACCGGCGGTGAGCGCCGTGCGGTCCTCCGGCGTCAGCGCGTACGTGCGCTGATGCCAGGCCACCAGGTTCATCAGGCCCCGGTGGTGGACGGCGACGCCCTTGGGGCGGCCGGTGCTGCCGGAGGTGTAGATGACGTACGCGAGGTCCTCCGCGCCCACGGGTGCCACGGGCAGGGGCTCGGCGGGCACCGCGATGTCCGTCTCCAGCGACAACACGCGCGTGGAGAGGGCGGGCAGCTCCGCGCGCAGGTGCTGCTGGGTGAGCAGCAGGGAGGCGGCGCAGTCCTCCAGCATGAAGGCGAGGCGTTCGGGCGGAACGCCGGGCGCGATGGGCACGTACGCGGCGCCCACCTTGAGGGCGGCGAGCAGTCCGGCCACCAGCTCCGGCGAGCGCTCGGCCAGCACGGCGACGCGGTCACCCCGGCGGACGCCCGCGGCGTGCAGGTGCAGCGCGAGCTGGTGCGCCCAGGCGTCGAGCCTTCCGTAGGTGACACCGCGCCCACCCAGGCTCACGGCGAGGGCGTCCGGCACGCGGCGGGCCTGTCCGGCGACGACGTGGTGGATGCAGGTGTCGTCCGGGAACGCGACGTCCGTCTGGTTCCACTCCACCAGCAGCCGCGCCTGCTCTGGCTCCGTCATCAACGGCAGGGCCGCGATGGACGTCTCCGGCTTCGCGGCGATGGCCTCCAGCAGGACGCCGTAGTGGCCCATCAGCCGCTGGACCGTCGCGGCGTCGAAGAGGTCGCTGCTGTACTCCAGGAAGCCGGTGAGGCCCTGGGGCACCTCGAAGAGCGTGAGCGCCAGGTCGAAGCGTGCGGAGTTGCCCTCCAGCGGGACCGGCTGGAAGGCGAGACCCGGCACCCGCAGCGCTTCGGCGGGCGCGTTCTGGAGCACGAACATCACCTGGAACAGCGGGCTGCGGCTCAGGTCGCGCGAGGGCTGGAGGACCTCCACCAGCTTCTCGAAGGGGACGTGCTGGTGCTCGTAGGCCGCGAGCGTGGTGCCCCGCACCTGCGCGAGCAACTGGCGGAACGACTCCTCCGGACGCATCCGCGCGCGCAGCACCAGCGTGTTGACGAAGAAGCCGATGAGCCCTTCGGCCTCCGCGTGCGTGCGGCCCGCGATGGGCGAGCCCACGGAGACATCATCCTGCGTGGAGTAGCGCGATAGCAGGAGCTGGAACGCGGAGAGCAGCAGCATGAAGGGCGTGGCGCCCTCCTTCTGTGCCAGCGCGCGCAGGGAGGCCGTCAGCGTCGCGGGGACGCTCACCGGCACCGTGGCGCCGCGCCGCGACTGCACGGGCGGACGCGGCCGGTCGGTGGGCAGCTCCAGCGCGGAGGGCGCGTCCGCGAGCTGCTGCTTCCAGTAACCGAGTTGCGCGTCCAGCACCTCGCCCTGCAACCACTGGCGCTGCCACGCGGCGAAGTCCGCGTATTGCACCGGCAGCGGCGCGAAGCCGGGCTCACGGCCCGCGCTGAAGGCCGCGTAGCGGGTCGCCAGCTCCTTCACGAGCACGCCCATGGACCACGCGTCGGAGACGATGTGGTGCATCGTCATCAGCAGCACGTGCGCCTCTTCCGACAGGCGCAGCAGGGCGGTGCGCAGGAGCGGCCCCTGACCCAGGTGGAAGGGCTGACGCGCTTCGCGGGTGGCCAGGCGCACCGTCTCTGCTTCACCCTCGGAAGCGGTCAGGGCGGACAGGTCCTGGACGGGGAGCGCCCACGCGGCCGGGGCGTGGATGCGCTGGAAGGGCTGGCCCTCGTGTTCGAAGAAGGTGGTGCGCAGGGCTTCGTGGCGCTGGACGAGCGCTTCGAAGGACCGGCGCAGGGCCTCCACGTCCAGGCGCCCGGTGAGGCGCAGCGCGACGGGGAGGTTGTAGGACGCGTCATCCGGCGCGAGCTGATCCAGGAACCAGAGACGCTGCTGCGCGAAGGACAGGGGCTGGGGCCCCTCCGTCGTCGTCCGGGTGAGGGGCGGCAGCCGCGCGGCGCTCCGGGCCTGCTGCAACCGCTCCGCGAGCGAGGCCACGGTGGGCGCCTCGAAGAGCGCGCGCAGGGGCAGCTCCACGTCGAGCGCGGCGCGCACCCGGGCCACCAACTGCGTGGCGAGCAGCGAGTGGCCGCCCAACTCGAAGAAGTTGTCGGTGCGGCCCACCGCGGGCACGCGCAGCACGTCGCGCCACAGTTCCGCCAGTTGCTCCTCCAGCGGCGTCACCGGCGCCTCGTAGGCGTGGGTGCGCGCGGTGGCCTCGGGGACGGGCAGGGCCTTGCGGTCCACCTTGCCGTTGTTCGTCAGCGGCAGCGTCTCCAGGGAAACGAAGGCAGCGGGCACCATGTAGTCGGGCAGGTGCTGCTTCAGGTGCGCGCGCAGGGCCGCGACATCCAGCGCGTCCGACACGACGTACGCCACCAGCCGCTTGTCGCCCGGGTGGTCCTCGCGGGCGAGCACCACCGCGTCCTTCACGGCCGGGCCCGCGCGCAGCACGGTTTCAATTTCGCCCAGCTCGATGCGGAAGCCGCGCACCTTCACCTGAGCGTCGATGCGGCCCACGAACTCCAGCGTGCCGTCCGCCTGCCAGCGCACCACGTCGCCCGTGCGGTACAGCCGGGCCCCGCTCTCGGAAGAGAAGGCGTCCGGCACGAAGCGCTCGGCGGTGAGGCCCGCGCGCCCCGCGTAGCCTCGCGCCACGCCCACGCCGCCCACATACAGCTCGCCACGCACGCCCACGGGCACGGGCTCGCCGCGCGGATCCAGCACGTACGCGCGCACGTTCGCGAGCGGCCGGCCGATGGACGGCACGCTCCCGTTGGCCACGACCTCGCCGAGCGTCGCCACCACCGTGGCCTCGGTGGGGCCGTAGGTGTTGAGGAACCTGCGCCCCGGGGCCCAGCGCGCGACGACGTCCGCGGGCAGGGCTTCGCCTCCGGAGATGACGGTGCGCACCTCGGGCAGTCCCTCGGACGACGTGGCCGCGAGCGCGGCGGGCGTGAGGCTGATGACGGTGAGGCCCTGCTCCCGCAGCAGCACGGGCAGCGGCGCGCCCGGCATCAGCTTGTCCAGCGGCGCCAGCACCAGCGTGGCCCCGTTGCACAGCGTGGTGAAGATCTCCTCCACCGACAGGTCGAAGCTCAGGCTCGCGAACTGCAACACGCGGCTGCCCGGACCGATGCCGTACGCCACCGCCTCGTGCGTCACGAGGTTGGCCACGCTCCGGTGCTCCACGGCCGTGCCCTTGGGCGTGCCGGTGCTGCCGGACGTGTAGAGCAGGTACGCCAGGTGCGCGGGCGTCACGCCCGTCTCGGGCGCGTCCGTCGGCTCACCCGCGAGCGCCTCCCGTTCGGTGTCCAGGCAGAGCGCCTGGGACGGGTGGGCCTGCGGGAAGCGGTCCACCAGCGCGCTCTGGGTGACGAGCACCGCCGCGCCGCTGTCCTCCAGCATGAAGGCCAGCCGCTCGCGCGGCAGCAGCGGATCCACCGGCACCCACGCACCGCCCGCCTTGAGGATGCCCAGCAGGCCGATGACGACGTCGAGCGAACGCTCCACGCTCAGCGCGATGCGCACCTCGGGACGGACGCCCCGGCGGCGCAGGGCGTGCGCGAGCTGGTTGGCCCGCGCATCCAGTTGCGCGTACGTCAGCTGGGTCCCTTCGAAGATTGCCGCCAGCGCCTCCGGAGCGCGCCGGGCCTGGGCCTCGAAGAGCGAGTGCATGCACGCCTCCGGGAAGGGCGCGTGCGTGGCGTTCCAGTCGATGAGCACCTGCTGGCGCTCGGCGGCGGTGAGCAGCGGCAGCCGCGCCACCGCTTCGTTCGGACGGGCGAGCGCGCCTTCCAAGAGCAGGCGCAGGTGCTCCGCCATGCGCACGGCGGTGGGCGCGGTGAAGATGTCGGTGGCGTACTCCAGGTAGCCCTTGATGCCCTGTTCCGTCTCCAGCACCTGGAGCGTCAGGTCGAACTTCGCGGCGTTCGTGTCGAGCTCCAACGCCTCCAGCTTCACGCCCTCCACCGTCGCCGCGCCCCGGAAGGACGCCTGGAACGTGAGCATGACCTGGAAGAACGGCGTGCGGCCCTGGATGCGCTCCGGACGCAGCTCCTCCACCAGCCGCTCGATGGGCAGCTCCTGGTGCTCCTGGGCCCCGAGCACCGTCTCCCGCACCTGACGCAGCAGCGCGCGGAAGGACGCGTCGCCGTCCACGCGCGTGCGCAACACCTGCGCGTTGACGAAGAGGCCGATGAGCCCCTCCACCTCGCCGCGCGAGCGGCCCGCCATGGGCGAGCCCACCGTCACGTCGTCCTGCCCCGAGTACCGCGACATGAGCAACTGCCAGCCCGTCAGCAGCACCATGTACAGCGACGCGCCTTCCTGCTGACCGAACGCCTTCATCGCGTCCATCAGCTCGCGCGACAGGTGCACGTCGTGCCGGGCACCCCGGCCGTCGCGGATGGCCGGACGCGGCAGGTCGGTGGGCAGCTCCAGCGCCGCCGGGGCGCCGTCCAACTGCTGCTTCCAGTAACCGAGTTGCTTCTCCAGCCGTGGGCCCTGGAGCCACTCGCGCTGCCACACGCCGAAGTCCGCGTACTGCACGCCCAGCGTGGGCAGGGCCGGAGGCATGCCCTTCACGAGCAGGCCGTAGAGCATCGCCACCTCGCGCACGAGCAGCGTCATCGACCATCCGTCGGAGACGATGTGGTGCACCACCACCACCAGCAGGTGCTCCCCCGGGCCGGACGTCAGCAGCAACGCGCGCAGGAGCGGGCCTTGCGCCAGGTCGAAGGGACGGGCCGCCGCCTCGCGCGCCAGCCGCCACGCCGCGTCGGGGGGCTCGCCCGTGACGTCGCGCCGCTCCAGCGTGAGGTGCGGCTCCGCGGACACCACCTGCACCGGCCCCGCCGCGTCCTCGCGGAAGGTGGTGCGCAGCACCTCGTGACGGCGCACCACCTCGCGCAGCGCTCGCTCCAGCACCGCCACGTCCAGCGAGCCCTCCAGGCGCACCGCCATGGGCACGTTGAAGAGCGCGCTGCCCGGATCCAACTGATCGATGAACCACAGCCGCTGCTGGGCGAACGACAGCGGCAGCGGCCGCGAACGATCCTGGACCGGGATGAGCCCGCGAGCAGTGCCTCCCGCGGCCCCCTTCTGCGCGGCCATCTTCTTCAGCAGCTCGGCGCGCTTCTCCGGTGAGAGGTTCGCGATCCGCTTCGACAGCTCCTGGCTGCTCATCTCATGGACTCCGCACTCGGGGACGCCACCGCACGCGAGCGCCACCCGGGGCGATGGGCTCGCGTGGACTCCGACCTGTTCTTCATCCGTGGGTTTGACACCCTGCGCCGTTTTTCCGGGGAGGACGGCGGGGGTGGGTCAAATTCACGTGGATAAGACTATTCCGCCCCGGAGCGACCTGTCATGGGGGCGCTCCAAGGTCGGCCTGAATGAATTCAGGTATTTGCGGAAAGAGCATCTTCCTCTGCATTCGTTGGAGGAAGGACGCGGGATGTCGTGCCAGGTGTGCCCGGCCCCTCGGGTCGTCTGCCTGGGAGGAGGCGCGCCCGGGCGGGGGAGGCGGTGGCCGGCAGGCGTCGGAGCCACGGGTCGAACCCTGGACATGGGGTGGGTTGGCGGAGGCCGGGCGGCTCTCCCAGATTCACGGCAGCGAGGACTTCTCCCATGGCCACAGCCAAGCCGCCCCTGTCCCTCCCGCTGCCCCCCGGTACCCGGGCCCCCTCATTCCAGCTCGCCGCCACGCCCGAGCAGTCGGTGTCGCTGGCGTCGCTGGCGGGGGCTCCCGTGGTGCTCGTCTTCTATCCCGCGGACTTCAGTCCGGTGTGCAGCGACGAGCTGGCCCTGTTCAACGAGGTGCTGCCCGAGCTCCAGCGGCACGGCGCGCGGGTGTTCGGCGTGTCGGTGGACAGCGTCTGGAGCCACCTGGCGTTCGCGAAGGAGCGCAAGCTGCGCTTCCCGCTGCTTGCGGACTTCCATCCCAAGGGGGCCGTGTCCCAGAGCTACCACGCGTGGCGCGAAGCAGAGGGCGTCTCCGAGCGCGCGCTGTACGTGCTGGACGGCGACGGGGTGATTGCCTGGAGTGACGTGTCGCGCCCGGACGTGAACCCCGGCGTGGACGGTGTGCTGGACGCGCTGGAGAAGCTGTCCGCGAAGGCGTCGTCGGGGGAGGCGCGGTCATGAGCACCCGGCTGCGCAGACCTCCCGGGGCGGAGGATCATCTCCAGGGCCGGCGCGATGCGCCCCTCATCCTGGTGGAGTACGGCGACTACCAGTGTCCGTACTGCGGGCAGGCGTACGGACAGGTGAAGCGGTTGCAGGAGCTGTTGGGGGACCGGATGGCGCTCGTGTTCCGCAACTTCCCGCTGACGCAGGCGCATCCCCAGGCCTTCCAGGCCGCGGAAGCCGCCGAGGCCGCGGGCGCGCAGGGGCGCTACTGGGAGATGCACGACCTGCTCTTCGAGCACCAGGACGCGTTGGGGCTGTCCGGGCTGCTGTCCCACGCGAAAAGGCTGGCGCTGGATGTGGACCGCTTCAGCGAGGACCTGGAGTCGCACCGGTTCGCGGAGCGCATCCAGCGCGACTTCATGGACGGCGCACGCAGCGGGGTGAACGGGACGCCGACCTTCTTCGCCAACGGGCACCGGCACGACGGCGCCTTCAGCACCGAGGCCCTGTTGGAGGCGGTGACGGGAGGCCTGAACGCCTCCCGCTGACCGTCAGGACCTCAGCCGGCCTTTGCTTGCAGCGTGGGCTCGGACAGGGCCGGGGCGGGGAAGGCCGCGCCGTAGTTGGCGAGCTGGAGGATCTCCACGATGGCCTCGCCCACGTTCGCCTGTGTGTCGTTGAACTCCGTGGGCTTGCAGAAGATGCACACCGACAGCACGGGACCGTGGAGCGTGAACTCGCCCACCTCCACCTGGGGCGCGGGCTTTTCCTGCACGCCCGTCACGCTGGCCATGCGGTCCGTCAGGGCCCGCATCAGCGTCCGCGCGTCCGCGCTGTGCAGCAGCGGCACCTTGACGGTCATCTTGCGGTGCGGGTGGTGGCTGTAATTGACGATGTTGTCGCTGAACATCTGGTTGTTGCCCACGGAGATGCGCACGTTGTCGGACGTGTCCAGCGTGGTCACGAACAGGCCGATCTCCTGCACGATGCCCGTCACGCCGCCGGCGGCGATCTCCTCGCCCACGCGGAAGGGGCGCAGCACCAGCAGGAACACGCCCGCGGCGAAGTTGGCGAGCAGTCCGGACCACGCGGCGCCGATGGCGATACCCGCCGCGGCGATCAACGCGGCGAAGGACGTGGTCTCCACGCCCATCACGCCCAGGATGCCGATGACCAGCATCATGGTGAGGGTGCCGGTGAAGAGCGACCCGATGTAGCGGATCAGCGTGGCGTCCAGCTGCCGCCGCTGCAGGGCCATGTCCAGCACCTTGCGGAAGCCGCCAATGACCGTGCGGCCGACGAACCAGACCAGCAGCGCGATGACCACCTTGATGAGGAGCGGCAGCGCCTCCGTCAGGGCCAGCGCCTTCAACTGTTCGACAATGGCATCCATGTTCCGTGAGCTCCCTCGACCCGGACCGGGTCGGCCTTCTGTTGTCTTTTGCACGCAACAGGCCAGGGCGCGCAAGAGGACGCGGGGGTGGAAGGCGGGTCGACTCGGGAGGGCAATCCCGGCCTCCTGGACGTGTCAGCGCGGACCTGACGCGCCCACATGCTCCCGCTGACGCGTCACAGGTCCGGGCCCGCGCAGCCGGTCCTTGCTTGCGGCGCGGCGGTGAGCGAGACCGTGGCCCATGCGCCTGTTTTCACTCCCGGTCCTGATGTTGCTGAGCGCCTGCACCGCCTCCCGCGTCGCGGTGTCCCCGCCCACGGGTGAGGAGGTGACGGTCTTCATCCACGGCTACCGGGGTTCGTTCCTCACCTCGACGGACGCGGAGCGCGAGCGGGCCTGGGTGTCGGTGGGGGATGTGCTGTCGCGCGGGGAGCGCTCGCTGGCGCTGACGTTTCCCGGCCAGAAACCCTCGCCCCGCTTCGGCGCGCTGGAGTCGGACGGGCCGGTGACGCGCTTCACGGTGCTGCCGTGGGTGGCGAAGTACGACGTCTACAAGGGCTTCCTGGAGTTCGGGCGCGACCGCCTGCCGGGCTTCGTGGTGTTCGACTACGACTGGCGCCAGGACAACCGGCAGACGGCGAAGCGGCTGTGCGCGCTGCTGGACACGCTGGCGGAGGAGCGCGGGGGCAAGGTGAAGGTGAACATCGTGGCGCACAGCATGGGGGGCCTCATCACGCTCCAGTGCCTGCGCTACGGCCTGGGCGACGACACGGGCGAGCCCACGTGGGCGGGCGCGCGGCACGTGAAGCGGGTGGTGTTCCTGGGCACGCCCTTCGGCGGGGCGCCGGGCATGTTCGACGACTTCACGCTGGGCACGCCGGTGGGCCGCAACCACGCGCTGCTGTCCCCGGAGGCGCTGTTCACCTTCGCGTCCGCGTTCCAGTTGCTGCCCGTCGAAAGCGACTTCTTCGTGGACGCGAGCGGTCAGCCGGTGGCCTTCGACGCCTACTCGCCGGAGGCGTGGATCCAGGGCGGTTGGGGCGTGTTCCAGGACGCGGGGCTGCGCTCGGAGCCAGCGTACCGCGGGCAGCTGGAGCGCATGCTGGCGGCGCGCTCGGGCCTGGCCCGGTCGCTCTCCGACCGCGACGGGCCGCCCCCGCCGTTCCGCACGCTGGCGGTGGTGGGCGTGGGGCAGCAGTTGATCAAATCCTTCCGGGTCATCGACGGGAAGCCCACGTTCGAGGACCCCATCATCGCCGCGGGCGACGGCTCCGTGCTGATGACCCGCGCGCTGCCCCCCGCGCCCCTGCACGTGGACCGGCTGGAGACGAAGGCCGACCACGTGGGGATGGTGGGGGACGAAGAGGTGCAGGAGGCCGTCGCGCGGTTCCTCACCCGCGAGTGAGCCGTCAGTCCCCGGCGACGGCGAGCTGCCAGTCGCCGTCCGGGGTGATGCCGACGCGGAAGCCCAGGTAGCTCTTGTCCTTGCGCATCGCCTGGAGGTCCTTGTCGGGATACAGGCCCTTGAGCGCGCGCCAGTCCGCGTCGGTGGCGCCCTCGCGGAACGCGGTGGGCCAGTAGATGAGATTGCCCTCCTGGTAGAAGGGCAGGTTGAGGACCTGGACCAGCCGCGACAGCACGGGCTGCGGCGCCTCCGCCCACTCCTCCTGGATGCGCCAGGTGGTGGCCATGTCCTGGTCGGGGTCGTAGGAGAAGCGCACGGCCTTGCCGTTCTCGTCGCCCAGCTTCTGGAGCGCCGCGTAGTCGCACGCCACCGCCGCCGCGATGATGCGCTCGCGCATGGACGCGGCCGCGGGGGGCAGGGGCTTCGCGGTCGGCTTCGGCACGGGGCTCAGGTCGCGCGCGGAACACGTCGCGGTCGCCGCCGGCGTCCCGGAATCGGTGGCGGCGGTGG